>PANX01000050.1 GCA_002707795.1 Maricaulis sp.
GCGTGTCCTTGTCGCAATCGGCGGCAATCGAGATCAGCTTGAATGTGTGGCCCGAAGTCTCGCCCTTCTTCCACAGGCGCTGCTTGGAGCGCGAGAAGAAATGCACCTTGCCGGTCTCGACCGTCTTCGCCAGCGCCTCTTCATTCATATAGCCCAGCATGAGGACCTGGCGCGTGGCATGATCCTGGACAATGGCCGGAATAAGCCCGTCGGACTTCTTCCAGTCCAGGGAGTTCGCTTCAATCATGGTCTGACCCTGATTCCCTCGGCGGCAAGATAGGCTTTCAGATCGCCTATCTCCATGACCCCTTTGTGAAATACGCTGGCCGCCAGCGCGCCGTCGACATTGGCCAATTCGAACACGGATTTGAAGTGTTCTTTTCGGCCGGCCCCGCCCGACGCGATCAGGGGGGTCGAACAGATCGCCCTCACAGCAGCGAGCTGCTCGATATCATAACCGTCGCGAACGCCATCCATGTCCATGCAGTTGAGCACGACCTCGCCGGCACCGCGGTCGAGGCCCTCGGCGATCCAGTCCAGCGTACGGCGTTCGTCGGTGCGGGTCTTGTCCGGATCGCCGGTATACCGGTGCACCCGCCATTCGCCCTCGATCTTGCGGCTGTCCACGCCGAGAACGACACACTGGCTGCCGAATTCGTGCGCCAGGCGGTCGATCAGGTCCGGGCTTTCCAGCGCCGGGGAGTTGATCGAGATCTTGTCGGCCCCGGCGAACAGGCGCGCGCGGGCATCGTCGACACTGCGGATCCCCCCGGCGACGCAGAAGGGAATGTCGATCTCCCGCGCTACCCGGCTCACCCATTCCGGCTCCACGGTGGCTCCGCGGGCCGAAGCGGCGATGTCGTAGAAGACCAGCTCGTCGGCGCCGGCGGCGGAATAGCGGCGGGCCAGATCGACGATCGCGCCGACATCCTCGTGGTCGCGGAATTTCACGCCCTTGACGACGCGGCCGTCGCGGACATCGAGGCAGGGGATTATCCGTCTTGCGAGCATATCAACGCCTCCGCAAGAGAAAACCGGCCTTCATACAAGGCCTTGCCGGAAATCGCCCCGGCAACACCCGCATCCCGCACCGCCGTGATATCCTCCAGGGATGAAATGCCACCGGAGGCCTGCCAGGCAATGTCAGGAAATTGAGCACTTATGTAGCAGTAAAGTCCCACATTCGGGCCAGAAAGGTCACCGTCACGTCCGATGTCCGTGACAAGTGCGTGGCGCAATTTCGCCCCGTCATACGCCCTGACGACATCGTCCAGCGTGGTGTCCGCCAGGTCCGTCCAGCCCTTCAGGGCCAGGCGATACTGCCCCCCGACCGCCCGCACATCCAGCGCCAGCGTGATGTGTTCGCTGCCATAGCGGGCCAGCCATCCGGACACTTTTTCCGGCTCCGTCACCGCCAGCGACCCGACGATCACCCGCTCGACATCCATCGCCAGGAGATCTTCCACATCCTCGGACGAACGCACCCCGCCGCCGGTCTGCACCCGCAATCCCGTGCGGCAGATATCGCGGATCGTATCGCTCTGCCGGCGCTGGCCGTCGCGGGCGCCGGACAGGTCGACGACATGGATCCAGCTGGCGCCGGCCTCGCCGAACTTTTCGGCCACGGCAACGGGGTCGTCGCCATAATCCGTGACGGCGTCGAATTCACCCTTGTGCAGCCGCACCACGCGGCCGTCGAGAAGGTCGATGGCTGGATAGAGGATCACGCCTTGATACCCGCAAAGTTGGAAAGGATACGCGCGCCCACGGCTCCGGAGCGCTCGGGATGGAATTGACAGCCGGAGACCTGCCCCTGACGCACAATCGCCGAGACCGGAACGCCGTAGTCGCACTGGGCCTGCGTCACCCGGCCGGCGGAAACGTAGTAGCCGTGCACGAAATAGGCATGGGATCCGGCCGAAATGCCGGTCAGCAACGGTTCCCCGACGGCGAACCCCTCAAGCGCATTCCAGCCCATGTGCGGCCAGACCAGCCCGTCCGGCCGTGGCAGGCGTTCGACCCGGCCCGGCAGCAGTCCGAGCCCGTCGACATCGCCCTCGGCCGAGTGTTCGAACAGGAGCTGCATGCCCAGGCATATACCCATCAGCGGCCGGCCGTCCTGCGGCAGCGTCTCGCTCCAGCCGCGCGCCTTGAGACGCTCCATGGCCGGTCCTGCCGCGCCGACACCGGGCAGGATGATGCGGTCGCAGTCCGCCGCACCGGCCGGTTCGGTGACCACGTCATGGTCCAGCCCCGCCCGCTCCAGTGCAAACCGCACCGAGGCGATATTGGCACAGCCGGTATCGATCAGGGCGATGGTCATGCCAGCATTCCCTTGGTCGACGGCAGCGCATCGCCCTCGACCCGCACGGCCTTGCGCAGGGCGCGGCCGAAAGCCTTGAAACAGGCCTCGACCATGTGGTGGGCATTCTCGCCCTCGACTTTCACATGGATCGCCGCCCCCAGGCTCTCCGCGATGGAGCGGAAGGCGTGCGCCGTCATCTCGACCGGGAATTCGCCAACGGTCTCGCCGGGGATCTCGCCCTCGAATTTGGCAAACGGCCGCCCTGAAAGATCGATCCAGACCGCAGCCCGCGTCTCGTCCATCGGCAGTTCGAACCCGAAGCGGGCAAGACCGCGCTTGTCCCGCAACGCCTCGCGCAAGGCCTCGCCGAACGTCAGGCAGACATCCTCGATCGTGTGGTGGGCATCGATGTGAAGATCGCCCTCCACCGCCACGTCCAGCGCGATCCCGCCATGCCGGGCGACCTGTTCGAGCATGTGATCGAAATAACCCACACCGGTGGCAATCCGGCTGGGCCCGTCGCGATCGAGATTGACGGTCACGGTGACATCCGTCTCGGCTGTCTTGCGGCGTTTCGTGCCAGCGCGCGGACCGCCGGCCGCAGCCACACCCGGCTGGGCCCCGGCCCGTTCACGGCGCAGACGCATCGCTGTCGCGTGAGCCTCCAGCCCTTCCAGCGCTGCCAGACGCTCGACGGCGGGCGCCATGGCCGCCGCGCCCTCGGCCGTGGCACGCAGGATGGTCGTGGTCTTCTGGAAGGCCTCGACCGTCACGCCGCCATAGGCGCGCGCAGCTCCACTGGTCGGCAGGGTGTGATTGGGACCGGCGGCATAGTCTCCGGCCGCTTCCGGCGTGAAGGCACCGACAAAGATCGAACCGGCATGCCGCACCAGGCCGACCAGCCGCTCGGCCGCATCGGCCTGCAGGATCAGGTGTTCCGGTGCGTAGACATTGGCCACCTCGGCCGCCTCTTCCAGCGTGTCGCAGATCACCGTGCAGGAGCTTGCCAGCGCCGCCCGCGCGATTTCCGCCCGGGGCAATTGCGCCAGCTGGGCTTCGGTCGCCGCGATTACACGGTCGCGCGTCGCGCTATCGAAACACGCCAGAACCACCTGGGCGGAGGGATCGTGCTCGGCCTGGCTGAGCAGGTCGCTGGCGACCAGTTCAGCGTCGGCGCGGTCGTCGGCAATCACCATCACCTCGCTCGGTCCGGCCGGCAGGTCGATCGCCGGCCCGCCCGGCAGTCCGGCGACATAGGATTTGGCAGCGGCCACATAGGCATTGCCGGGCCCGAAAATCTTGTCGGCGCGCGGCAAGCCTGCCGCACCCGTCGCCAGGGCGGCAATCGCCTGGGCCCCGCCGATCGCATAGACCTCGTCAATGCCGAGAATCTCCGCGGTGGCCAGAAGCGCCGGGTTCACCCCGCCCTCACCGGCCGGCGGCGCCACGACGACAATCCGCGGCACACCGGCCAGCTGGGCCGGCACAGCCAGCATGATCAGCGTCGAGACGAGCGGCGCACTGCCGGCGGGCACGTAAAGTGCCGCCACATCGACCGGCGTCGCCCGGCGCGAGGCCATGACACCAGGCCAGGTCTCGACGGAATAACCCGAATAACCCTGGCGGACGTGGAACCGCCGCACAGCGTCCGCAGCCGCT
This sequence comes from Maricaulis sp., assembly GCA_002707795.1. Classification (GTDB taxonomy): domain Bacteria; phylum Pseudomonadota; class Alphaproteobacteria; order Caulobacterales; family Maricaulaceae; genus Maricaulis; species Maricaulis virginensis. The sequence continues at coordinate 3,965 of PANX01000050.1, forward strand.
TTGACGGCTTCGATGTCGGCCGGGTCCATACCCTTTCGCGCTTCGCGCAGCGCTTCGGCCGGCACACGGAAATCGTCCGGCGCGTGGCCATCCAGACGGGCTGCGTAGGCGCGGACCGCCTCGTCGCCGCGCGCCCGCACGGCATCGACGATCTCGCGGGCCGCCGCGTCGGCGGTGCCGGTTTCGACCGGACGCGCCAGCGCCCGACGCCGTTGTGCCTCTGTGGCGTCTTTCCAGATCAGCGTGTCGAGCATGACGAACCTCAGGCGAGCATTTTCTCGATGGGCAGGACGAGGATGGCGCGCGCGCCCTCCGCTTCGAGCGCTTCCAGGGTTTCCCAGAACACCCGCTCGCGGCAGACCGCATGCATGGCCACGACATCGTCCCGGCCAGCGACCTGGGCGATGGTCGGCGCGTCGGCGCCCGGCAGGAGGTTGCGGATCGCTTCGAGCCTGTCCTTGGGCGCGTTGAGCATGATGTATTTGGTCTGCGAGCTGGCGATCACACCCTCCGCCCGGCGCATCAGCACGTTCGCCACCGCGTCGGTCCGGGGATCCCGGCCCGTGCTGCGCCGGATGAGAACGGCCTCGCTCTCCAGCACCGTCTCGAAGGCCGCCAGCCCGTTGGCCTGCAACGTCGCGCCGGAGGAGACAAGGTCGCAGATCGCATCGGCGATGCGCAGGCGGGGCGCCACTTCCACCGAGCCACGCATCTCGACGATTTCCGCCTCGATCCCCCGCTCGCGCAGATACTGTGCCGTCAGCGCCGGATAGGAGGTCGCGACCGCCTTGCCCGCCAGATCGGCAGACGAGCGGATGTCTCCGCCCTGGGCGGCTGCCAGTTTCAGCGTGCAGCCGGCGAACCCCAGGCGCAGCGCCACATCCAGCTCGCGGGCCCGGCCGCCGGCGGCCTGTTCCTCGCGCAGCACATTCTCGCCGACAATGCCGTAATCGCAGGCACCGGACGCCACGAAGTTGGGGATGTCATCATCGCGCACCAGCATCAGATCGACCGGCATGTTCTCGGCACGCTGGTGCAGCTTGTCCCGGCCATAGGCGAAACGAAGGCCGCAGCGCTTCAACAGGTCCATACCGCCCTCGGCGAGGCGGCCCTTGCTTTGAACGGCGATACGCAGACGCGGGGAGGTCACGATTTCGGCTCCTTGAGGCGGTCGAGAATGGTGCGGTAGCCCTGCCAGGGCTCCTGGCTGAGGAAACGGGCGACCCGGGTCACCGTCGTGGTGGAGGCGCCGGTCATTTCGGCAATCTCGCGATAGGAATGACCGCCCTCGTCCAGCAACCGCGCCACGCGCCAGCGTTCCACCAGCGTGCGGATCTCGCCCGGTGTCAGCAGGTCACGCAGGAAGCGGTCGGCCTCGCGCTCATCACGCAGGGCCAGCAGCGCCTCGCAAAGCGGCGCCAGATCCGGCGCCGAAGCGCGCGTGTTTTCAGACAGGTCGTCCATGGGTCCGGTCTCCTTGAGGGCCGATATAGCGTATTAGCGCGCTAACACAATAGCCCATTTCAGTTGATGGGCAGCTCGACGCAAGCCGCTTCTTCAATACGGCCAATACCTCGTCATCCCACGGTCACTGCGTCAGCAGGGATCCGGGGGCCCTCCGCCAACCTGGCGAAGAGCCCGGTCATGACGTCGCGAAGCCAATGTCCAGCAGGAGGGTCGAGGTCCCCCGGACAAGCCGGGGGATGACGGTGTTTGGAGATGAACCTACTCCGGCCCCTTCCCCCACACCCCGCAATCACCTACACACCCCTGTAGCTACAAACTCCTGCAGGCACACCATGCAATACGACGACATGCGGCCGGTCGCCGAGGAGGTGTCCGAGATCATGAAGACCCTCGCCCACCCCAATCGTCTTCTCGCCATGTGCGCCATGGTGGAAAAGGAGCGATCGGTCGGCGAACTCGCCGAGGCGCTGGACATGCGGGCCCAGGCGATGTCGCAGCAATTGGCAATCCTGCGCAACAAGGGGCTGGTGCGGACGCGGCGCGACGGACAGACCATCTACTACGCCCTCGCCGACACGCGGCTGGAACACCTGATATCCACCCTCTACGACACCTATTGCCGGCCCGCCGGATAGGCTAGACAGTCGCCGCCTGCGACCCCGCGCCGCATAACTTCATATTTGCATGAATATGCACATAACCTATATCGAGTCCGAGTAATCCGCCAGGAGCCCGCCACCATCATGACCCAGCTTGCCGTAAAGTCCTTCTTCGACCCGGATACTTTCACGATCTCCTATGTCGTGTCGGATCCCGAGACGGACCGCGCGGCGATCATCGACAGCGTGCTGGATTTCGATCAGGCCTCCGGCCGTACGGCGACCCATTCGGCGAACGCGATCATCGAGTATGTGAAAGCAGCGGGCCTGACGGTCGACTGGATCCTGGAAACCCATGTCCATGCCGATCACCTGTCAGCGGCGCCCTATATCCAGAGCCGGCTGGGTGGAAAGATCGGCATCGGCGGTCATGTGACGGACGTGCAGAAAGTGTTCGGCGACCTGTTCGATGCCGGTCCGGATTTCGCCCGCGACGGCTCGCAGTTCGGGCATCTTTTCCAGGACGGCGAACGCTTCTCGATCGGCAATATCGAGGCCGAGGCCATCCACACGCCAGGCCACACCCCCGCCTGCATGGTCTATCATATCGGCGACGCCGCCTTTGTCGGCGACACGCTGTTCATGCCGGATTTCGGTACCGCGCGCTGCGACTTCCCGGGCGGCGATGCGCGCCAGCTCTACCACTCTGTGCAGAAGATCTACGCCCTGCCCGACGAGACCCGTCTTTTCATGTGCCACGACTACAAGGCGCCGGGCCGTGACTTCTTCGCCTGGGAGACCACGGTCGCCGAGGAAAAGGCCGGCAATATCCATCTCAATGCCCGGACCAGCGAAGACGAGTTCGTGGCCTGGCGGACCGAGCGCGATGCCACGCTGGACATGCCCCGTCTGATCCTGCCCTCGGTGCAGATCAATATGCGTGCCGGCAATCTGCCCGAACCGGCCGCCAACGGCCTGCGCTACCTCAAACTGCCGATCGATGCGGTCTGACACACTCCTCGATCGCGCTGCCCGTTTCCTGCCGGGGCTCGGCTGGCTGAAAACCTATGACCGCGCGACGCTGGGCGCCGACGCGCTGGCGAGCGTGGTCACCGCAATCCTGCTGATCCCGCAGAGCCTCGCCTATGCGCTGCTGGCGGGGCTTCCGCCGCAGGCAGGCCTCTACGCGTCCATCGCTCCGCTGATCGCCTATGCCCTGTTCGGCTCCAGCCGCGTCCTGGCGGTCGGCCCTGTCGCCGTCGTTTCACTGATGACGGCAGCGGCTGTCGGCTCGCTCGGTCTGGACAATCCCGCCGACCAGATAGCGGCGGCCGGAGCGCTGGCCCTGCTGTCGAGCCTCTTTCTTCTTCTGTTCGGCGTGTTCCGCCTCGGCAGTGTCGCCAATTTCCTCAGCCGGCCGGTGGTCGATGCCTTCATCACCGCGTCGACCGTGCTGATCATCGCCAGTCAACTGCGCCATATGCTGGGGATCGACATGCATGGCGCGACCCTGCCCGAGCTGGCGATGACCTTTGTCCAGGGCCTTGCCGGTTTTGACGGGATCGCTCTTCTTGTGGGCGGTGCCAGCCTGGCTTTCCTGCTGATGACGCGGGGCGTCCTGCCGGCCCTCCTGCAGCGCATCGGTCTCGGCAAGGCCCTCAGCGACAGCCTGGTGCGCGCTGCACCTGCGGCTCTGGTCGCAGCGGCGACAATCGCGGCATGGACGCTGCACCTCAACGAACAGACCGGCCTCGCGATTGTCGGCAGCCTGCCCTCCGGCCTGCCGCCCCTGCAATTCCCGACTGTCGATCTCCAGACCTGGCGCGCCCTGCTCGGACCGGCGGCCCTGATCTCCCTGATCGGGTTTGTCGAGAGCGTCTCGGTGGGCCAGTCACTGGCTGCCAAGCATCGCGAACACATCCAGCCCAATCGCGAACTTTTCGGCCTGGGCGCAGCCAATGCCGCGGCGGCGCTGACCGGCGGCTATCCGGTGACGGGCGGCTTCGCACGCTCGGTCGTCAACGAGACTGCCGGTGCCCGCACACCCTATGCCGGCGCTTTTACAGCGCTGCTCATCCTGCTCGTCGCAGCCTTCCTGACCCCGGCTTTCCATCACCTGCCCAAGGCCACGCTGGCCGCAACCATCCTGGCGGCCATCTGGAAGCTCGCGGACTTCAAGGGCGCCTGGCACGCCTGGACCTACTCCCGGTCCGACGGCGCGGCAGCCTTCCTGACCCTGTTCGGCGTGCTCTTCCTGGGTATCGAGTTCGGCCTGACGCTGGGCGTTGCCGTCTCGGTCGGACTGGTGCTCCAGCGCACGATGCGGCCGCACTGGGCGCGGCTGGGACAGGTGCCGGGCACGCACCATTTCCGCAATGTCGACCGGCACGATGTGATCGTCTCGCCGCATGTGGTCTCGCTGCGGGTCGACAGCGCGCTCTACTTCGCCAATGCGCGCTTCCTGGAAGAGCTGATCGCGCGGATCGCAGCCGGCGAGCCGGAGATGACCGATCTCGTCCTGATGTGCCCGGCGGTGAATTTCGTCGATGCGAGTGCGCTCGGCAGCCTGCGCACCATCAATGCCCGGCTTCAGGAGGCGGGCATTCGCCTGCACCTGTCAGAGGTGAAAGGCCCCGTGGCCGACGGGCTGATCAAGGCCGGCCTGTTCGACGAATTGTCCGGCCAGGTCTTCCTGTCCCACTACGCCGCCCTGCGCACCCTCGACCCGGCGACCACGCTGCGCGCCGAAGGCTGAACATAAACGATGACGCCCCGCCGTTTTGACGCGGCGCGGTTTCGTGTCAGTCTTCGTGTAGCGCGGCTCGCAAAGACCGCGCCCAACTTCACCGGGGAGCGCCCGTGCAGGCCAGGCACGCCGATCTTGTCTTCAGCACCGCCAGCAACGACAGCGCCGTTGCGCGGTCCTTCGTGGCAGCATCCTGGTCGCGCTCGCTCAATTACCACCACCTCGACCCGGACACTCCGCAAGCGCCCGAACGGCTCACCGGCCGGGAACTCGATCAGGCGCGCGAGCAGGCCGGCCGGCTTCTGTCGATCGCCAGGCCGGCGATGACGCGGCTCCTGCAGACGGTCGGCGACAGCGGGTGCTGTGTTCTTCTCACCGATGCCGACGGCGTGGTGCTGGAACGGCAGGGATCGCCATCGCACGACCCCGCATTCAACCGGTGGGGTCTGTGGACCGGCGCGGTGTGGAGCGAAGCGAGCGAAGGCACAAACGGGATCGGCACCTGCCTGGTGGAAAAGCGCGCCGTGACCATCCATCGCGACCAGCATTTTCACAGCCGCAATACCGGGATGAGCTGTATGGACGCGCCGATCTTCGACGAGCGCGGGCGGCTGGCCGGTGCGCTGGACGTCTCGTCCTGCCGGCGGGACATGAATGAAAGCCTCGCCGGTCTGATCGGGAATATCGTCACGGAAGCGGCACGGCGGATCGAGGCGGAACATTTCGGCGCCGCCTTTTCCGGTCATCGCATCCTGGTTGCCCCCGGAGACAGCGCCCGGGGCCCGGCCCTGCTGGCTGTCGACAGCGATGACCTCGTCGTCGGCGCTACGCGCGCGGCGCGGCAGGGGCTGGGTCTGGACGATGCCAGCCTGGCATCGCCACGGCCCGCGGCGGACCTGCTTTCGGCCGGCTCTGTAATGCCCGGTTTTGATGCTGCAGAGCGCAGCGAGATTCGCCGGGCCCTGGCCCGCAATAACGGCAATGCCAGCGCGACAGCCCGCGAGCTGGGGATCGGCCGCGCCACGCTTTACCGCCGCATGAAGCGCCTCGGTATCGAATAGCACCGCCGGACTGTCTCACCAGCGAGACAGTCCGGCATTCCGCTCGCCGCGACGGGGCAGACAGGCGCACACCCGGCTACGCAGACTTTCTCCCAGAGGCCCGCAAAGGGCTCGTTTCCATGGGAGGAAGACATGAACGTCATCACACAGATCGACCGCGACACCCGTGCGCCCTTCACGGCGCGCTATGACAATTTCATCGGCGGCAGCTGGCGCGCCCCCGCTGCCGGCCGCTACTTCACCAACACCTCGCCGATCAATGGCCGGCCGATCTGCGAGATCGCCCGCTCGGACGCGCAGGATGTCGAGGCCGCACTCGACGCCGCCCACGCCGCCAGGGATGCCTGGGGCCACACAGCCGTCGCCGAGCGCGCCGCCGCGCTCTACGCCATCGCCGACCGGATGGAAGCCAATCTCGAGAGGCTGGCGACGGCGGAAACCTGGGACAATGGTAAGCCGATCCGCGAGACCATGGCGGCGGACATTCCGCTCGCGATCGACCATTTCCGCTATTTCGCCGGCTGCATCCGGGCCCAGGAAGGCTCGCTCGCCGAGATCGATGCCGACACGGTGGCCTACCACTTCCATGAACCGCTGGGCGTGGTCGGCCAGATCATTCCCTGGAACTTCCCGCTGCTGATGGCGGCCTGGAAACTGGCCCCGGCCCTGGCGGCCGGCAATTGCGTGGTGCTGAAACCGGCCGAGCAAACGCCGGCCAGCATCCTGGTCTGGGCCGAGCTGATCGGCGATCTGTTGCCGCCGGGCGTCCTGAACATCGTTTCCGGTTTCGGTCTGGAAGCCGGCAAGCCCCTCGCTTCCTCCAGCCGGATCGCGAAGATCGCCTTCACGGGCGAGACCACGACCGGGCGTCTGATCATGCAATACGCCTCGGAAAACCTGATCCCGGTGACGCTGGAACTGGGCGGCAAGTCGCCCAACATCTTCTTCAAGGACGTGGCCGACGCCGATGACGACTTCTTCGACAAGGCGATCGAGGGCTTCGCCATGTTCGCGCTGAACCAGGGAGAGGTGTGCACCTGTCCGTCGCGCGCGCTGATCCATGAGGACATCTATGAGCGCTTCATGGAGCGGGCGCTGCAGCGCGTTGCCGCCATCAAGCAGGGCGATCCGCTCGACCCGGCGACGATGATCGGTGCCCAGGCATCCTCGGAGCAAAAGGAAAAGATCCTCGCCTATCTCGATATCGGCCGCCAGGAAGGCGCCGAAGTGCTGATCGGCGGCGGTGAAGGCCAGGTCGGCGACGACCTTGCCGGCGGACACTATGTCCAGCCCACCGTGCTGAAGGGTCACAACCGGATGCGGGTCTTCCAGGAGGAGATTTTCGGTCCCGTTGTGGCCGTGACGACCTTCAAGGACGAGGCCGAGGCTCTGGCGATCGCCAATGACACGCTCTACGGCCTGGGGGCCGGTGTGTGGAGCCGCAGCGCCAATACCTGCTACCGCTTTGGCCGCGGCATCCAGGCCGGACGGGTCTGGACCAATTGCTATCATGCCTACCCGGCCCATGCGGCGTTCGGCGGCTACAAGCAATCGGGCGTGGGCCGGGAGACCCACAAGATGATGCTGGACCACTATCAGCAGACCAAGAACATGCTGGTCAGCTACAGCGCGAAAAAGCTGGGCTTCTTCTGATCACCGCCCCGTGGCGGGGCCGGTTCGCCGGCCCCGTACGCATCGCAAGGAAACCGGCATGATCGACGAGACCCGCCACACACACCGCGTGACCGCAACGGACGACGCCCTCGCCCTGATTGCGGAAATCCGGCGCGACCATCCCGACATCCTGATCCACCAGTCCGGCGGCTGTTGTGACGGGTCGTCACCGATGTGCTATCCGGCCGGCGAATTCCGGATCGGTGAAAGCGACGTCCTGCTGGGATGGATCGGGCCTGTGCCGGTCTATATCGGCGGCCGCCAGTACGCGGCGTGGAAGCATACCCAGCTCATTCTCGACGCGGTGCCGGGCCGGGGCGGCATGTTCTCGCTCGACAATGGCCGCGAACGGCGTTTCCTCGTCCGCTCCCGCCTGCTCTCGCAGGCGTGATTGCGCGACGCGGACAACGCGTTATCGTGCACTCCAACAATCACAATCTGCCCAGAACGCGCGGGGAGTTCCCTCATGTCCCACCACGATCCCAACGAAATCTACCCGGTCCCGGAAGGCCGCGCCGAAACCGCGCTGATCAATGCGGAACGCTATACGCAGATGTATCGCCGCTCGCTCGAGGATCCGGACGGGTTCTGGCGCGAGGAAGCGCGGCGGATCGACTGGATGACGCCTTTCACGGAAATCTCGGACGTGTCCTGGGACAAGGACGATCTGCACATCCGCTGGTTCGCCGACGGCAAGCTGAACGCCTCGGTCAACTGCATCGACCGTCACCTGGCCGAACGGGCCGACGAGACGGCGATCCTGTGGGAGGGCGACGATCCGGCTGACGACAAGGCGATCACCTATCGTCAACTGTATGAGGCCGTGTGCCGCCTGGCCAACGGGCTGAAATCGATCGGTGTGCAGAAGGGCGACCGGGTCACGATCTACATGCCGATGATCCCGGAGGCCGCCTACGCCATGCTGGCCTGCGCCCGGATCGGCGCGGTCCATTCGGTCGTGTTCGGCGGTTTCTCGCCGGATGCGCTGGCAGGCCGGATTTCCGATTGCGAGAGCCGGTTCGTGATCACGGCCGATGAAGGCCTGCGCGGCGGCAAGACAATCCCGCTGAAAGCCAATGTCGACAAAGCCGTAGAGAGCGCCGGCGATGTCGACCAGGTGATCGTCGTCCGCCGGACCGGCGCAGACGTGGCCTGGGACGAGACCCGCGATGTGGACTACGCCACGCTGGTCGCCGGACAGGATGCGAACTGCGATCCGGAACCGATGAACGCCGAGGATCCGCTGTTCATCCTNTACACGTCNGGNTCGACCGGCAANCCNAANGGCGTGCTNCACACGACCGGCGGNNANNTNGTCTGGGCGTCNATGACGCANGAATANGTNTTCGACCTNNNNGCNNGNNGANNTNTNCTGGTGCNCNGCNGATGTCGGCTGGGTCACCGGGCATACCTATATCGTCTACGGCCCGCTGGCGAACGGCGCCACGACGTTGATGTTCGAGGGTGTGCCGACCTGGCCGGGACCGGACCGGTTCTGGCAGGTGATCGACAAGCACAAGGTCAACACCTTCTACACCGCACCGACCGCCATCCGCGCCCTGATGCGTGAAGGCGACGCCCCCGTGAAAAAGCATTCGCGCGCCTCGCTGCGCCTGCTGGGCACGGTGGGCGAGCCGATCAATCCGGAAGCCTGGTGCTGGTATTACCGCGTGGTCGGCGAGGAACGCTGTCCGATCGTGGATACCTGGTGGCAGACCGAGACGGGCGGCGCACTGATCACCCCCCTGCCCGGCGTGACTGACATGAAGCCGGGTTCGGCGACACGGCCCTTCTTCGGCGTCGAACCCGCCCTGATGGACGCCGAGGGCAACCGTCTCGCCGACAATGGCGCGGCCGAGGGCAATCTGGTGATCGCCCGTTCCTGGCCGGGCCAGATGCGCACCGTCTATGGCGATCACCAGCGTTTCATCGACACCTATTTCACCGCCTATCCGGGCTACTATTTCACCGGCGACGGCGCCCGGCGCGATGCCGACGGATACTGGTGGATCACCGGCCGGGTCGACGATGTGCTGAATGTGTCCGGCCACCGGCTCGGCACGGCGGAGATCGAGAGCGCGCTCGTCTCGCACGACGATATCGCGGAAGCCGCCGTGGTNGGCTATCCCCATGATGTGAAGGGCCAGGGCATCTATTGCTATGTCACCCTGATGGGCGGGCGCAAAGCCGAGGACGAGGATATCGCCGAGATCAAGGCCTGGGTGCGCCAGGAGATCGGACCGGTGGCGACGCCGGACCTGATCCAGTTCGCACCCGGCCTGCCCAAGACGCGCTCCGGCAAGATCATGCGCCGCATCCTGCGCAAGATCGCGGAGAACGACTTCTCCAACCTGGGCGACACGTCCACCCTGGCAGACCCGTCCGTGGTGGAGGACCTGATCGAGAACCGCAAGAACCGCTAGCCCCCTCGCCTCTCGCCGTTGCCGGGGAAACCGGCTATAGCGGAGGCGGGACGTTCCAGTGACCGGAGTTCAAGCCTTGCGTATTCGACTTGCCGTCCTCACCACCGGAGCCACCGCGCTGCTTGCCGGCTGTGCGACGGAGACCGTCCCCGCCTGCCGGGCGCCTCAGTCCTATGAACTGGCAGCTTTTTCCGGCGTGATCAGCCACAATCCCAACGCGCTCGCCGCGGCCACGGCACCCGGCGCGCTGCGCACGGCGCTGACCGGCGGAACACCGGCCGTGCGCGGACACTTGTGGGGCCATGACGGCATCACCGAGGGCACTGTGGTCGGCCTCCTGTCCCAGCCGCCGCTCTGCATCATCGACGATCCGTCAGCGCCAGACAGCGAGACAGTGCGTCAGGTCCTGGTCTATCCCCAGGCCAGCTACAGCCGTGTCGCACCGCCGCCCGAGACACCGCTCGCCGACGCCCCGCCGCCCTATGGCGTCTCCCGGCGTGACTATCTGTCCTGCCGTTTCGAGATGACGGCGGAGGGCTGGAAGCTCGCAGACCTGTGCGGATATACACGCCCGGTTGCAACGCCGGTGACCGGCTAGAATTGCGGGCTGTCTTGCACGGGCAAATGGCTGCAGCCCGGTCTTCCCCGACTCGGTTTGGCGCTGTTACCGACGATACTGCCCCTTGTGGCGTGTATCGTTTTGGTGAGTTCCATGCCCGTCATTCTGGAAGCCGGTTCTCCGGCCAGTCTTCTTCTTGTGCGTTTTTCCGGGACACTGGCGCCCGACGGGGCTGCCGAGGATCTGGCGCGGATTTCCGAAGAGAGCGCGGGCTATTCGGCCCTGCTCGCCGACTGGCGCGAGGCCGAGATTGCCCTTTCGACGATCGAGTTCATGTCGTTGACGGATGACTGGTTCCGCATGCCGGCGGCGCGTCTGAAAGCCGCCCATATCTTCCATGCCGAACGGCACAAGGACCAGGCCATGCTGTTCCAGACCAAGGGCTTCCTGGTCGGCGGCCAGTTCCGGGTGTTCTCCGAATACGGCGAAGCCCGATCCTGGCTTGATGCCTGGACCGGGCCCCGCGCCTGAGACGACCAACCGTCATCAGCTCTTGTTATTCACTCAGTCCTCGAACTCCATCAGACGCATCGGCGCCTTCAGTTCTGCCGTGATCCGGTCATAGGCCGGCAGGGTCAGGAATTCGGTGAACTCGTCCGACAGAACCAGTTCCGACAGGATGTCTGCCGCCGTCTGGATCCGGTCGCACAGCTCGTCCTGGCCAGGGACTTCGTCCTGGATGGCCGCACAGATGTCGGCGATCTTGTTTTCCAGGAAGGCCGCGGTGATCGCTGTGCCTTCCTTGGTGGACTTGTCGAAACGGCGCCATTGCCAGAGCTGGGCGCGGGCGATCTCGGCGGTCGCCGCATCCTCCATCAGATTGCGGATCGGCACGGCGCCGCGACCGCCCAGCCAGGCAGCGATATAGCGGATGGCGACGTCGATATTGTCGCTGACACCGTGATCCGTGATGTCGCCCTCGGGAGCCGCCAGCAATTGCTGGGTCGTCACCGGCAGTTCGTGTGGATCGGCCGGCCGATTGATCTGGTTCGGCCCCTTCATGTGCTGGTCGAAAATCTCCATCGCGACAGGCACGAGATCCGGGTGAGCCACCCAGGTGCCGTCATGCCCGTTCTTGACTTCGCGCAGCTTGTCCTGGCGCACCTGTTCGGTGGCCGCGGCATTCGCCTTTTCATCGCCCTTGACCGGGATGAAGGCCGACATGCCGCCCATGGCGTGGGCTCCGCGGCGATGGCAGACCGAGATCACCCGGCGCGAATAGGCCGCCATGAAGGGCACGGTCATGGTCACCGCCGAACGGTCCGGCAGGACATGTTCAGCACGTGAACGCAGTCGCTTGATATAGCTGAAAATGTAGTCCCAGCGGCCGCAGTTGAGGCCGACGATATGGTCTTTCAGCTCGTAGAGGATCTCGTCCAGTTCGAAGGCGGCCGGCAGGGTCTCGATGAGCACGGTGGCGCGCAGCGTGCCGCGTTCCAGGCCCAGCTCGTCCTCGGCATGCTGGAAGACCAGGCTCCACAGACGCGCTTCCAGCCGGCTTTCCAGCTTGGGCAGGTAGAAGTACGGCGCGGTGCCGCGCGCCTTCAGCGCCGCATGGTTGTGGAAGACGTAGAGACCGAAATCGAACAGCGAGCCGGACAAGGCGTGACCGTTGATATGGACGTGACGTTCGTCCAGATGCCAGCCGCGCGGACGCACGATGAGCACCGCCGCGTCATCATTGACCTGATAGCGCTTGCCGGACTTCTCGTCGGTGAAGTCGATCTCGCGGCGGATCGCGTCGCGCAGATTGATCTGGCCGTCCAGCAGATTGGACCAGAGCGGCGCGGTCGCGTCCTCGAAGTCGGCCATGAAGCATTTGGCACCGGAATTGAGCGCGTTGACCACCATCTTGCGGTCGACCGGTCCGGTGATTTCCACGCGGCGATCCTGCAGATCGGCAGGCGCGGGACGCACGGTCCACTCGCCGGCCCGGATATCGGCCGTCTCATGCGGGAACATCAGCAGTGCGCCCTGATCGAGCTCGGCCTGGCGTTCCTTGCGATAGCGCAGCAGGGACTGACGTCGCTTCTCGAACCGGCGGTGCAGGCCGGCGAGGAAGGTGAGCGCCTCGTGCGTGAGGATGTCGCCATAGCCGGGCTCGAGATGGCCCAGGACTTCGACGCCGGACGGTGCAATGAGAGTCATGGCTTGCTCCTGTGGGGTTGGAGGCAGATCCGGGGTGCGCCTTGGGGATGCGCACCCCGGTGTACAGGCTCGGGCAGGGCCTGCGCTCTATTCGGCAGCGTGGAACTGCGCGGTCTCGGTGGAAGCGCCCATCGCCGTCGTCGACGAGGTGCCGCCGGAGATGGCCAGGTTCACCTTGTCGAAATAGCCGGTGCCCACTTCACGCTGGTGGCGCGTGGCGGTGTAGCCATNGGCTTCGGACGCGAACTCGGCCTGCTGCAGCTCGGAATAGGCGCCCATGCCGCGATCCTTGTAGCCGCGGGCCAGTTCGAACATGCCGTGATTGAGCTGGTGGAAGCCGGCCAGGGTGACGAACTGGAACTTGTAGCCCATCGCACCCAGCTCGCGCTGGTAGGTCTCGATGGTGGCCTTGTCGAGATTGGCTTCCCAGTTGAAGGAGGGCGAGCAGTTATAGGCCATCATCTTGCCCGGATAGGCCTTCTGGATCGCCTCGGCGAAACGCTTGGCCTCGTCCAGGTTCGGCTTGGAGGTTTCCCACCACAGGAGGTCGGCGACCTTTGCATAGGCCAGACCGCGCTTGATGCAGTGATCGACGCCCATACCCTCTTTCAGGCGGAAGAAGCCTTCCGGCGTGCGGCCGGCATCGAAGTCGATGAATTCATGATCGCGCTCGTCGATGTCCGAATTGATCAGTGTGGCCGATTCCGCGTCGGTACGGGCAACGGTGATTGTGGACACACCCATCACATCGGCCGCGAGACGCGCCGCAGCGAGATTGCGCTCGTGCTGGCTGGTCGGGATCAGCACCTTGCCGCCCAGGTGACCGCACTTCTTCTCGGCCGCAACCTGGTCTTCGAAGTGAACACCGGAGGCGCCCGCCTCGATGAAGGCCTTCATGATCTCGAAGCAGTTGAGCGTGCCGCCGAAACCGGCTTCCGCATCGGCGACGATCGGCGCGAACCAGTCACGGCTCGGCTTGCCGTTTTCAGACACTTCGATCTGGTCGGCGCGCTGCAGGGTGCGGTTGATCTTCTTGGCCAGTTCCGGCGCGGAATTGGCCGGATAGAGCGACTGGTCGGGATACATGGCGCCGGCCGTGTTGGCATCGGCAGCAACCTGCCAGCCCGACAGGTAGATCGCCTTCAGGCCGGCCCGGACCATCTGCATGGCCTGATTGCCCGACAGGGCACCCAGCGCATTGATATAGGGCTCGGTCTTGAGCAGCTCCCACAGCTTCACCGCACCGCGTTCGGCCAGCGTGTGCTGGATCTGCACGGAGCCGCGCAGCTTGGCGACGTCTTCGGGCGTATAGGGACGCTCGATACCGTCAAAACGGCCTTCCGGAGCACTCGGAACCAGATCCTTGAAAGTCGTCATTCTTGTCTCCCTGACGGGTTGGGGCAGATGCCTGTTGCGTTGCAACGAAGCTGTCAAACGGCAGGGATGGTGTCGATATGGCTTTTCCTATAAAGAGGATGCCGTGTATGATAATTACATTGTCATGATGTAATTTTGTAAATTTGGACACAAAAATGAATGACGGACAGGGCCTCGAGAAGATCTTTGCCGGCGCGCGCCTGCGCCGCCTGCGCCGCGAACGCGGACTGACACAGGCCGAGGCTGCCGAGGCGCTGGGACTGTCGGCCAGCTATCTCAATCTGCTGGAACGCAATCAGCGACCGGTGACGGCGCGGGTCCTGCTGGCGCTCGCCGACGCTTTCGACGTCGATGTGCGCGCCTTTGCCAATGAGAGCGACCGCCAGCTTGTGGCGGACCTGCAGGAAGCGGCGGCAGATCCCGTCCTGTCCGGCATTGGTCTCGACCGGATGGAATTGTCCGAGTTTGCCGACAGCCAGCCGCGCGCCGCGGAAGCCTTTGCCCGCCTCTTCCAGGCCTATCGCGAAACCACGGCCGCCACCGCCGACCTTGCCACGCGCATGTCGGGCCCGGGCGCTGCGACCGGCGGCCCCGGTGCCGTGCTGGAGAGCGTGCGCGACGCGCTGGATGCGCGCCAGAACCATTTCCCCGAACTGGAGGAAGCGGCCGGGGCGCTCGTCGAGCGGATCGGTCTGCGCACCCACCGGCGCGAACAGCAACTGGCCGACTACCTGCAGCATACGCACGGTTTTACCATGCGCGTGCTGGACGAGGATATCATGGCCGGCGCGCGCCGCCGTCTCGACTTTCACGGCCGGCGCCTGCTGCTCTCCGAAGCCCTCTCTGCGGGCTCGCGCGCCTTTCACATGGCTGTCGTCCTGGCCAATCTGGAACTCGGCGATTTGCTGGATAAACTGTCTGCCGAGCCTCACCTGCCGGCCGAGGAAGGCCGCAAGCTCTACCGTGTCGGCCTGGCGAACTATTTCGCCGGCGCGGTTCACATGCCCTATGCGCCCTTCCTGAAGACCGCCGAGGACACGCGCTACGATATCGACCGGCTGCAGCGGCGCTTCGAGGTCAGCTTCGAACAGATCTGCCACCGTCTGACGACGCTGCAGCGGCCCGGCGCGCGCGGTCTGCCCTTCTTCATGATCCGTGTCGACAGCGCGGGGAATGTGTCCAAACGCTTCGGCGGCGGCATCATGCCGTTTGCGCGATCGGGCGGGGGGTGCCCGAAATGGAATCTCTACGACGCCCTGCACACGCCCGAGCGCCTGATCGCCCAGACATTCGAACTGCCCGACGGCACGGCGATGCTCTCCCTCGCCCGCGGCCAGCTATCGCCCGCCCCGGCCGGACACCCGCCGGTCGTCCATGCCATCGCGCTGGGATGCGCCCTCGAGCACGCGCCGAAGATCGTCCATGCCGACGCCGTGGCCGGCATCAAACCGGCGGCCGTCGGCATCACCTGCCGCCTGTGCGACCGGGAAGACTGCGCCCAGCGCGCCTTCCCGCCGCTCAACCGCAAACTCGTTCTGGACAGCCACATGCTGCGCGCCTCGCCCTACAGCTTCAACGAGGACTGAGCCGGTTTTGCGCTGCGAAATTCTGTCGGGAGGAGTAACCTCGACATCGACGGGAATCGGGGGGCGGCAATGAAGCCGGCAGGGCTATAGACACTCCAACGCGGATCGATGCGCGCCGGCAGGCCTATCAAGCGCCTCACACCATCGCACGCTTCACCGCCGTTGCGATGGTCCTGGTAACGCTGGGTTTCGTCTGGGTTGTCCTGTCCCTGGATGGCGCAAACCTTGCCGCAGAGCGGTCCCTTGCCCACGACAACGTCCTGCTGATGATCGACCGGGAGCCGTTCGATCTGGCCCCCGATGCCCCCGTGTCATTCAGCGGTATATCCGGCGCAGAACTGGTCATTCCAGCCGCCGACCTGGCAAAGGACCCCAGGCTGGAAACTGCACAGCGGCATCAGCTGGCAGCGCACCTTCGGGCGGGTTTATCTGCATCAGCGCGCTTCACTGACCTGTCCGGCATCACGCATACGCGTGAGGTTCGCCCTCGCCACGCAAGACTGAGCGATTTTGACGGCGGCGACTGGATGGGGCTGGCCAGTGCCCTCTTGGGCGCCCTGTTCGGCCTGGCTGTCTGGGCTTCCCGGCCACAGCTTCCGGCCGCCCTCGCCTATGGCATTGCCGGAGGCCTTCTGCTCGCATCCGCGCTGACATACCGGATGTATCTGAAGTTCGGCCTGCTTACACCGCCCGAGCTTGCGACCACGACAAGCGTGCTGAACGGAGCCGTGCTGCACGCCTTCGGTCTCGCATTCGTCTTCGTCTTCCTGCTCTTCCCGAAAGCTCTGCTCACGCCGCGAACGGCGGTAGCGGCCGCCGTGGCAAGCGGAATCGTCGCACTGAGTGTGGTTGCTCTTGGTCAGTTCATCGACGCCCGCATCTCCTATTCCATCCAGATGGTGGAATACCTCGCGCTTCTCGCGCTTGTCTGCATTCAGTTCTGGATCGGGCGCAAGGCCACCATCTTGCGCCCCTCGCTGATCATCCTTCTGGCGACCATTCTGCTGGGCATTGCGCTTTATGCCCTGACCGTTCTGCTTCCCGAATCGGGCCTGGTGAAAGTCACACTGGGCGAGGACGCCGCCTTTCCGCTGTTTGTTCTGATCTATTGCGGTATCGGCATTGCAATCGTGCGGACCAGCCTGCTCTCCCTCGACGGCTGGGTCAGAAACATCGTCCTGTCAGTTGCTTTTCTTGCGGCAATCCTGCTCGTCGACATCGCCCTGCTCACCTTCGTGACCCGGCAACAGGATGTCGCACTCGGTCTGGCTTTCGCCGGAGCTGCCCTGGTGTATTTCCCGCTGCGGGAATGGCTGGCGCGGCGCCAGGAGCGCAGGCGCCTGGCCGTGGTTCAGCACGCCCTCTCGCGGGCCGCCGATCTTGTCTTTGCCGCCAACGATCAGCAGAGATCGGAAAGCTGGCGTGCTGCCGTTGAGGCGAGCTTCCAGCCACTGGAAATCGAAACCGACCCTGCTCCCGTTAAGGTCCCGGCGATCGGACAGAACGGGACAATCCTTCGCCTGCCCTCGCTGGGCGGCGCCCCGGCACTCCTGTGCCGCCACGCCGATGGCGGGCGGCGCCCGTTTGCGGCGGGCGATCTCGACACGGCAGCTGCGCTGATACGCATGACGGAACGCCTCATCGCAACGCGTGACGCCTACCTGGCCGGCGTGACCGAGGAGCGGCATCGCATCGCCCGCGACCTGCACGACGATGTCAGCGGCCGGCTGATGATCAGCCTGCACCGTTCCGACACCGACGGCATGCGCCAGGACGTGCGTGAAGCCATGGCCGATATCCGCACCATCGTCACGGGCCTCGCCGGGAAGCCGCGGGAGCTGGCTGACCTGATGGCCGATCTGCGGGAAGAGTCCCGCTCCCGCTGCGAGGCTGCCGGTTTCTCACTGGACTGGCCACCGGATGAGACCGAACCGGGCTGTCCGCTCGACTATGCCGTCTACCGGCACCTGCTTGCGCTGTTCCGGGAGAGCGTCAGCAACGCCATCCGTCATTCCGGCGGAGACCGCGTGACGATCCGGACCACGCTCAGCCACGGCCGTCTGTCGGCGCAGATCTCCGACAATGGCACGGGCAAACAGGAAGACACCCTGCAGCGGAGCGATGGCGGACACGGTCTCGACAATTGCCGCCTGCGCGCCCGGTCGCTGAACGGTCACTTCGCTTTCGAGCAGACCCAGACCGGCAGTGAGGCCCGTTTCGATATCGATCTGTCGGCGACGCCCGCTGCGACGGACCCGGGTCACTGACCCGGCAACGCCCGCCCTTCCCAGCCAGCCCGCGTCAGGCGCATCACCGTGCAGTCGTCATCCCCGAAACGGCGCGGTCCGACTTCCTCGAACCCCAGGCGCCGGTAGAAGCGCTGGGCGTCGGTATTCGTCTCGAGCGGATCGATCAGGATCGCGGTGACCTCCGGCGCCGCGAAACACCGTTCGATCGCCTGCGTCATCATCTGCGTACCCAACCCCTGCCCCAGGCAGTCAGGCTCGCCGATCCAGATATCGATGGCCCGCAGATTACGCTCGCAATCGCCCCAATAACGGGTCGGTTCCCCGGCCGGATCGATGATCTGCACAACGCCGACCGGACGCCCGCCTTGCTCGCCGATCAGCGTCTGGAAGGCCGGGCTCGTGAGGCCGATATCTTCGATCCAGTCCGGCGGCGCATCGCTGCCCGTGGCCGCGATGACGTGCGGCTGGGCGTCCCAATGCTGCAGGACGGGAATGTCTTCCGGCGTGGCCGGACGAAGCTTTACGGACATGGCGAGCCTCCTCGCCGGGGCATGTAGGTCCGCGCCCGGGCTCACACCAGAGCGATCACGAAAAAGGGACCCGCAAGGGGTCCCTTCAGGCGCGCCGCGCCGGAAGCAGGCGAGTGTTTCCGGCAATACGGCGTCTGGCTTATTCGGCGGCGCCGGCGACCGCCTTCACATAGGCCGTGCGCACGTCCTGGTGACGCGTGTCCAGATCCTTGGCGATGGCTTCGTCCTGCTTGGCCAGCGTGTCGAGATCCTGGTCAGCATAGTGCAGCACGCCCATATCCTCGTAGGCCTTGCGGATCTTCGGGCCCCACAGGCCGATATCCTTCACCACCGGGACGATGCGCTGGAACAGCATCGTCTTGAACAGCTTCTGGATCTCCGACTGGGCTGCCCAGGCGACGCATTCCTCGACCGGCAGGCCGAGCGTCTCGTAGACCTCACGCGCCTCGAACCGGTCGCGCATGTGATAGCAGGCCTCGACCAGGAATTCCTCGCGCTCGTCGCGCTCGGCCTGGGTGAGCTGCGGATAGTAATCGCGCAGGGAGAGACGGCCGAAGGCGACGTGACGGGCCTCGTCTTCCATCACATAGGCGTTGACCATGCGTGCCAGCGGGTTCTGGGCGAGATCGCGGATTGTGCCGAAGGCGGCAAGCGCGAGCCCCTCGATCACGACCTGCATCGCCAGATAGGTGAAGTCCCAGCGGCTGTCGCGCAGCGCTTCGTCGACGAGCTGGCGCAGCGGTTCGGTCATCGGATAGGCGACGCCGAATTTCTGCATCAGCTTCTTGTAGGCCTCGACATGGCGCGCCTCGTCCATCACCTGGGTGGCGGCGTAGAATTTCGCGTCCAGATCCGGCACCGACTCGACGATCTTCGCCGCGCAGATCAGCGCCGCCTGCTCGCCCTGCATGAACTGGGAGATATTCCAGGCCTGGGCATGACGGCGGAACTCGATCTTCTCCTTTTTCGTCATCTTCTCCCACATCGGGGAGCCGTGCAGCGCGACGCCCTCATCGGGCAGCTGCATCGGATTTTCGAAGTCGAGTTCCTGCGTCCAGTCGATGCGGTTGACCGCATCCCACTGCATGTCCTTGCCCTTCTGGTACAGGTGCATGAGCGTGGTGCGGCCTTCGTCGTATTCGAAGTCGAACGTGGCATCGAATTGCTGCGGAACCGACCAGTGCTTGTCGATTTCCGGCATCGGATACAGCTCGCGGAGCGTTCCCATGGCGCGTTACCTCCCCAGGTGCGACCAATCATTATCTTTAGTGAACATTGTTCACATGACCAACGTGATTCAAATTGCCGCACTTGGCAAGGGGGAAACGAAAATTGTGATGCCGCCTGCCCGCGCGCCGGCAACCGGCAGGCCTATAACCGCCCGCCCGGATGCGGCAAGGCGTGCTCGGCCAGTTCCCGGGTAATGTAGGCGAAGGCATCGTCGACGGAGTCGGTGCGGTAGATCAGGTCCAGATCCGCCGCGTCGATCGTGCCGAACTCGACCATGGTCTCGAGATTCATCACCTTGTCCCAGTACTCCGTGCCGAACAGCACCACCGGCACCCGCTTCTTGATCTTGCGGGTCTGCAAGAGGGTCAGCGTCTCGAACAACTCGTCCATCGTGCCGAAGCCGCCGGGCATCAGCACCAGCGCCTTGGCCAGATAAAGGAACCAGAACTTGCGCGTGAAGAAGTAGTGGAACTCGAAGCTGAGCGCATGCGTGACCCAGGGATTATTGCCCTGCTCGAAGGGCAGCGAGATGCCCAGGCCGATATTGTCGCCATGGGCTTCCGACGCGCCGCGATTGGCGGCCTCCATGATGCCCGGCCCGCCGCCGGTGCAGACCACGAAACGCCGGCCCGACTTGTCGCGCAGGCTCTTCGACCATTGTGTCAGGCGCGCCGCGAGTTCGCGGGTCGATTCATAGTATCCGGAGAGTTTGAGCTTGTTCAGCGCCGGCGTCTCGTCGTCGCCGGCCTTGCGCAGGGCGTCGAGTTCGGCCTCGGCCTCCTCGCGCGAGCGGATCCGGGCCGAGCCGAAGAACAGGATCGTGTCCTGCACGTTGTATTCGGCAAAGCGGGCCTTGGGCTCGAGATATTCGGCGAGGATCCGCACCGGGCGCCCCTCGGGCGCATTGATGAAATCCTCGTCCTTGTAGGCCTTGGCGGGGTATTGCTGGGATTTTCCGGAAGACATGTGCACGTCCTTGAAAACAAAGGCGGCGGCGCATCATGCGCTGGCCCCGCGGCGGATGCAATCGGCAAATCGGCAGCGCAGATCAACTGCCGGGAAGGATCTGCTGCAGGGCCAGCCCGGCCGCCCCGCCCAGCACGCCGAGGCCGGTGACAACCGCGAGCGGCATGCCATATCCGCGGCCGCCCGCTGCCAGCGCCAGCACAGCCTTGGTGACCATATTGACCGCCACCGCAAGCAGAATGGCAGCAGCGGCGGTGCCGGCTGTCACCTCGCCACCGGCGAGCCGTGCCGTCGACAGGGTGATGGCGTCGACATCCACCAGCCCCGAAACCGCCGCGACAAGATAGAGCGTACCGGCTCCCAGCCAGTCCAGCAGCAGGCGGGAGGCCAGGGTCACGCCGCCCAGCAGGGCGCCGAAGCGGAGCACGCCTGCCAGGTCGAGCGGATTGTCCAGGTTCAGTCCCGGCGTCTTTGCGCCGGACTGGCTGCGCCGGATCAGCAGCCACGCCGCGACCAGGAAGATCACCACGACAGGCGCCATGGCAAGACCGAGCGGCCGGATCAGCTGCGGTGCCAGCGCCCCGCCGATGATTGCCACACGGCCGGCCGACAGCGCGCCGGCGATGATCGCCCCGGCCGCAAGACGGCGGGCATTGTCCGGTGCCTTGGCCGCGAAACGCGCAAAGGAGAGCGTGGTGGCGGTCGACGACGCCAGGCCGCCTGCGGCGCCGGCAAACACAATGCCGCGCGACGGACCTGCAATACGGATCGCAGCATAGCCGGTGCAGGAAATCAGCGCGATCATCACGGTCAGGAGCCACAGCTCGAACGGGTTCAGCGCATCCCAGGGATCGATCGTGCGGTTGGGCAGCAAGGGAAGGGCGATCAGCGTCATCGCCAGAAGCACCAGGGCCGCCCGCAATTCCAGCCAGGTGATCTTTTCAAGGAAGGCATGAGCGCTGCGCCGGGCTGCCAGCACGATCGCCACGGCCACTGCCCCTGCCCCGGCGATCTCCATGTCGCCGGAGACGGCAATGGCTCCGAGCACGAAGACCGCCAGCGCTGCCGTCACGCCGGCGAGGCTGAAATCCTCGACAATCTCGACCTCGCGCAGCCGCACGAAGGTCACTGCGCCACCGAACAGCGCCAGCAGCACGGCCGGCATGACAGGTCCGGTCAGCGCGTGCAGATGTCCCGCCAGACCGCCGAGCAGACCGGCCAGACCGAATGTGCGCACACCGGCACGGCGGATACCGTCATCGCGGTGCTCACGCTCCTGCCAGCCGCGCACGACGCCGACAAGAATGCCGATGGCAAGGGCGGCGGCGAGCCGCTGGACGGCTTCGATCAGATCCATGGGCTGATTTTGACCGGATCGCGTTGCGAGACAAGCATTTCGCGGCGTACCGTCAGAGCGGCCAGAAGGTCAGGACGGCGGGCACACCGACGGCAATGATCAGGATCTCCAGCGGCAGGCCCATGCGCCAGTAATCGCCGAANCGNTANCCGCCNGGNCCCANGATNANCGTGTTGTTCTTGTGCCCGATGGGCGTCAGGAAGGCACAGGACGCCGCCACGGCCACCCCCATCAGGAAGGCGTCGGGATTGACCTCCAGCGACCGCGCGATGTTCAGCCCGACCGGGGCGGCGATCAGGGCGGTCGCGACATTGTTGAGGAAGTCCGACAGCGTCATCGTCACCATCATCAGGATCGCCAGGATGGCCCAGACCGGCAGGGTGCCGGTCAGCGAGAGAATGCCCTGCGCGATCAGCTGGGTACCGCCGGTCTCCTCGAGCGCCAGGCCGAGCGGGATCAGCGAGCCCAGCAGCACCAGGACCGGCCATTCCACCGATTCATAGACTTCGCTGGGTCCGACGATATTCAGCAGGGCGTAGAGGATCACCACGGCTGCCAGCGCAACGACCAGCGGCACGAGTCCCATGACGGCCGCGGCCACGGCCGCGACGAATATGCCGATCGTCATCAGCGCCTTGGAACGCTGGACGACGCTGTGGCGCCGCTCCGCCAGCGGCAGCACGCCCAGCCATTCGGCGGCGTCATTCACCCGGCTTTCCGGCCCGAGCAGCAGGACGAGATCGCCGGCCCGGATCGGCAGTTTGCGGACACGCTGGCGGAAACGGCGGCCCTGGCGGGAAATGCCCAGCAAGGTCACGCCGCGCCGGTAGAGCAGCCGCAGATCGGTCGCCGTCCGGCCGACAATGCGGGCATCGCGCGGCACGATGGCCTCGATCAGCGCCAGCGACTTGCCCGTCAGACCTTCGTGCGCATCCGCGCCCGGCGGGTTGAGTTCGGCGGCGCCGATGAAAGCCTCGATCGAGGCCGGATCGCCTTCCAGAACCAGATGATCGCTCTTGCGGATTTCCTCGCCGGCGGCGAACCCGCCCAGGCGCTTGCCGCGCCGGACCAGGCCGAGAATGGTGACATCATGGCTGTCGGCGAGCGGATAGAGATCGGCCGGCGTCTGGCCGATGGATTTCGAATCCGCCTTCACCCCGGCCTCGGCGACAAAGACACTGCCCGCGCCCTCCCCGGCCATGGTGCGCGCTTCGCCCTTGGGAATCAGGCGCCAGCCCACCAGGGTGACGAAACCGATACCGACCACGGCACAGATCAGGCCGACGGGCGAAAAGTCGAACATCGAGAAGGGCTCGCCCAGCGCCCGGTCGCGGAACTGCGCCACGACGATGTTCGGCGGCGTACCGATCAGGGTGATCATGCCGCCCAGAATGGTTGCAAAAGAAAGCGGCATCAGGCTCTGGGCGACCGAGCGCTTGGCCTTGCGTGCGGCCTCCATGTCGAGGGACATCAGCATGACCAGCGCGGCAACATTGTTGATGATGGCGGACAGCGCCGCGCCAACGACCGAGATCAGACCGACATGGGATGGCAGGGAGCGGGTCGAGGACAGCACGAAGCGGGCGACGAGTTCGACGGCACCGGCATTCGTCATCGCCCGCGACACGATCAGCACCAGGGCGATGATGATCACCGCCTCGTGTCCGAAACCGGCAAAGGCATCCTGCACCGGCACCACGCCGCCGATCACCGCAATCACCAACCCCGCAAAGGCGACAAGATCATAGCGCACCCGCCCCCAGACCAGCATCGCGAAGACAATGCCCAGCAGGACAAACAGGAAGATCTGGTCATAGCTCATGCGTTGGCACTCTCCGGCAGCAACAGGTTGTACAAGACCTAACGCGACTCAAGGCGAAAGGAAGCAGGCTTTTGTCCGCATCCTCTTCCGCCACTTCCGGCCGAAAGCCCGGCAGTTTTCCCGCACGCGAGTCGGACGAGGCGAGCGTTCAAACCCGCGAAATTCTACCGCCGGAGACGGGGTGGCGGGCGCCGGTGGTCGAGGGGAGGCTGGTGGGCAGGCCGCGTTCGACGCGCACCGCCAGCCAGGCGAAGGCCTCGGCTTCCAGGAGGTCGCCCCGCCAGCCGACGGCCTCGACCGGTTCGGCCGCGCCGCCCAGATGTTCGCCCAGCATCCGCATCAGGGTCGGGTTCAGCCGGCCGCCGCCGGTGACCAGGAGACGATCCGGCCGGCCCAGGCGTGTGATGGCATCGGCGACACTGCGGGCGGTGAAGGCGGTCAGGGTCGCGGCGCCGTCGGGCGCGGCGAGATTGCGGACGGGCTCGAGGGTGAAGTCCCAGCGGTCGAGGGATTTGGGCGGCGCCAGCGCCAGGAAGGGGTGCTGCAGCAGATCGTCCAGCGTCGCCTCGTGCACCCGGCCGGACGCGGCCAGCGCCCCGTCCCGGTCGAACGCCTCGCCGGTATGGCGGGCACACCAGGCATCGATCAGCCCGTTGGCCGGCCCCGTGTCGAAGGCGACCGGATCGCGGCCGGGCGCCATCCAGGTGACATTCGCGACACCGCCCAGATTGAGGACGGCAATCGCACCATCCAGGCCCGCATGATCGGCCAGGGCGCGGTGATAGAGCGGTGCCAGGGGCGCGCCCTGCCCGCCGGCCAGCATGTCGGCAGTACGGAAATCATGGACGACATCGACGCCCAGCCGGCTGGCCAGCTTGGCTCCGTCGCCGATCTGCAGCGTCTGCCCGCTGCTGCCGCCCGAGGGCGCGCGATGCAGCACGGTCTGGCCGTGAAATCCCACCAGTTCGACGGCGTCCAGATCCAGCCCGGCCGCAGCGCCGACACGCTCGGCGGCCTCGGCATGACGGTCGGTCAGCACGGCCTCGGCGCGGCGGAAATCCGGCGCGGGGCCGGTGAACTGCCAGTCCAGCGCGGCATCCACGGCGGCCTGCAGGATGGCCCGGTCCTCGCGGGTATAGGGCACGGTTTCGCCGGGCCCGAAGGCCGCGATGCGCACGCCATCGGTCTCGATCAGGGCGGCGTCGATACCGTCCAGCGAGGTGCCGCTCATCAGTCCGATCACGCGTTTCATGTGCGGCCCCTCTTTTCTCGGCGCAAAGCTCGACCTAGAAGCGCTCTATCAGGAGAGCGATCATGAGCGAATACAAGTCCGAACTCGTGCGCGTGCTCGTCGAGCGCGGCTATCACTTCCAGTCCACCGACCTTGAAGGCCTCGACAAGGCGGCCAGCGAAGGCGTGGTGACGGGCTATATCGGATTCGACGCCACGGCGTCCTCGCTGCATGTCGGCTCGCTGGTGCAGATCATGATGCTGCGGCGCATGCAGCAGGCCGGCCACAAGCCGATCATCCTGATGGGCGGTGCGACGACCAAGATCGGCGATCCGACGGGCAAGGACAAGGTCCGCGCCATGCTGGACGACGAACAGATCACGGCCAACAAGGCGAGCATTCTGCAGCCCTTCTCGCGTCTGATGTCGATCGGCGACGGTCCGACCGACGCGATTGTCGTGGACAATAACGAGTGGTTCGCCGAGTTCGGCTATCTGGAATTCCTGCGCCGCTTCGGCACGCATTTCACCATCAACCGCATGCTCACCTTCGAGTCGGTGAAACAGCGCCTGTCGCGCGAAGAGCCGATGACCTTCCTGGAATTCAACTACATGCTCCTGCAGGCGGTCGACTTCCTGGAACTCAACCGGCGCACCGGCTGCACGCTGCAGCTGGGCGGCGGCGACCAGTGGGGCAATATCGTCAATGGCGTGGAATTGTGCCGCCGGGTCGACCAGAAGGAAGTCTACGGCTTTACCACGCCGCTGGTCACGACGGCGTCGGGCGCCAAGATGGGCAAGACCATGGATGGCGCGGTCTGGCTGAATGCCGACATGCGCAGCCCGTACGAATACTGGCAGTTCTGGCGCAATACCGAGGACGCCGATGTCGGCCGTTTCCTGCGCCTGTTCACCGACCTGCCGCTGGACGAGATCGCCCGGCTGGAGGCGCTGGAAGGCGCCGAGATCAACGACGCCAAGGTGCGCCTGGCCAATGAGGCGACGACGCTGCTGCACGGGGCCGATGCCGCCCGCGAGGCCGAGGCGACCGCAAGACAGACCTTTGCCGGCGGCGGCGCGGGCGATGCCCTGCCCACCGTCACCTTCGACATGTCGGATGAGGCCGTAACGCTGGTCGGCCTGTTCGTCGAGGCCGGCCTGGCCGGTTCGAACGGCGAGGTACGCCGCCACATGAAGGCCGGTGCCGCCAAGGTGAATGACGCCCCGCTGACCGACCCCTTTGCCCGGCCGACGGCGGATCTGGTTGTCGAGGGTGCGATCAAGCTGTCGGTCGGCAAGAAGCGCCACGCCCTGGCCAAGCCGGCGTAGGAGGGCTCGCCCCGCTTGCGGGGGAGCTGCCCGCGCTAGCGGACTGAGGGGGCAGCGCGCAGCGGCGCAGAGCGCGGAAGCGCGCAGACATACCCCCTTCGACCTCACCCGGCCCAAGGGCCGGGTTCGGCCACTTCCCCCGCTCACGCAGGGGAAGCCTTGTGCTGCGCTATTCGTCCGGCCCTGTTTCTCCAGGTGTGTCTTCCGGCTCGGGAGCGGCCTCCTCCACACCCGCGTCACGAGCCCGGTCACGGGCGGCGCGTTCGGCGGCCGTGCCTTCGAAAATCCGGCGCAGCACGCCCGGTGCCAGCGCCGAGAGCGGATTGGCAAAGACGGTGAGGCTGTCGAACGGCCCCCCGACGGAATAGGTGATGCCGATCACGCCCTCGCCGGGCCGGGAGACCAGAATATCGCCGATCACCGGCACCCCGCCGAACAGGGAATTGAGCGCGTAGGACGGGGCGAGATTGCCGTCGATCGCGGCCCGCTCGGATGCAAAATCGATTGTTCCCGCGGCCGTCACGCCCAGCGCATTGCCCGCCGCACGGGCATCGCCGATGGTCATCAGGCCGTCCTCGTAGAGCAGATCGGCATCGATCCGGTCGAACACGATCCCCTCGCCATTGAGCAGGGCCGCTAGCCCCTGGAAGGAGCCGGCGGCGAGAATCCGGGCGAGAATCGGCACGCGGACGAGCGTCAGATCGGTCACTTCGAGCCGGGCCGACAAGGGCCCTTCCGTGCCCAGGGGCGGCGCAGACCCCAGCATCGCCATACGTCCGCCCAGGGCATAGGATTCCACCCCGAACAGCGAGGCGACCCGTTCGACACTCGGCGCCTGCAGGCGGAATTCGCGTGCTCCGCCGGGTTCACTGGCACCAAAGGCAGCCTGGAAGGAGCCGTCCATGGTCTGGCCGGAAACGGAGAAGGCACGGATCCCCTCTGCTTCGCTGCGCCAGATCAGGTTGAAATCGTCCAGCACCGAGCGTTCCGACAGGATGAGCCGCGCAATATCGGCATTCACGGACAGGGGCATCATCCCCCCGCCCTCACCCAGCGACGTCAGCTGAGCCACGAAATCGGACACATCGACATACTGGCCGGAGAGCTGCAGATCGAGCGGCGCACCCGCGGTTTCCGGCACGACCAGCCGGGCCGATATATCCGCCAACCCCTCGATGAAGAGCCGGTCGAGATCCACGCGCTCCAGCCGGGTTCCCGCCGCCATGACGAGGCTGCCGGTCACTTCCATTCCCTCGCTGCGCACGGCGAGCGCGTCGACGGAATAGCGGCCCGTCTCGTCCACGGAGATGCGCAGCTCGGCCTCGCCGGGCACGCCGGCCGCCTTGCTCCACGCGCCGCCGGGCGTTTCCAGCAGCGCCTGTTCCAGATCGGCATGAAGATCGATTAACCGGAAATCCAGACCGTCCGATACCGCCTCGCCGGTGAGACGGACGGGGCCGTCGAAATAGCGCCGCACCGGGATATTGAACACATCCAGCGTCGCCGCCGTGACATCGGCCGAGAGGCCGATCCGGGTCGAGGCCGCATCGTCGGGCAGGCCGAACGTTTCGGTCCAGTCGATATGCACCGGCGTTTCGCCGAACAGGGCATCGCCCGAGGCTTCCAGCCCCTCCTGGCGCGCGGATATCGCGATCTCGCCGCCGGTCAGTTCGATCGGCGTACCGGGGACATTCAGGCTGACATTGGAGAAAGTGCCGTCGATGAAGAAGGGGATTTCCTCGACCGGCACATCGGTCAGCATGGCCCGGCGGATCTCGAAACGCATCTCGCCCTGCCCGCCGACCAGCGCCGGGTCGAGCCCGTATTCCGATGGCAGGTGCAGCGGCGGCTCGTCGATCAGGGCCAGGATATCGGACGCATCACCGCGGGCCACGCCGCCATAGCGGGCAACCGCCCCTTTCGGGTTGAGCCGCGGGATGTCGACAAAACCGTCGACCAGTTCGATATCGCCGATACGGCCGCTTTCCATCGCGACCTCGAACGCATTGCCGCGCAGGACGGCATGTCCGCGGCCCTCGACCAGCGGCGTCATGGTGGAGATGTAGAGGACAGAGGCGTTCTCGAAATCGAAGCCGAGCGTCATGCGCTCATTGTCCATCTGCTCGGCTTCGATATCCCCGGCCCGCAGATCGAGATCGAAACGCGCATTGTAGAAACGGCCGCCCAGAATGCGCTCCTGCACCCAGCTGCGGGCGCTGTCGGCCAGCTCTACCGGCCAGTAGGCCAGTACGGTCTCGGGCTGCACATCCCCCACAATGGGCCCTGCCAGGCGCAGATTGGGAAGGAAGCGGCCATCCCCGGCCCGGCTCAGCGACACCTCGCCGGCCAGCTCGGCGCGGATCGTGTCGACAGCCAGTTCGAGCCGGTCGAACGTCGCTGCATACTCGTCCAGCCGGATCTCGCCCTGGGCGATCAGCGCCTCCCATGACGGATCGCGCTCGAACACATCGCCCAGCGCCACGAAGCCTTCACCGACACGGATATCGAAGCGGCCGCGCGTCGGCAGGGCGCCGGTATAACCGCCGATTTCCGTCACCTCGCCCTCAAGGCGGGCCGAGAATACATCCGACTCGATCCAGCCTTCATGGATACTCATCGTGCTTTCGACCGGGTCGAACCGGGCCGAGAGGTGCGCACCGGCGATCCGGCGGGCTTCGCCGCCCGTCAGGATCTCGCCATCGCCGACATCCAGGACGATGGAGGCGGTGCGGATCCCGCCCTGGCGCGTCGCATCGACGACAAAGTCCAGATAGACCGGAGCATCGACCGCCCGCAGCGGCGCCAGAGGCCCGCTGTCGGGCAGCACACCGGCAGGGGACAA
>PANX01000051.1 GCA_002707795.1 Maricaulis sp.
GGACTCCGGCGAGCGCAGGAAACCGAACCCGTCCTGGAGGACTTCCATCACCCCGCCGCCATGGATTTCGACGTCGCGTTCGGCGAGCGCCTTGAGAATGGCGAACATCATGCCCTGCTTGCGCAGGGCCGAGGCGTTCTCGATCTCCAGGGCCTCGGCGAACTGCAGAAGTTCGGTCGGCTTCTTTTCCTTGAGATCCTGCAGGGTCATCCGCTCCAGGCCTTCGAGCGGGGCGGGCAGGGAAGTTTCGTCGGTCATGATGGGTCTATCTGTCAGACATTACGGGCGACCATCCCCGGACGGGGAGCTGTCGCGTTCAAACAATCGGCGTGCCGGATGACCCGGACACGACCTGTGACATGTGGAATGGGCTGGCGCGTCGTCGGACCGATGTCCTGCGCCACGCAAAGAAAGGATCCATAAGAGGAGTTACGCAAAGCCTTGCCACGCCTCGCCATCCTCGTCAAGCACAAGCGGGGGCCGTCGGCTATTTCAGCGCCACTACCGCGATCGGCACGATGAAGAAGGCCAGCAGGAAAGGCACTTCATTGAGCATGCGATAGCGCTTGTCCGACCAGTCATTGGTGCCTTCAGCAAACAGACGGGCCCGTTTGGAATAGACGCCATGCATCGCCGACATTGCCAGCACGAGTGCAAACTTGGCCATCCAGGCCCAGTGCAGGAAGATCGTCCAGCCGCCGGCGCGCTCGGCATTCGACCAGATCAGAAGCAGGCCGAACAGCCAGGTCGCGATCATCGCCGGGTTCATGATCCCCTTGAGCAGACGGCGCTCCTGGATTTTCAGCGTCTCGTCCAGCTCGCCGCCCGGCCGGGCGCCGCAATGATAGACGAAAAGCCGCGGCAGATAGAGCATCGCCGCCATCCAGGCGATCACCGCCAGGATGTGCAGGGCCCGCAACCAGTCATACGCTGCTGCCAGGATCATGCTGTTACCGGTTCCCCGTTCCGGCAGGGACATCCGGACCATTCCGCCGGACAGATCCGCCCGCCCGTATCGCATCGCGGACCGGGCGCCCCCGCCAGGGCAGACTTCACCAATGTCGCCAGGGATTCAATGAAAACGGCATCCAGACCCAGCGCCGGCACACGGACATAGGATGTCACGCCGTGCTCGCGGGCCAGATCGCCATATTCCTCGTCAAGCTCGACCAGCGTCTCGATATGCTCGGAGACAAAGGCGATCGGGCTGAGAAGGATGTTCCGGCCGTCCTTCGCAGCGCCCTCGATTGCTTCCTCGGTCGACGGGCCGATCCATTCCAGCGGCCCGACCCGGCTCTGATAGCACACCTGCCAGTCCGGAAATTCCGGCAACTGGCGCATCACGGCCTCGACCGTCTGCTCGACCTGCCACTGATAGGGATCGCCATCCTCGATGACTTTCTTCGGCAGGCCGTGGGCCGAGAACAGCAGACGGACATTGTCCGGCCGGCCCGCCTTCTCCCAGGTCTTGCGGATCAGCGCTGCATGCGCATCCACAAAGGCCGGTTCGGTGGGATAGCAGCACACCGTGCGGGTTTCCGGACCGCCCGCCTCGCGCCAGCGCTTCAGCGAGCTCGCCGTCGTCGTCGTGGAAAACTGCGGATAAAGCGGCAGCAGCACACACTCGTCCGGCGCCCAGGCCGAGACTTCATCCGCCACGTCCTCCGTCAGCGGATGCCAGTAGCGCATCGCCGGCCACACACCGATCTCGTGATCGGGGAAAGCCTTCTGCAGCTCGGCCTTCAGCGCCTCGGCCTGCTTGCGCGTCTCCGGCAGGAGCGGCGAGCCGCCGCCCATCTTGGCGTAATTCGCCCTGGCTTCCTTCGCCCGCGTCGTCGAGATCAGCAGCGCCAGCGCCTCCCGGATCAAACCGGGCGCGCGGATAATCGCCGGATCTCGGAAGAGGTTACGCAAAAAGGGACGGACATCGTCCGGACCGTCCGGGCCGCCCAGATTGAACAGCACAACAGCCAGCTTGCGGCGCGCATCGCCCATGGCGCTCTCCTGTTTCAGGCCCGCTCCCGGATGCACGCCAGCAATTCGTGGACATGCGCGACCGGGACATCGGGCGTAATGCCGTGACCCAGGTTGAAGATATGGGGCCGTCCCGACCAGCTATCCAGCAAACGCTGCGTTTCACTGCGCAGGGCCGCACCGCCCGCCCGCAAGGCCGCCGGATCGAGATGGCCCTGGACCGGCATGCCCTCGGGCAGCATCGACTGGGCCCAGGCCGGATCCATGCCGGTATCGAGCGCCACGGCCGTGACGCCGGTCTCGCGGGCATAGCGGGCATAGAAGGCCCCGGCCCCGCGCGGGAAGCCGATGATCGGCACCGTCACGCCGGCAGCCCGCACCGTGTCGACAATCCGCCTCGTCGGCCGGATCACGACCCGCTCGAACAGGGGCTCCGGAAGCCCTTCCGCCCAGCTGTCGAAAATCTTGAGAACCTCCGCCCCGGCTTCGGCCTGCATGACCAGATATTCCGCCGTCGCATCGGCGATCCGGTCCAGCATGCCGTCGAAGGCTTCGGGATGTTGCCAGGCCGCGACCCGGGCGGAAAACCGGTCCTTGGATCCACCGCCCTCGACCATATAGGTCGCAACGGTCCAGGGCGCTCCGGCAAAGCCGATCAGCGTTGTCTCATCGGGAAGTTCAGGCGCAACCCGGCGCAGGGTTTCACCAACCGGCGCCAGCACCTCACGCGCACGCTCCGGCGTCAGCGTCTCGAACGCCAGCGGATCGAAGGGTTCCAGCCTGGGCCCCTCACCCGTGACGAACCAGACCTTGCGGCCCAGCGCGATCGGGATCAGCAGGATGTCGGCAAACAGGATCGCTGCGTCGAAACCGAACCGCCGGATCGGCTGCAGGGTCACTTCCGCAGCGAGATCCGGCGAGAAACAGAAATCGATGAAGTTCTTCGCACGGGAACGAACCTCCCGGTACTCGTCGAGATACCGGCCGGCCTGGCGCATCAGCCAGACCGGAGGCGGGGTGCGCGTCTCTCCGGAGAGGACGGCGAGCATCGGCTTTTTCGAAGTCAGTGTCATACCGCCTGATTAGGCACCTACGGGCGTTCGATCAATGCGCCCTTTTCACCAGCCCCTTTTCCTTCCCAAAACCATTTAATTGAATTGATGTGATTGTAGGGCCGTGAATCGTGTGGGCGAATACGGTTATACCGTTTTGCCGGATATCCCCGTCCCCGGCACGATATCCACAAGCCGGCGATCAGGACGTCCTTGAAAACCTGAATAACAAAACAAATTCATACCATTGCTCGGCAGTCTTCGCAGAATATCGTGTCGAAAACCGGATCCACCCTGTGAATTGCCGATATTCCTGAACAGGCTTGTTCACAGCCTCCGGCGTGTGGAAAGAGGTGTTGGTTCTGCCGGGTAACACCCGGTACTACTCACAGGGCGGGAAGCGAATGGCCGGAATGTGGCCGGTTTTCCCAATTTGTTAACAGATCGTAAACGCGATCGAGGGGCAAAAACGCGTCATGACCGTTCCGCCATCCACACGCTTCGAAACTTGTTTCCACATCCATATGGTGTCGGATTCAACCGGCGAGACATTGATGGAGGTCATGCGCGCTTCGGTCGCGCAGTTCGAAGGCACGCATCCGCTGGAGCATCTCTACGCCCTGGTGCGCTCGTCGCGGCAGATGGAACGCGTGTTCGAGGAGGTCGAGGCCTATCCCGGCGTCGTGATGTACACCATCGTCAATGCCGATCTGCGCCGGGAGCTGGAAACGCGTTGCGCCGAACTCGGCGTGCCCGCCATTGCCGTGCTCGATCCGATGCTTGCCACGCTGAGCACCTATCTTGGCCGGCCGGTCGCCAGCCGCGCTGGAGCCCAGCGCTCCCTGGACGCCGAATATTTCCGCCGCATCGACGCGCTCAACTATACGATGGCGCATGATGACGGCCAGGGCGATGACTATGAAGCGGCCGATATCGTGCTGCTGGGCGTCAGCCGTACCTCGAAGACGCCGACCAGCGTCTATCTCGCCCATCGTGGCTATCGCGCGGCGAATATCCCGCTGGTCAAGGACGTGCCCCTGCCCGAGGCGATCTTCAAACTGCGCAATCCGCTGGTTGTCGGCCTGACTGCCTCGCCTGAGCGTATCGTGCAGATCCGCCGCAACCGCCTGCTGAGCCTGAACGAGGATCGCGATACCGACTATATCGACGACTTCGCGGTGCGCGACGAAATCCTTTATGCCAAGAGGCTCTACGCCAAGCACAAATGGCCAACCATCGATGTCACCCGTCGCTCGATCGAGGAAACGGCCGCCAAGATCATCAATCTCGTCAACGAAAAGCGCGCAGCCAAATCATGACCGAATTCGTTCTCGCTTCCGGCAGCCAGATCCGCCGCCAGATCCTCGACAATGCGGGGATCGACTTCACGGTCGAAAAGCCCGATGTCGACGAGAGCGTGATCAAGGACCGGCGCAGCGATCTCTCACCGGCCGGGATGGCGCTGGTTCTGGGCAAGGCGAAGGCCGAAGCGGTGTCGCGTGGCCGGCCGCGTGCCCTCGTTCTGGGTGCCGACCAGACGATGGAACTCGATGGTGCCCTGCTCGACAAGCTCCCGGATGCTGCCCTTGCCCGCGATCGTCTTATGGCGATGCGCGGCCGCGCGCATCAGCTGCATTCCGGCCTGGCGCTTTACCGCGGCGGTGAATGCGTCTGGCAGCACCAGCAATCCTCCACTCTGCATGTGCGCGCCTTTTCCGACGCGTTTCTCGACGACTATCTCGAACGCGCCGGTTTTGCGCTGACTGCCAGCGTCGGTGCCTATGCGTTCGAAGGTCTGGGCGCGCAATTGTTCGAGAAGATCGAAGGCGATTACTACGCCATTCTCGGCCTGCCGCTCCTGCCGCTGCTGGACGCGCTGCGCGAATTCGACGTGATCCCGGCATGACGGTCGGGCTGACAGGCCGCGCGGTCTTCGCCGGTGTGGCAGGCGATCCGGTCGCGCACTCCCTGTCGCCCAGGCTGATGGGGCACTGGATCTGCAGGCTCGGTCTGGATGCGGCCTATCTGCCATTCGCTGTACCGCCTTCGGGCTTTGAGGCCTTTGTGCGCGGGCTGGCCCGCACCCAGGCAAGCGGTCTCAATGTCACCCTGCCGCACAAGGAAGCTGCCCTTGCCCTGGCCGACCGGGCGACACCGGCCGCCAAGGCCATCGGTGCCGCCAACCTCCTGACATTTCATCCTGACGGTATTCTGGCCGACAACAGCGATGCAGCGGGCTTTCTTGCGGCGCTCGAACCCGCCGAACCCGATTATGCCGGCTCGACGGCTCTTGTACTCGGCGCGGGCGGTGCGGCGCGGGCGCTGGTTCACACGCTGGTGACATCGGGTGTCAAGAACCTGCTCATTTCCAACCGGACTGCCGACCGGGCCCGGGCGCTGGCGGCTGAACTTGCCCCCGATGCCGGGATTGTCCCTTGGGAAGACCGCGATGCAGCACTCGCCGAGGCTGATATCGTCGTCAACGCGACGGCGCTCGGCCTGAAGGGCGAGAACGACCTCGTCATGGACTGGGCAAAAGCGCGGCCCGGCGCGATCGTGTTCGACAGCGTCTATACGCCGCTCGTCACGGGTTTTCTCGCCGGGGCGAGGCAGGCCGGGCTGAAAACCATCGACGGGCTGGACATGCTGATCGGCCAGGCACGGCCCAGCTTCCGGGCTTTCTTCGGTCATGATGCGCCAGCCGATCCGCCGGTTCGTCCGGTCCTGCTCGAAGCGCTGGGAGCCCGCCCGTGAAAATCATCGGTCTGACAGGCTCCATCGGCATGGGAAAATCGGCGACGGCGAGGCTTTTCCGCGAGGCCGGCATCCCGGTCTTCGACTCCGATGCCTGCGTGCATGCGCTCTACGACGCCGGCGGCGCGGCGGTCGGACCGGTCGAAGCCGCCTTTCCCGGCTCGCTTTCCGAAGACGGCTCGATCGACCGGGCGCGGCTTTCCAGACAGTTGAATGACGACCCGGACGGCTTTGCCCGTCTTGAGGCTATCGTGCACCCGCTGGTCGCAGAGGCCCGGCAGCATTTTCTCGACGCAGCGAGAAACGATGGCGCCGATATCGCCATCCTCGATGTGCCGTTGCTGTTCGAGACCGGCGGTCATGAACATGTCGATGCGGTGATTGCCGTGCATGCACCGCACGATGTCCGCCGCGAGCGTGTGCTGCAGCGGCCCGGCATGACGGAAGACAAGCTGGCCGCCATAATCGCGCGCCAGACACCTGATTCGGTGAAGCTGGAAAAAGCGGATTATATCGTTGAAACATCGGGCGGTTTTGACGATGCGCGTCAGCAGGTTGGCAAGATCATTGCCGCGCTGCGCGCGAGCTAGACATTCCGGCCGGCGGGCAAGCGGCCGACAAGCCAGAGAGGTCCAGGGGCGGACATGCGGGAAATCGTCTTCGATACGGAAACCACGGGTCTCGATCCCAATACCGGCGACCGGGTGACCGAGCTGGGCTGCGTCGAGGTGATCGACTGCATTCCGACCGGCAAGACCTTTCACACCTACGTCAATCCGCAGCGCTCCATCCCCAAGGAAGTGATCGAGATTACCGGCCTGACCGCGGAATTCCTCGCCGACAAGCCGCTGTTCGAGGAGATCGCCGAGGACTTTCTGGCCTTTGTCGGCGACGCCGTCCTGGTCGCACACAATGCGCCCTTCGACCGCGGCTTCATCAATATGGAGCTCGCGCGGCTCGGCCACCCGATCTATCCGGAAGACCGGTTCAAGGACACGGCCCGGATCGCCCGCGCCAAGTTTCCCGGCTCCTATGTGTCGCTCGATGCGCTGTGCAAGCGGTTCGACATCTCGCTCGACACGCGTGACAAGCACGGCGCGCTGATCGACGCCCTGCTGCTGGCGGAAGTCTATCTGGAACTGACCGGCGGTCGCACCCGGGCACTCGACCTGTCCGGCCGGCATGCCTCAGCGGATGGCAAGGTGACGTTTCCCGCGCGTGCGCCGCGGCCGCAGCCGCTGGTCTCGCGTGTGTCCGACGCAGAGCGCGCCGCCCATGCCGCCTTTATCGACGAGCTGGGCGACGACGCGCTCTGGAAACGTCTGTCGAACGTCTAGCGGCTTGCGTCAGTTCGACGCGGCCGGATCGCCATTGCCGTTGGTGTCGGCGCCCGGAACGGCGGCGGCACGCTTGGCCAGCTGCTGGCGGTAGAGGCTGGCGAAATCCACCGGATCCAGCATCAGCGGCGGGAAATTACCGTCGCGCGTGGTGTCGGCGAGGATGCGGCGCGCATAGGGGAAGATCATGCGCGGGCATTCGATCAGCAGGAAGGGCTCGCGTTCGGTGTCCGGGATGTTGGCCAGCTGGAACAGGCCGCCATAGGACAGTTCCGCGATGAAGACGACGCTGTCTTCGCCGGCTTCGGTCTTGCGGCTGGCGCGCGCATTGATCACCAGGAGAACTTCAAACGTATCGTCGCCGACACCGCGGGCGCGCACGTCGATCGACAGATCGATACCGGGGGCCGGCTGGCCCGGACGCAGCGTGTCCGGCGCGCCGGGATTTTCGAAGGAGAGGTCCTTCACATACTGCGCCAGCACGCGGAGCTGCGGCTGGGCGGGCGTCTGGTTATCGGTCGGCGTTGACGGTGCGTCGGTCATGTAAGTCCCCGGATGAGCCCCGGTTCGGGCAAGGTGAATGTCGGACCCCTCGAAAGGGCCGCACTGAAACAAGGCGGGCCCGTTAACATGCGGGCCTGCCTGCGGCAAGCTGGCAGCACCACAGCGCAGAGGCTGACGTGACCGCCAATCCGGCCTATATCTAGGGACTGGACCTGTTGCTTGCCCTGTCTGGCGGACCTTGATGATCGAACTTCTCTCGACCCTTATCTTCGGTGCCATCGCCGTTTTCTTCGCCATCCGCCTGTATTCCGTGCTCGGACGGCGCGAAGGCCATATGGAAGCGCCCGCCCCCCGGGATGTCGAAACCCGCAAGGACCTCGCGCCGGAAAACGCCACGCATCTGCGGCCGGCCTTCGAGGGACCGGCCGCTGCGGGTCTGGAAGCCATTGCCGCTGCCGATACCGGCTTCGACCCGGCCCGCTTCCTCGAAGGGGCCCGCGCCGCCTATGAAATGATCGTCGAGGCCTTTGCCCGCGGCGATCGCGAAACCCTCAAACCGCTGCTCGCGCCGACCGTCTATGAACGCTACGAGGCCGCCATTGCCAGGCGCGAGACCAGGGGCGAGACCGTGCGCACGGAGATCGAGCGGATCCGCTCGGCCGAGATCACCGAGGCGGATCACACCGATCATGTCGCGACGATCAAGGTGCATTTCGATGCCGAGATCGCGACCGAGACCCTGGATGCCAATGGCAAGTCCGTCGCCGGCGACTTCAATCGCCTCTCGACGGTGCATGAGGACTGGGTCTTCCAGCGCCGCACGGACGACAGCAATCCGAACTGGGTGCTGACCCGTGTCGCCTCGGCTTAGAGGCCGGCGCGCACCCTGGACGGTCGCGGCCGGTTGTCTGCTGCTGATTGCCTGCCAGCCGGAGCCTGAACCCGCGCCGCAGCCGGAAGAACCACCGGCACCCGTCCCCGATACGCTCGACTTCCTGCCCGCCAGCTGGGATGCACTGCCCGGCTGGGCGGAGGCCGATCTCGCCGATGCGCAATCAGCTTTCCTGCGCAGCTGCGAACGCCTGCGGGTGCGCGACGGGGCTGTGCCGCTGAGCGAACGGGCCGCCTGGGCCGGAACGGTCGCCGACTGGCGCGAGGCCTGTACCCAGCTCGATGCGGTGGAATCAGGCACGGCGCCGTTGCAGCCGGTCTTCGAGGCGGTGTTCACACCGGTCCGTGTCGTCGCTGCCGATCCGGAAAGCGGTGCCCAGGCGCAAACCGGTTTGATGACAGGCTATTACGAACCCTTCGTCCATGTCCGTCCGGAGCCGGGAGACGGTTTCACCCAGCCCCTGCGCCGCCGTCCCGACGATCTTGTCACCGTCGATCTGGGCCGCTTCGATCCGGCCCTGGCCGGGCGCCGGATCGTCGGCGAGGTGCGTGGCGGCGAGCTGGTGCTCTACAAGGATCGCGGCGAGATCGAGCGCCAGGATGCCGGCGAGGTCTTCGCCTGGGGCCGTCCGGCCGATGTCTTCTTCCTGCAGATCCAGGGCTCCGGCCGTCTGGTCTGGCCCGACGGGCATCAGGAGCGTGCCGCCTTTGCCGCCCATAACGGCCTGCCCTACCGCTCGATCGGCCGCGAACTGATCGAGCGGGGCGAGCTGGACGCCCATGCGGCCTCCAAGGCGGGGATCGAGGCCTGGCTGGAGGAGAACGGTCCGCAGGCCACGGCCGAGCTGTTCGCCGTCAATCCGCGCTATGTCTTCTTCCAGACCCAGATGCTGGACGATCCCGCGACCGGTCCGTCCGGTTCGGCCGGTGTGCCGCTGACGCCGATGGCCTCGATCGCGGTCGACCCGTCCCGGCATGCCTATGGCGTTCCGGTCTGGCTGAGTGCCGACCTGCCCGAGCTGGGCCCCTGGTCCGGCCTGGTCGTGACCCAGGATACCGGCGGGGCGATCACCGGTCCGTTGCGGGTGGATTTTTTCTGGGGCTGGGGCGAGGCGGCAGAGCGCCGGGCCGGCTCGACGCGGGCGCAGGCGGAATGGGTGATGCTGTTGCCGCACACAGTGGTTGCACGCCTGTTCGCCGACCGCCAGCCCGCGTGATCGCCGATGAAGGGCAAGCGGACAATACGGCCCGAGGAGCGTGCGCTCTGGCGGAAGGTGGCCCGTTCGGTGACCCCGCTCGATGATGCCAAGAAACAGTCGCTTGAGCATGACGAAGAGCCCCCATTGGTGCCCCCTTCGCGTAACATTGATGACCCATCCGGTGACGTTTCTGCCCGCAAGCCCGACAGGCCGCTGCCGCAGCGTCATGCCTATCGCGATCCGGCGACCCATCACCCGCCGGTGCCGCATGACCGCTCGACGGAAAAACGCGTGCGCCGGGGGCGGGTGGAGATCGATGCCCGGCTCGACCTCCATGGCCTGACCCAGGACCAGGCGCTGTCCTCGCTGCGCCATTTTATCACGATGGCCCACAGGGGGGGATATCGCACCGTGCTGGTCATCACCGGCAAGGGGCTGAAGACCCGCGAGCGCGATGCCGAGCCCTGGGATTATGTCGAGGAACCCGGCGTCCTGCGCCGCAAACTGCCGGAATGGCTGGGCAGTCCGGAATTTCGTCAGCAGGTGTCAGGAATAGCCCCGGCCCATATCCGCCATGGCGGCGGCGGGGCCTTCTATGTGACGCTGCGGGTGAAGCCTAGAGAATAAACTTCGACAGATCGGCATTCCTGGCGAGTTCGCCGACATGTTTGGCGACATAGGCCTCGTCGATCGTGACCGTCTCGCCCGAGCGGTCGGAGGCGGTGAAGGAGACCTCCTCCACCAGTTTTTCCATCACGGTCTGCAGCCGCCGTGCGCCGATATTCTCGACGGTGGAATTGACGTCGGCGGCCAGCTTGGCCAGCGCTTTCACGGCGTCTTCGGTGAAGTCCAGCGTCACGCCTTCCGTACCCATCAGCGCAGTGTACTGCTTGATCAGATTGGCTTCCGGCTCGGTCAGGATGCGGATGAAATCGGCCTCGGTGAGCGCGGTCAGCTCGACCCGGATCGGCAGGCGGCCCTGCAATTCGGGCAGCATGTCCGAGGGTTTGGCGACGTGGAAGGCGCCCGAGGCGATGAACAGGATATGGTCGGTCTTGATGGCCCCGTGCTTGGTGGCCACCGTCGTGCCCTCGATCAGGGGCAGAAGATCGCGCTGCACACCCTCGCGGGAGACATCGCCGCCGCGGGCGTCCGAGCGCGCGGCGATCTTGTCGATCTCGTCGAGGAAGACGATGCCGTCATTCTCGGCCAGCCTGATCGCCTCGGCGGTGATCTGGGCGTCGTCGAGCAGATTGTCGGCCTCTTCCTCGATCAGCGGCGCATAGGCATCCTTCACCTTCATGCGCACGGTCTTCGTCTTCTTCGGGAAGCCCTTGCCGAAGAGTTCGCCCAGATTGAGCACGCCGGCCCCGCCCGAGGGCATGCCCGGAATGTCCAGCATCTGCATGGGCGAGGAGGTTTCCGACAGCTGGATCTCGACATCCTTGTCGTCCAGCTCGCCGGCGCGCAGGCGCTTGCGGAAACTGTCCTTGGTGCTCTCCGACGCGCCCGGCCCGACCAGCGCCTCGAGCACGCGGTTCTCGGCAGCCGTATGAGCGCGCGCCTTCACTTCCTCGCGCTTTTTCTCGCGCACCAGGGAAATGGCGATCTCGACCAGGTCGCGGGCGATCTGGTCGACATCGCGGCCGACATAGCCGACCTCGGTGAACTTGGTCGCTTCCACCTTGATGAAGGGCGCCCCGGCCAGCTTGGCCAGGCGGCGGGAGATCTCGGTCTTGCCGACACCGGTCGGCCCGATCATCAGGATATTCTTCGGCGTGACTTCCTCGGCGAGCGTCTCGTCGAGCTGCCGCCGCCGCCAGCGATTGCGCAGGGCGATGGCCACGGCCTTCTTCGCGTCGGACTGGCCGACGATGTGGCGGTCGAGTTCGGAGACAATTTCGCGTGGAGAAAAATCGGTCATCGAGAGCTTTGCGTTGCCTGCTGGTCAGCATGATGTAATCAGGGCTATGGCCTGAAACCAGTCCCGAAAGGCAGAACGCCCATGAGCCGTCCCCGTTTCCACCTGGCTTTTCCCGTCAACGATATTGCCGAAGCGCGCCGTTTCTATGGCGGTCTGCTCGGGTGTCCGGAAGGCCGTTCGGCCGAGAACTGGGTCGATTTCGACCTCTACGGCCACCAGATCGTCGCCCATTATGCGCCGGACGAATGCACGCCGCCGCCCACCGGCGCGGTCGACGGCCACCAGGTGCCCTGCCGCCATTTCGGTCTTCTGCTGGACTGGTCCGACTGGGAAAGCCTGGCGGAAAAATTCCGCGATGCCGGCTTCGAATTCGTCATCGAGCCCTATGTCCGCTTCGAGGGCCAACCGGGCGAACAGGGCACATTCTTCGTCCGCGACCCGGCCGGAAACCATCTGGAATTCAAGACCTTCCGCAACGACGACCAGATTTTCGCGGCGTAGGGCCCGTTCTTCTTGTCATCCCGGTCGCATGGCCTGCGGAGGCAGGCCGGAGGGCCGGGACCCATACGCTCGTTGTGCCGCGTAGCAGGCGCGAAGTCCGTGGCAGCGGGATGGTCATCGGGATTATGGGTCCCGGACTTGCGCCCCGCCTGCGCGGGGCAGAAGCCTGCGCCCGCGTATGCGGGTGGCCGGGATGACACCGGAAAGGTGTGACGCATCAAGCGCTGCAGCAAACACGCTTTTCCCCGGACCCCGTTCCGGGGCCCGGCACACGAAGGCAACTGCGCTCAGTTCGTCAGCAATCACAGGCCCCGGCACAAGGCCGGGGGAAGTGTGTTTGGGGTGAAGGGCTAGTCTTCCGCCGCGTCCAGTGCGGTGCGGGCTGTGCGGGTCATGTCGAGATTGATCTGCGGGTGGCAGAAGTTTGCGCCGCGATCGGGATGACCGGTGGCGATCAGCCAGCCATATTCCAGCTTGGAGCGGCCGGTATTGTTGCGGCTCACCGTGACCAGGCCGGCGGCGCGGTCGACCAGCAGGTTCTGACCGCCCCAGCCCAGCGACCAGGCCAGCCCGTCATCGCTGTCGATCCACCAGGAATAGCCGAACGCATCCACCGCCGCGGCGCCCTGTTCGCCGCGCATGTCGGCCAGCGGCTGCAGGCTTTCGCGCACCCAGGCCTGCGGCACCACCTGTTCGCCGGCCCACACGCCGTCCTGCAGGTAGAGCACGCCGAAACGGGCCAGGTCCCGCGCCGACAGGCGGATGATATATTGGGGATAGTCGGATTCCGAATTGGCCTCGTAATAGACGTCCTGCGGCCGGAAATCCTGCATGCCAAGAGGCCCGGCGATCCAGCTGTCAAACGCCTCGCCAATGCCCAGTCCGGTCTCGCGTTCGAAGATCGCGCCCAGCGTGTTGAAATCCCAGTTATTGTAGAAATAGAAACTGCCGGGCGCATGGCTGCCGCGGCCCGGCCGGCCGTCGCGCTGGCCCTGCGTCTCGCCGCCGGCCTGCAGATAGATGCCGGATTGCGAGGTCAGGAGGTCCAGCACCGTCGCCGACAATTCCGTCGGGGTCAGCGGTGTGGCGCTCTCGTCGATCCCCAGATCGGCCAGGCTGGCCTGCGGGTCGATCAGGCCGCGCTCGATCGCGATACCGAAAAGCGCGCTGAGCAGGCTCTTGCGCACCGAATGCGTGTTGTAGCGCGTGGCATCCCGGCCCCAGACCCACAGCGGCGCCTCGCCGCGCGCCACCACGAGCGCCTCGCACGGATGCTCCGCCTCGGCCTGCCAGTCCTGCAACGCGGCCCGCGCACCGGCGGCCCCCGGTCCGCCATCGAGATCCGCTGCCGGTGTCGATGGAGATGGCGGCGCACACGCCACCAGCTGCCCGGCCCCCAGACCCGCCACCAGCACAGGAAACAGTGAACGCAACATCGCCCCCTCCGGACAAAACGCCGTGAACGCTACACGCAGGAGGGCAGCAAAAGAAGAGATATATTGCCGGTTTAGCAGGTGGAACGCGCCAAAGCTCCGCTTCCCCCGACCTTTTCCCCCGGACCCCGTTCTTTCCCCGGACCCCGTTCCGGGGCCCGGCATACGAAGACGTTTTGTGCTCAGTTTGTCAGCAGTCACAGGGCCGGAATGCGCTGTGCGCCTCCGGGGAAACCGGTCCAAGGATGGGTCGCGGGCGCTACCCCTTCAACGCCGCCAGCTGAGCGGCGCACAGATCGGTCACGCCGGCCTTGGCGAGGGCGAAGAGTTCGTGGAAATCGCTTTCCGGGATCGGCTTGTCCTCGGCGGTCGCCTGGATCTCGACAATACCGCCGGTATTGGTGAGGACGAAATTGGCGTCGGCTGCGGCGCGGCGGTCTTCCTCGTATTCCAGGTCGAGGCGGGTTTCCCCGTCGATCACACCGCAGGAAATCGCGGCGAGCTGGCCATGCACCGGATCGGCTTTCAGCAGGCCTTCCTCGATCAGATAGCCGGTGGCCTGTTTCAGGGCCACCCAGGCGCCGGTGATGGCCGCTGTGCGGGTGCCGCCATCGGCCTGGATGACATCGCAGTCGACGGTGATCTGGCGTTCGCCCAGCGCCTTGAGGTCGACCACGGCCCGCAGGGAGCGGCCGATCAGGCGCTGGATTTCCTGCGTGCGGCCGGACTGTTTGCCCGCCGCCGCCTCGCGGCGTCCCCGGGTGTGCGTGGCACGTGGCAGCATGCCGTATTCCGCCGTCACCCAGCCCTTGCCGCCACCGCGCAGCCAGGGCGGGACGCTGTCTTCGATGCTCGCCGTGCACAGCACGTGCGTGCCGCCGAAGCGGGCCATGCAGGAGCCTTCGGCATAGACGGAAACACCGGCTTCCAGGCTGATCTCGCGCAGTGCGTCGCGGGCGCGTCCGAAGGGTCTCATGCAT
Source organism: Maricaulis sp. (assembly GCA_002707795.1). Taxonomy (GTDB): domain Bacteria; phylum Pseudomonadota; class Alphaproteobacteria; order Caulobacterales; family Maricaulaceae; genus Maricaulis; species Maricaulis virginensis. The sequence continues at coordinate 14,550 of PANX01000051.1, forward strand.
TTCTCCACGTCTTGATACCGGCCGCTCCTAGCGGCATGTGCGCATCGCTTCAAGCGCCGCGGCAGGGATCGCAGACAGGAATAGAGAATTGAACCGGCGCAAAGCGGAGATTAATTGAATGGCATGGCTGATACGCGACCCGAATCGACCCTGGCCGCCCTGGACGGACGGATGCGCACGATCTTCCGCGAGATCGTGGAAGCCTATCTGCGCTCCGGCGAGCCGGTCGGTTCGCGCACGCTGTCGCAGACCGGCAATCTGTCGCTGTCGCCGGCCTCGATCCGCAACACCATGTCCGACCTGGCCCAGATGGGCCTTCTGACCGCACCCCATTCCAGCGCCGGCCGCATGCCCACCCATGCCGGTCTGCGCCTGTTCGTCGACGGACTGTTGCAGGTCGGCCAGCTGACCGAGGACGAGCGCAAGGCGATCGAGGGCAAGGTGACCCGCTCGGGCCGCACCCAGCAGGACCTTCTGTCGGAAGCCTCATCCCTGCTGTCGGGCCTGGCGGGCGGTGCCGGCCTGGTTGTCACGCCCAAGCGCGAGGCACCGCTGCGGCATGTCGAATTCGTGCCGCTCTCGCCGCAGGAAGTGCTCGCCGTGCTCGTCTTCGAGGACGGCACGGTGGAAAACCGGCTGATGCGCGCGCCGGACGGCATGCCGCCGGTGACGCTGATCGAGGCGGGCAATTATCTTTCGGCGCGGCTGAAGGGACGCTCCCTCGCCGAGGCGCGCAAGGCGATCGAGGCCGAGATCGCCCAGCGCCGCTCGCAGCTGGACAGCGCGGCCGAGGACCTGGTCAAGCAGGGCCTGGCCGACTGGTCCGGCGGCTCGGCCGAGCGCGCCCTGATCGTGCGCGGCCAGGCCAGGCTGCTGGAAAGCGTCGATGCGGCAGGCGATCTCGAGCGGATCCGGCTGCTGTTCGAGGATATCGAACGCAAGGAAGAGCTGATCACACTGCTGGACAAGGCCCGCGACGGCGATGGCGTGCGCCTGTTCATCGGCGCCGAGAACCCGCTTTTCAGTCTGTCGGGTTCAAGCGTGATCGTGGCTCCCTATATGAATTCCGACCAGGAAATCATCGGGGCGCTGGGTGTAATTGGCCCCACCCGTTTGAACTATGCGCGTGTTATCCCCCTTGTCGACTACACCGCCCGTGTCGTCGGACAGATCCTCGACGGCACGCGATCTTGAGAGTGAAAGCGAATGAGCGAGACCGAAAACAGCAAGCCTGAAGACAACGGCCAGCCTGAGACGGAAGACACCGCCGCGACCCCGCAAGCGGGCGCGGAGGACACGGCCGGCGAGACCGGTGCCGATGCGTCGCCGGACGATGCGATCGTGAAGCTGACGGCCGAGCTGGATTCCATGCGCGACAAGCTGTTGCGCGCCCTGGCCGAGGCCGAGAATACCCGCCGCCGGGCCGAGCGCGATGTCGCCGATGCCCGCAGCTATGCGGTATCCAGCTTCGCCAAGGACATGCTGGACGTGTCCGACAATCTGTCGCGGGCGGTCGGCGCCGTCGATCCCGCGACGCTGGACGGCGCACCGGACGCGGTGAAGAACCTCGTCGAAGGGGTGGCGATGACCGAGAAGGCCCTGCTCTCCAAGATGGAGCGGCATGGCGTGAAGAAGGTCGATCCCCAGCCGGGTGACGCCTTCGACCCGCACCGCCACCAGGCCGTCGCCCAGATCCCGTCCGACCAGCCCAATGGCCGCATCGCCTCGGTGATGCAGACCGGTTTCGTGATCGGCGAACGCACCCTGCGCGCCGCCATGGTTGCCGTCTCGGCGGGCAATCCGTCCGGCGACGGCAATACGTCAGGCGGTAACGGCGTCGACGTCACCGCCTGACGGGACATCGCATCAACAACACCCGTTTTCGCCGCGCCCCCTCGCAAGGGGCGCGGCGAAAGTCCATGATGGCGCCGTCATGACACGGGGTTGAAAATCATGTCGATGCTGCCGCAATGGGCAATGGACGCGCTGAACATCCTGACCCAGCTCCTTGTGCTGGCGCTGGGCGCCGCGGCGCTGGCGATGATCGTCATGTACATCATTGATCGCGCCCAGACCGCCGATGCGGTGCGCCGCAACTATCCGCTGGTCGGCCGCTTCCGGAACCTGTTCACGACGCTGGGCGAGTTCTTCCGCCAGTATTTCTTCGCCATGGACCGCGAGGAACTGCCCTTCAACCGGGCGGAGCGCGACTGGGTCTACCGGTCGGCCCAGGGCGAGGGCGGCACCGTGCCCTTCGGCTCCACCAAGCCGATGGACAAGGCCGGCACGGCGCTCTTCGTCAATTGCGCCTTTCCGCTGCTCGACGATCATGCCGTGGCCACCGAACCCCTGCGCATCGGACCGCACGCCCGCCACCCCTATGATGCGCCCTCCTTCTTCAATATTTCCGGCATGAGCTATGGCGCCCTGTCGAAACCCGCGGTGCAGGCCCTGTCGCGCGGCGCGGCGAAGGCCGGGATCTGGCTGAACACCGGCGAGGGCGGGCTCTCGCCCTGGCATCTGGAGGGCGGCTGCGACATCGTCTTCCAGATCGGTACCGCCAAGTATGGCGTGCGCAATGCGGCCGGCGGGCTGGATGATCAGCGCCTGCGCGACATGGCCGATATCGATGCGGTGAAGATGTTCGAGCTGAAGCTTTCCCAGGGCGCCAAGCCGGGCAAGGGCGGCATCCTGCCGGCCGAGAAGGTGTCGGCGGAAGTCGCGGAGATCCGGGGCATTCCGGTCGGCGAGGCCTCGATCTCGCCGAACCGGCATCCCGAATTCCCCGATGTCGACGGTCTGCTCGACACGAGCGGGCATACCCGCGAGGTCACCGGCAAGCCGGTGGGGCTGAAGGCGGTGATCGGCGCCCATGGCTGGATCGAGGACATGTGCGAGGCGGTCACACGCCGCGGCACGGAGAGCGCGCCGGATTTCTTCACCATCGACAGCGGCGATGGCGGCACCGGCGCGGCGCCGATGGCGCTGATGGACAATGTCGGCCTGACGATCCGCGAAAGCCTGCCCATGGTGGTCGACATTCTCGAGCGCTACGGCCTGCGCGGCCGGGTGCGGGTGATCGCGACGGGCAAGCTGCTGCTGCCGGGTGCCGTGGCCTGGGCGCTGGCAGCCGGTGCCGATTTCGTCCAGTGCGGCCGCGGCTTCATGTTTTCGCTGGGCTGCATCCAGGCGATGAAATGCCACCGCAATACCTGCCCGACCGGTGTCACCACGCACGACAAACGCCTGCAGCGCGGCCTCGTCGTCACAGACAAGGCCGAACGCGTCGCCCGCTATGCCGACACGATCCGGAGCCATGTCGAGATGATCGCGCATTCCTGCGGTGTCGCCGAGCCGCGGCAATTGCGCCGCAAGCATGTGCGCATCGTCCAGGAAAACGGCCGTTCGCTGCCGATGAGTGTGATCGACTTCATGCCGCCGCCCGATGGCCGCAACCGGCCCGGCGACATGCCTTCCCAGCCCTAGGACCGCCGCGGTGGTGCTGTTTGTCCTGCGCCTGACGCACACGGCCGTGTTCGCGCTCTGCCTCACCTGTCTGGGCCTGATCGCGCATTATGATCTGACGGGACGGGGTCTGGTGCCGGCCCTGTGGGCCCTGCTGCCGCCGGCAATGGTGGGTCTGGGACTTCTGCTCAATCGCGGCGAATGCATCCTGCAGAGCTGGGCCAGGCAGCTCACCGGCAGCGGCGAGGCCTGGGCGCGCGACGTTTTCTTCCTGCCGGAAAGCTGGGCGCTGCGGACGGTGCCGGTCATGCTGCCGCTGTCGCTGGTGCTGATCGCGGCCATGCCGGCCCGCTATCTCGCGGGATGACCAAAGCGTAACGGGTGTGACACGGGCCCGACAGGCCGCCTGCCGTCAGGATGCTCCGGCAAAATCAGGGGGAATGGCATGCTGGGACTGATCGTACTTCTCGCGCTCGAGGCACCGCCGGCGGAACCGCTGGCGCTCTACGCCCGGGCGCGCGAAACCGTCGAAACCCATGGCGACGCACTCTGGCCGGGTCTCGCCGACGCGCCCTTCCGGATGCTGCTGAATGATGGCGAACGGGAGTTTCTGGTCTGCGGCGGCACACCGGACGGGTTCGAACCGGCCGGGACGGATCCCGCGACCGGCTGTTCCCTCTCCTGGCGCGATGCGCAGTTCGGGCCGAACCTGCTGGCCACCTTCCCGCTGTTCGGGGTCAGCACGATCGTGACCGGCACGCCGGAAGAGACCGGACAGACCCCGCGCGCCTGGCAGCAGGTCGTGCTGCACGAGCACATGCACCAGTTCCAGGACACACATCCCGCCGCCAGCTATGCCGCCGTTCAGGCGCTTGACCTGCATGGCGGGGACGAGACCGGCATGTGGATGCTGAACTATCCCTTCCCCTATGCCGACCCGGCGACCGCGGAAGCCGGGCGCGCCCTGGCCGACGCGGCCCTGGCAGCGCTCGATGCAGAGCCGGACGGGTTCGACGCGGCCTTCGATACCTATGCCGCCGCCCGCGCAGCTTTCACCGCCGGCCTGTCGGACGCCGATGGGCGCTATTATGAATTCCAGGTCTGGAAAGAGGGGGTTGCGCGCTGGACCGAGCTGGCACTGGCCCGGCTCGAGGGCGACGCCGAAGAGACCGCACGCCAGGAAGCCCGGCTGCGCCAGGAATTGCGCGATCTGTCACTGCCGGACTGGCAGCGCGTCGCCTTCTATGCGCTGGGCTCGGCCGATGCCGAACTCCTCGAACGCCGGGGTGCTGCCTGGCGGGAAGCCTATTTCGACCACCCCTTCCGGCTCGGCACCCATTTTGTCTCCGCCGGCACCCGCTGAGCCGGCGCCGGCAGAGACCTGTATCGACCAGACTAGCAGGCGCGGTACTCGCCATTGCGCCAGTAGGTGCAGCCGTCGCGCTCGTCGACATAGTATTCGCGGCGTGCACGCTCGTCATAATAGAGGCGGGAATGGCTGGGATTGTTCTGGTTCCAGGCGCAGCCGCCCTGGGCCCGGCATCCGGCATAGGCCCCGCCCGCCGCACCGATCACGCCACCGATGATGGCGCCGGTCTCGGCATCGCCGGACCCGGTATTATTGCCGATGATGGCGCCCGCCGCCGCGCCCAGCGCGCCGCCGGTGATCGCCCCCTGGGTGGTGGCCCCGCAGGCCGTCAGGCCCAGTGCGAGAACACTCACTGCAAACGCTTTCGAGATCATGCTCGTCTCCCTGTCGCACCCGGCGCGGTCCGGCCATGTGCCGGGGCATCGCGAACGGGTGGAAAGGCCATTCTGCCCGCAATTGCATGACTGCGCCATGAACCAGCAGGTCGCAGGGCGCACAAAAAGCGCCGGGAGCGGCAACTCCCGGCGTTCGACCGGCAAGGGGTACCGGCGATGTCTGTGGCGTTCGGGTTCAGCAGGCGCGGTATTCGCCGTTGCGCCAATAGGTGCAGCCATCCCGGTCGTTGACGTAGTAGTACCGGTTGGCCCGGCGATCGAGATAGAGCTGCGAATGGTTGGAATTGCTCTCGTTCCAGCGGCAGCCGCCTTCCTCGCGGCACCCGGAATAGGCACCGGCCGCGGCACCGACGGCACCGCCGATCAGGGCACCGGTCTGGGCATCGCCCGAGCCGGTATTGTTGCCGATGATCGCACCTGCAGCCGCGCCCATTGCGCCGCCGGCAGCCGCATTTCGCGTGGTGGCACCGCAGGCCGTAACGGTCAGGGCGGCAGCACTGACGATCAGAAGTGTCTTCATCATGGCGTCCAGTCTCCCGTGTGTTGTTCGACACAGGATGCAACGCCCGGACGCAGGAGCCGTTCCATGGACCGGCGATTTCGCCGGCGCCGCGGGCGATCAGGCCGGCGTCACCCGCCGCATGGTCAGATTGATGCGTCCGCCGCCGGGGAAAACCGTTTCCGGCAGCAGGGTCGAGGTGCCCGGATAGATCCGGTCGATGCCGTGATAGCTGCGCCGCGAGGCCCCGCCGAGCACCACGACATCGCCCGAGGACAGCACCATGGAGGCCGTCTTGCCGCGCCGCGTGGTGCCGCCGATCCGGAAACGGGCCTTGTCCCCCAGCGAGACCGAGACGACGGCCGCATCGGTCGCCGCCTCGTCGCTGTCGACATGCAGGCCCATGCGGCTGCCCGGCGCATACCAGTTCACCAGGCAGGCTTCCGGCGGCGCGGGATAGCCGGACACGGCCGTCCACAGATCCAGCAATGCAGTGGGCAGGGGCGGCCAGGGTGCGCCGGTTTCCGGGTGCGCGGGCTCGTAGCGGTAGCCGCGCGCCTGGTCGGTGACCCATCCCAGCGGGCCGAAATTCGTCATCTTCACCGAGAGGGGCTGGCCCGTCCGCGGCATGGAGGGCCGCCAGAAGGGCGCCGTCGCGGCCGCCTCGATCACGGCCGCCACCAGATCCGACTGGACCGTCCGGTCGAAATGACCGGGCAGAAAGCGGAAACCGGGCAGAGGCGGGGCGGGCTCGTCCATGCCTCCAGCATGGCGCGCCGCAGGCCGCGCTTCCACCCGGAATTCATCCCCCGGCAGTCATCCCCTGTCGACCGCCGGCGGACGCGTTGCTGCAGCGCCCGCCAGCGGCCGTCCCAAACGCCTAACGTGCGCCGGAACCGGTAAAGTCGAGCCGCATCTCGCCATTGTTCAGCCGGACATTGCGGGATTCCCGGCGGCCATCGGGATAGATCACCTCGACAAAGGCCTCGGTGTAGACCGTGTTCATGCTGGTCGAGAATTCGCCGGGCGAAGCGACGCCCGGGCGATGACGGGTGACGTGGAAGGTGTGGGTCAGCGGTGTCGTGCCGATGAAATTCATCGAGGTCGTGTCCCGTCCGGCCGGGATCGATCCCATTACATCGGTCGAATTGACGCCGACCGAGCGGTGGCCGGTCAGCGACATGTAGACCTCGGCCCCCGGTTCCGGCGTGGTGACGATGAAGGTCTGCTGCGGCAGAATCACCGAGCAGGCGGACATAATTAATGAGACCGCTGCGACAACGGGCAGCATCAGGCGTCTGGCGATCATTGTCCCCCCTCGGGCCGCCGGGCCCTGTCCTTGAAAACCCGTACGGTTTACCGGGGGCTTGCAGGGCAGGCCATTCGGCGATCGACGAAGGCGCGCGGGATTTTCTGCGGTCCGCGCCGCCGCGACACCCCGTCCCTGCAACGGACGCGTCTGCGGCCTTGCGCTTGCAGTCATCCCTCCCTAAATCGCCCACCAAGCGCGGGGTTATTCCCCGAACATGCGTGAACCACTCCGGTGTCGGCATCACCGGATATTCAATGACGATCCCGAAGGGGACGGTGAACGGCATCCGGTACGCTTGCGACAAGGTCCTGATGCGCCGAACCGGTCCCGCTTGGAAAAAACGGAGAGACGATCAATGAGCAAGGTCATCGGCATCGACCTGGGTACCACCAACTCCTGTGTGGCCGTTATGGAAAACGGACAGGCCAAGGTCATCGAGAATTCCGAAGGCGCGCGGACGACCCCGTCCGTGGTCGCGTTCACCCAGGACGGCGAGCGCCTGATCGGCCAGCCGGCAAAGCGCCAGGCCGTCACCAACCCGGACTACACCTTCTTCGCCATCAAGCGCCTGATCGGCCGCATGATGGACGACCCCACGGTCAAGAAGGACATCGACATGGTGCCCTACAAGATCGTGCCGTCGGACAATAACGACGCCTGGGTGCAGGGCCGCGACAAGAAGTATTCCCCGTCCGAGATTTCCGCCTTCACGCTGCAGAAGATGAAGGAAACCGCGGAAAGCTATCTCGGCGAGAAGGTCGAGAAGGCGGTCATCACCGTCCCGGCCTATTTCGACGACGCCCAGCGCCAGGCCACCAAGGACGCCGGCAAGATTGCCGGTCTTGAAGTCCTGCGCATCATCAACGAGCCGACCGCGGCCGCCCTGGCCTATGGTCTCGACAAGGGCGAGAACAAGACGATCGCCGTGTTCGACCTCGGCGGCGGCACGTTCGACGTCTCCGTCCTGGAAATCGGCGACGGCGTCTTCGAAGTGAAGGCGACCAATGGCGATACCTTCCTGGGCGGTGAGGACTTCGACCTGCGGATCGTCGAATACCTCGCGGACGAGTTCAAAAAGGAAAACGGCATCGACCTGAAGCAGGACAAGCTGGCCCTCCAGCGCCTGAAGGAAGAAGCCGAGAAGGCCAAGAAGGAACTGTCCTCGGCCACCTCCTATGAAGTGAACCTGCCCTTCATCACGGCCGATGCCTCGGGCCCCAAACACCTGAATATCAAGCTGTCCCGCGCCAAGCTGGAAGCGCTGGTCGACGATCTGGTCAAGCGCACCCTGGAGCCCTGCAAGAAGGCGCTCAAGGATGCCGGCCTGTCGGCTTCCGACATTGACGATATCGTTCTGGTCGGCGGCATGACCCGCATGCCCAAGGTGCAGGAAGCCGTGAAGGGCTTCTTCGGCAAGGATCCGCACAAGGGTGTGAACCCGGACGAGGTGGTCGCCATGGGTGCCGCCATCCAGGCCGGCGTCCTGCAGGGCGATGTGAAGGACGTGCTGCTGCTCGACGTGACCCCGCTGTCGCTGGGTATCGAGACGCTGGGCGGTGTCTTCACCCGCCTGATCGAGCGCAACACCACGATCCCGACCAAGAAGTCGCAGGTCTTCTCGACCGCCGACGACAACCAGACCGCCGTCACCATCCGCGTCTCCCNGGGTGAGCGCGAGATGGCCGCCGACAACAAGCTGCTGGGCCAGTTCGACCTGGTCGGCATCCCGCCGGCGCCGCGCGGCCTGCCGCAGATCGAGGTCACCTTCGACATCGACGCCAACGGCATCGTCAACGTGTCGGCCAAGGACAAGGCGACCGGCAAGGAACAGGCGATCCGGATCCAGGCGTCCGGCGGTCTGTCCGACGACGATATCGAACAGATGGTCAAGGACGCCGAGGCGAATGCCGAGGCCGACAAGAAGAAGAAGGAACTGGCCGAGGCCCATAACGGCGCCGAAGCCATGATCCACCAGACCGAAAAGCAGCTCGAGGAGTTCGGCGACAAGGTGCCGTCCGCCGACAAGGAAGCCATCGAGGCGGCCCTGTCCGAGCTGAAAGCGGTCAAGGATGGCGAGGATGTCGAAGCCATCCAGCAGAAGACCCAGGCCCTCGTCCAGGCCGCAATGAAGCTGGGTGAGGCGATGTATGCCGCCCAGCAGTCCGAAGGCGCCGAAGGCGGTGAAACCGCCTCCGGGGACTCCTCGGACGATGACGTGGTCGACGCGGAGTTCTCCGAAGTCGACGACGAAAACAAGAAGGACGGCTAAGGTCCGGTGATCCGGAGCGGCACGCGGGATACCGCTGCCGCTCCGGGCCCGCCGGCCCAGGAGCGCCTCATGGCCCGTCCCGACCCGATTTCCGCACCTTTCGGTGCCTTCGCACTTCCCGAGCTGGCGGAGCGCTTCCGGCGCCTCCCCATGTCCCTGCCGCTCGACGGCCTGCGCCGCGGCGCGGAGACCGTGGTCCGGCGGACCCTGATGTCCGGCGGCCGCGAGATCGCCGATGTCGAGGTGTTTCCCGGACAGTTCGCCCGCCTGCACCTGCGCGACAATCGCTGCGAGAAGCGCGTCTTCGCCGGAGCCCGCACCTGGGACGATGCGGAACGGGCCGAGATCCGCGCCCGCATTGCCGCCCACGACGCCGATACCCCCTTCAATTTCGTCGATGCCGGCGCCAATGCCGGCCTCTACACCCTGTCCGTGCTGGCAGACGGAAAGACGCTGGGGCGGCCGGTGACGGTGGTGGCGATCGAGCCGGACACGGAGAACCGGCGGCGGCTGGAATTCAATCTGCGATCGTCCGGCGCCGAAGGCGTGACGGTCGTGCCCTGTGCGCTGGGCGCCGAAGCGGGGGAAGTCCGCATGGTGCAATCCGGCAGGAACCGGGGCGAAGTGCATGTCGAAACCGGTGGCGAGGGCGATACGGTCGCCATGCGTCCGCTGCAGGCCGTGCTGGATGAGGCCGGTATTGCGCGCGTCGATGTCATGAAGATCGACATCGAGGGTTATGAGGGTCCCGTTCTGGAGGCTTTCTTTGCCCGGGCGCCGCGCACGCTGTGGCCCGGCATGATCCTGATCGAAACGCGGCACGAGGCCGCGATCCATGACGGCGCCGCGGGCCTGTGTCTTGCACAGGGCTATTCGCTGGCGCGGCAGATGCGGCAGAACGCGGTACTGGTTCTGTCCCACGGTGAAGCTTGATGAGTAAACGCGACTATTACGAGACACTCGGTGTCGACCGTTCGGCAGACGAAAAGGCGCTGAAGAGCGCCTATCGCAAGCTGGCGATGCAATATCACCCGGACAGGAATCCGGGCGATGCGGAGGCCGAGGCCAGGTTCAAGGAAGTCGGCGAGGCCTATGCCATCCTGTCCGACAAGGACAAGCGCGCAGCCTATGACCGCATGGGCCACGCCGCCTTCGAACAGGGCGGCATGGGCGGCGGCCAGGGCCCGTTCGGCGGTGGCGCCGGTGCGGCCGAATTTGCCGACATTTTTGAACAGGTCTTCGGCGAAGCCTTCGGCATGGGCGGCATGGGCGGCGGCCGTCGCGGCGGGCGCAGCCATGGTCCGGCGCGCGGTGCCGATCTGCGCTATGATCTCGAGATTGCCCTGGAAGATGCCTTCAGCGGCAAGGAAGCGACCATCAAGGTCCCCACGGCCATGCATTGCGAACGCTGTGACGGGCAGGGCAATGAGCCGGGTACCGAGCTGGAAACCTGCGGCACCTGTGGCGGGGCCGGACGAATCCGCCGCTCCCAGGGCTTCTTCACCATGGAACAGACCTGTCCGCATTGCGGCGGGCGCGGCCAGTACGTGAAAACCCCCTGCCAGGACTGCGACGGTGTCGGCCGGGTGCGCAAGACGCGCACGCTGAATGTCACCGTTCCGGCCGGCGTCGAGGACGGCACGCGCATCCGTCTTGCCGGTGAAGGCGAAGCCGGGGCCCGTGGTGGTCCGCGCGGCGATCTCTACATCTTCATTTCCGTCAAGCCGCACGAGATTTTCGAGCGCGACGGACCCAATCTCTACTGCCGCACCCCCGCCTCCATGGTGCAGGCCGCGCTGGGCTGTTCCATCGAAGTGCCCACGATCGAGGGCGGCAAGGCCGAGATGAAAATCCCCGAAGGCGCCCAGACCGGACGCCGCATGCGCCTGCGCGGCAAGGGCATGCCCCGCCTGCGCGGCGGCCCGCGCGGCGACATGATCGTCGAGCTGTTCGTGGAAACCCCGCGCAATCTGTGCGACCGCCAGAAAGAGCTCCTGAAGGAGTTCTGCGACCTCTCCGGCGAGGGCTGCAATCCCGACAGCGCGGGTTTCTTCAACAAGGTCAAACAGTTCTGGGACGATGTGACGACCGATGACGGTCGTCCCAACGCCAACTGATCCGCCGCACGCAATCCGCGTGACACCCTGCGCCGCAACGGCGTAGGATTCGCGCATGGATACCAGGCCGGACACGACTGCCCCTGCTGACACGCCCGCAGACGCAACGCATTTCGAACCCTTCGAGATGCGGCTCTATCGCGTGTCGCCGCTGGGCCCGCTCCTGACAACGCTGGCGCTGTTCGTCCTGGTCTATGGCAGTTTCGTGCTGATTGCCGAGACCACCCGCCAGCCTTCGCTCTTCCATGTCAGCGCGACTGGCGGGATCGTGCTGGTACAGGTCGCGTGGATCGCGCTGGTCCTGTCGCTGATCTTCACGGCCGGCACCGCCTTCACCGAATTCAGCCGCCGCATGTGGGAGGCCGAGACCGACGCCCTGGTTGCCGCCCTCTCACCGGCCGGGGCCGGCGATGCGCGCGCCTTCGCCCTGGGCATTCCGCGCAGCTGGAGCCGGCGCTATGCGCTGATGTTCTTTGCCGGCGCCGCCGCGGGTCTTGCCTTCAACGGCATGATCATCCTCACCAGCAATTTCACCTTCGTGACCTATCTCCAGTCGGTCGGCCTGTGGTTTATCCTGGTATCGCCCGTGCTCTACGGCATCGGCTTTCGGGCCGGGATCGATCTGGCGCGCGAGAGCGCGGCCATCAAACAGCTGATCCGCGACCACCTGACGATCGATCTCTTCCATCTCGACCGGCTGGACGTGTTCGGCCGGATCGGGCTGCGCGCCGCGCGGTCCTGGCTGATCATGGCCGGTATCCTGCTGCTTTTCCTGATTAATCCGAACCGGCCCGACGCATTGTTCGACGCCACCCAGTTGTGGATCACCGTGCCCGTTGTTGCCGCCTCGATTGCCGGCGGCGTCATCGTGCTGACCAGCGCGCTGCATCCGGTGCACACCAAGATCCGCGCCGCCAAACAGGCCGAGCTCGACCGCATTCATGCCGAGATGGCCAGGGTGCGCGAGCGGGCGCTGGCCGGCGATGCGGAGACCGCATCGGCCCTGGCCGGTCTGACCGATTACGAGATCTGGGTGAATGCGCGGCCGGAATGGCCGGTCTCGGCCGGTGTGACGACGCGCTTCTCGCTTTATGTACTGATCCCGGTCATTCCCATCATCGGGTCCTATGTGTTTGAAAAGCTGGCCGATCAGTTTGTTTCCGGAGGAGGAGTATGAGCCAGGTCATCCGTGTAGCGCTTCTGGGTGTGACCGGGCGTCTGGGCCGGGCCATCGGCCGGGCGGTCCTGCAGGCACCCGATTTCGCCCTGACAGGCGCCGTCGTGCGCGCCGGTTCGTCCTCGGAAGGCGAGGATGTCGGCGAATGGCTGACCGGCACGCCCTGCGAGTGCATCGCGACGGTCGCCCTCGAGAAGGCGGTGCGCGACGCCGATATCGTGCTCGATGCCAGCCTGCCGCGCATGACGGCCGCAACGGCAGAACGCCTGGCTGGCTGGAACGGTCCGCCCCTGGTCAGCGGTGTCACCGGGTTCGACGCGGACGAACAGGTCCGTCTGACCGCGGCGGCCCGCCGGCTGCCGATTCTCTCCACGGGGAATTTCTCGCTCGGTATTGCCCTGGCCGAAGCCCTGGTGCGCCAGGCCGCCGGCCGGCTGCGCGCGCATGACTGGGATATCGAGGTCGAGGAGACCCATCACCGCATGAAGCCCGACGCGCCCTCGGGCACCGCCCTGCTGCTGGGCCGGGCCGCCGCCGAAGCCCGCGGCGAGGATCTCGATGCCGTCGCGACACCGGGACGCCATGGTACGACCGGTCCGCGCAAGCCCGGCACGATCGGCTTTTCCGCCACGCGCGGCGGCACGATCATCGGCGAGCATGCCGTGCGCTTCCTGGGCGATATGGAAGAGATCTCCATCTCCCACCGCGCCTTCGACCGCTCGATCTTCGCCGCCGGAGCACTGGAGGCTGCGCGCTGGATGTCGAACAAGGGCGAGGGCCGGCCGGCCGGCCTCTACTCCATGCAGGACGTCATCGCCGTCGCATGACAGGATTTGTCAGGACTTGTGTGGCAGGCCTCGACCTGCGTTGCACGTGAAACATGCCGGATATGGCGCCGGCCGGGCCAAGCTTGCGCAGGGCCCGAAATCCTGACATCATCCCGCCAGATCAGCCGGCCTCAAGGCCATGTTTCAGGGGGTGTCAGTGCGCAGGGCCGAACGTCTCATCCGCATCGTCCAGGCCTTGCGGGAAGCCGCGCCCGGCGCCGTGACCGCCCATGACATGGGCAAGTGCTTCGAGGTTTCCGAACGCACCATCTATCGCGATATCGCCCATTTGATCGGCTCCGGCGCGCCCATCGACGGCGAAGCCGGTGTCGGCTATGTGCTGCGCCCCGGTTTCGACCTGCCGCCGCTCACCTTCTCCTATGAACAGCTCGACGCGCTCGCCCTGGGCGCCCGCCTGGTCAAGGCGACCGGCGACAAGGATCTGGCCATGGCCGCCGCCGAGGCGCTGGGCAAGATCGAGCACGCCCTGCCCGACACGCACCGCCAGCGCCTGCGCTCNACGCCGCTGTTTGCCGCCTTCCTCGACGAGACCGTGCGGCCGGAAGCCTTCGGCCCCGTACGCAACGCCATCGCTTCGAAGCGCAAGCTGCGCGTGGTCTACAACTCGCTGCAGGACGAGAAAACCAAGCGCGTCATCCGTCCGCTCGCGCTGACCTGTTTCGGCCGCGTCTGGCTGCTCTCGGCCTGGTGCGAACTGCGCAATGATTTCCGCCACTTCCGCACCGACCGCATCGAACGCCTCACCGTCCTCGCCGAAAGCTATGAAGACGAGCCCGGCAAGCGCTACGAAGACATGCGGCGCGCGGCGTAACCGCTCTCACTCACCCGTTGTCATCCCGGTCGGATGGCCCGCGCAGGCGGGCCAAAGGGCCGGGACCCATACGCCCGGTGCAGGCCGGGGCGGCCTCGACATCTGTGAGAACTGGATGAGCAGCGGGGCTATGGGTCCCGGACTTGCGCCCGGCTTTCGCCGGGCATCCATCCGGGATGACAAAGAAGGACCGGGGAAGGCTGAAAAAGGCCCGTCTCTCCATTGATCTCTTGCCTCCCCTGCGGCGAAATCCTGGCATGAAATCAATGGGCTGGTTTGCGCGTGCGCGAGCCTATCAAAGCCCAGACGCCCGCCTCAACGGGCGCAAGTGTCCGTCAGGGCCCGGTCCACAGGGCACGCTCATCACAACCAGCTCTACGAGCTGGGTTCCGGCTTTCGCCGGAATGACGGTGGAGCGGAGACGGCAGGCCCTGCCGCGCCGGCCCTACCAGCTCCCGGTATTCTCCATGCTCGCCCAGGGTTCCTGCGGCGGGAGATTGTCGCCGCGCTGCAGGAGTTCCACGGAGATACCGTCCGGCGAACGCACGAAAGCCATATGGCCGTCGCGCGGCGGACGGTTGATCGTGTAGCCCATCGCCTGCAGGCGGGCGCAGGTGTCGTAGACATTGTCCATGCGGTATGCGAGATGCCCGAAATTGCGGCCGCCGGTGTATTCCTCCGGATCCCAGTTATGGGTCAGCTCCACACAGGGCAGGCCTTCGGGAATCTTGCTGCCGGTATAGACACCGCCCGGATAGCCCGCGGCCTCCACATCTTCCGGCGTGGCGAGAAAGATCAGGGTGAAACGCCCTTTCTCGCTGTCCATCCGGCTGATTTCCTTGAGGCCCAGGCCTTCGCAGTAGAAACGCAGGCTCTCGTCCAGGTCCGAAACCCGGACCATGGTGTGCAGGTAGCGCATGGCAATCCGTCCTAATTCGTCTCGTTGGCGGGTTCGGTCCCCGTATCCCGCTGGCCGGGATTTTTCGGATCGGGCACCGCTCTTACCGCCCATTTGGGGCGTTTGCGCGGAATGACAATGTCATCGAAGGGTTCGCCGCGGGCGCGGGCCAGGGCCGGCACGAAGCCTTCCGGCGAGCGGGCATGGTGGATGCGGGCCATCAGCGCGCCGCAGGCCGCCCAGATCAGGCAGAATCCGAAGAACATGTAGAACATCCACGGATAATAGCCCTCGTCATACCAAGGCCCGCCATCCAGCCCCATGACGATGACCGGCCACAGCGCCACCAGGCCCAGCGCGGCCAGCGGCGTGATCGCGATCGCCAGCACCAGTGTACCGGCGGCATAGAGCGCCCAGCGCGGCTCGTAGGCGGCGACATAGAGGCGTTCGAACGCGGCCGCGTCGACGCCCCTCACGGTCGCCGGCTTGCTCTCACAGCGCTCGGCATATTCGATCCGCGCGTCTTCCATCAGCCGCCGGCGTGCCGCGACCCAGCGGATCAGGAAGGCGGCGGCCGCGACAAGGCCGGTAATGCCGGCAATGGCAAAGGGGTGTGAAAGGTCCATGGACCCAGTTTAGCGTGCTGCCGCCTCGTAGGCGAGCATGGCGCGCTTGCGTTCGACACCCCAGTGATAGCCGGTCAGCTGGCCGTCTGCCGCGATCACGCGGTGGCAGGGGATCAGCCAGGCGACCGGGTTGGCCCCGACCGCCGCACCCACGGCGCGCGCCGCCTTGGGCGTACGGACCTGCTCGGCAATCGACTTGTAGCTTGTCGTCTCGCCGGCCGGGATCTCCAGCAGGGCCCGCCAGACCTGGCGCTGCCAGGGCGTGCCATAGAGCGCCAGCGGCACCGGCGCACCGGGCCCGCCGCCCAGGAAGATCCGCCCGGCCCAGGCCCGCACCTCCGCGTCGTTGCGGACATAGTCTGCGGCGGGAAAGCGAGCGTGCAGATCGTCGAAGGCCGTGTCGATATCCGGTTCGGCAAAGGCGAGGGCGGAGAGGCCGCGCGGCGCGATCAGCAGCACCGCTTCGCCGAAGGGCGTGGGCGTTGCGCGCCAGACGAAGCTCAGCCCGGCGCCGCGCCGTTTTGCATCGCCCGGCGTGACGGCTTCGTGGGCGATGAAGAGATCGTGCAGCCGGCCGGGGCCCGACAGACCCGCATCGAAGGCGGCATCGAGAATGCTGGCGCCGTCCTCCAGCGCCTCGCGCGCGGCGCCATGGGCCAGCGCGCCGACATATTTCTTCGGGCTCAGCCCCACCCAGCGGGTGAAGAGGCGCTGGAAATGGTGCGGCGACAGGCCGGCCGAGCGGGCTGCGGCGTCCAGATCGGGGTGGTCGCGCCAGTTCTCGCCCAGCCAGGCGAGGGCCGAGGCGATCCGGCGATAATCACGGCAGGCCGTGTCGAGATCGAGAATCTGTGCGGTCATCATGCGGCCAGTCTAGCCACCGCTCGGCACCGCTCCACCCGGTTCTTGCGCCCGGTCCTGCGGGGTTTCCTGTGCCGGGTTGAGGGATCGGCGTGCCGTATCGATCGCCGCCCCCAGCGCTTCGGCAAATTCGCCGCGCTCGGGCGGGCTGAGAAAACTGCCCAGCACCAGCGCGCGGCCATGGGCGCTCAACGCCAGCTGGGCGTGGTGTTCACCCGGATCGATCAGCCGCAGCTGCACCCAGGCCGTGGGCAAGCGATAGCGGCGGCGATGCCCGGTCGGGTGCTGGCGCACCACCTCGATATCGCGCGCATTCACCGTCACCCATTCGCGCGCGCGGCCATCGCGATAGGAAATCCGGAAAGCCAGCCAGACCAGAAAGGCATCGAGCCCGAAAAACGGCGTCACCGGCCAGGCCCCGATGGTGATGAACAGCATGCCGGCGCTGAAGGAGATAATGGCGATGGCGATCATCAGCGCCGTGAAGGCGGGGTTGGGCAGCGACCGGTTGGGCGCCAGTTCGGCCTCCATGAAGGCCGGGCCCTCATGCGGTGCAACGGCCTCCGCCTCGGCGGGCCAGCTTTCCACGATCGTGCGCATGACGGGCAAGATAGTCGCTCCTGTGGCCGAGACAATGGCCGCCGGGTCCGCTCGCCGGATGACAGGCCGCGCGAAGCGGCTATACCTGCGGCCATGACGACATCGACGCCCCGCAAGACCGCCGCCAGACCGAAATCCCGCCGCAAGCCGCAGCCGCGCGGCCTTTCGCGCGAGCAGGCCCACGACCTGATGGCGCGGCTGGCGCAGGACCGGCCCGCGCCGCGCACCGAGCTGGACTATACCAATCCCTATACGCTGCTGGTCGCGGTCGCTCTGTCGGCCCAGGCCACCGATGTCGGCGTGAACAAGGCGACGAAGCTTTTGTTCCAGGAGGCCGATACGCCGGAGAAGATGGTCGCGCTGGGCGAGGATCATGTGCGCGACCGCATCAAGACGATCGGCCTGTTCCGCAACAAGGCCAAGAATGTCATCGCCCTGTCGAAAATCCTGATCGAGCAGCATGGCGGTATCGTGCCCGCCGAACGCGAGGCGCTGGAAGCGCTGCCGGGCGTCGGCCGCAAGACGGCGAATGTGGTGCTCAACGAGGCCTTCGGCGTGCCCACCATCGCCGTCGACACGCATATCTTCCGCGTCTCCAACCGCACCAGACTCGCCCCGGGCAAGGACCCGCTGGCCGTCGAAAAGCGGCTGGAAAAGATCATGCCCGACGAATTCCGCCAGGGCGCCCACCACTGGCTGATCCTGCACGGCCGCTATGTCTGCAAGGCCCGCAAGCCGGAATGCTGGCGCTGCCCGATCGAGGATCTGTGCCAGTTCAGGGACAAGACCCCCGCCCCGAAAGGCGTTTGAGGCACAGGGCTTCCCCTGACACCCACTCCGTTTTCCCGATACGGCCCATTTTCCCCAACCTCACCACTTTCCCCGGACCCCGGAACAAGTCCGGGGAAAGCGGTTGGGCTGAGTTTACCCCCTACCGCTCCACGGCGATCAGCGTGTCGTAGTCATACTGCGCCCGCAGGGCCTCGCTGATGCGTTCCAGGCGTTCAATAGCCGGGTGGCCGGAGCAGCCGCGATACCAGCTGACATCCTGACGGCCGTCCATGCGGGTGATGGAAAGCTCATAGCCCGGCGCATCAGTGTGCCAGAGCGGGCAGGTGTCCTCGTCTGTGCGGCTGACCGAGACCGGCAGGCCGGCCGCATCCTCGCGCTCGAGCACGGCCGTCATGCGCGCAAAACTGCCCGTGTCCAGCGCGCCCGTGGTGCGGCCCTGCGTCCGCGTGTGGCTGCGCGCTTCGAGCACATAGCGGTCATCCGGCGTGACGGTGATCGTATAGGCGGGGCAGAAACCGAAACAGGGCGTCTCGGTGACGCTGATTGCACGATAGGCCACGGGTGCAGGCGGGTCTGCCGTGGCCGCACAGGCCGACAGGCCCACAAGCAAAAGCGTCGCCAGGCAAGCGTGGCGGATCATGGGGGCCTCTCTTTGAGTTTTCGCGTCCGGTACCGTGAACAGGACAGGCGTTCCGGGCAATTTCATGACCGGCGGCCAACCCGATTGCTGCATCTGGCCGGTGTGCCCTGTAGCAGGTGAAGCGGTCTGAATAACAGGAAATGCTATCCAAAAAATGACAAGGGCTTCATTTGACTTGCGTTGCCAAAAAAAGGAACCCTCTCGGAAATACAGATAGGGGGTCTGGATGCGATACATTTCCGCAATCTTGGTTACATTTTCCACTATTTTTGCGAGTCTGTCATTTTCAGCCTCGGCACAAGAGGAGGCGCGCCCACCCGTCATCGCACTGTTCCAGTCCAACAATCGCGTTCTGGTCATGCTGACCGTCGGCGATCACCCGCCCGTACCGGCCGTGTTCGATACCGGCACCAATGGCAATATTGTCGATATGGACGTCGCCACCCGCATGGGCCTGGAAAACAGGGGTCCCTCGACGGCCATCGACGGCAGTACCGGCAATCCGGTTCCCGGCTTTGCAACCTATATCACCGGCGCCAGCCTGGGCGGGGTGCCCATCGCCGACGGGCGCGCCAACGCCATGCCGTTCAACTTCCCCAATGAAGTGGCGATCTTCGGTCCCAACAGCTTTCCGGGCCAATATGTGGTGATGGATCTGGGCCGCAGCCGTCTGGTCCTGTTCGAACCGGAAACGGCTCCCCAGGGCGGCGAACCCATTCCCTATCTCGGCGCCGGCAGCTCTTCGGCCCTGCCCTCGCTGACAATCGAGATCGGCGACCGGTCGATCCCGGCCATTCTGGACACCGGCAATGACAGCGATTTCCTGTTGCCGCTCAGCCTGGTTCCCAGCCTCAATCTGGAAGCCGAACCGGTCTTTGTCGGCACCGCCACCTCGGCCGCCGGAACACAGGATGTCTTCGAGGCACGTCTGGCCGAGGATGTGACGATTGCCGGCGTTCATATCGAGAGACCGCGTGTCCACTTCATGGAAGGCGGACGGCCCAATATCGGCATCGGCGTGCTGCGTCAGCTGGTCCTGATGTTCGACCCCGCCGCCGAGCGCACCTGGGTGCTCAATCGGTAGGCTCGCGCGCCTAGGCCGGCACAGCCAGCATCCGCCCCAGCGCGCGGGCCAGGGTCTCGCCCATTTGCGGGCCCTGTTCGGGATAGAGATAGGGTTCGATCAGCTCGATCTCGATCAGTGCCAGCTGGCCGTCGAGCCCGCGCAGCATGTCGACCCGCGCATAAAGCGGCTCGCCCTCGATACAGTCGAGCACCGAACGGGCCAGCGCCAGCTCGTCTTCGCCGGGCACATGGACTTCCTCGCGGCCGCCATATTCCGACTGCACGCGGTAATCGCCGCTGGCCGGGATTTTCCGGGCGCAGTGCGAGAACTCGCCGCCGAAGAAGAGGAAGGCATATTCACCCTCTTCCGCCACGGCCGGCAGGAAGGGCTGGATCATGCAGTCCGCCGGCGGCAGGGCCTCGGCGGCCGGGACGGGCTCGCCCTTGCGGATCCGGGCCTGGCGCCAGGCGCCGGCGCCCAGAACCGGTTTCACCACGATATCGTCGCAGTCCAGCGTCTCGAAGGCCGCCGCGATCGTGTCCGCCGTGGCGCGCCCGGCCCAGACGGTCGGGATCATCGGCGCGCCGCGTCCGGCGAGGTCTTTGAGATAGGTCTTGCGGCTGTTCCAGCGCACCATGGGCAGCGGGTTGAACAGGCGCGTCGCCGCCGCGATCGCTTCCAGCTTCGCCATGAAGGCGTCCGGCTTTTCCATATAATCCCAGCAGGTGCCGATCATGGCGCCGTCGAAGGCAGCCGGGTCGAAGTCCGGATCGTCCCAGATCACCGGGACAAGGTCGAAGCCGGCGGCCGCACAGGCCGGCTGCAGCGCCGCGATCTCGAGCTCGTACTCGAAACAGTCGGCGCGGGCGGCGGGATTGTCGCGGAACATGCAGGCCGCGGTGAGGAAGGCGATACGGGTCATGGCGCGGGCTTTAGCAGAGCGGCGTCCGGCCGCAAGCCTTGTTCTCGCGCGGCGCTGCGGTTAGGTGTCACGGCTCAACCCGCTGTCTTTCAGCCACTGAACGGATTTTCCATGTCCCAAGCCCGTTTCGACGTGCTCGCCGTCGGCAATGCCATTGTCGACGTTCTCTCGCCGGCCAGCGACGAATTTCTCGCCGCCGAGGGCATCGCCAAGAATGCCATGACACTGATCGACGAGGACCGGGCGCGTTCGCTCTATGCGCGCATGCAGCCGGGCAAGGAAGCCTCGGGCGGATCCGCCGCCAACACCGTCGCCGGTGTCGCCTCGCTGGGCGGCAAGGCGGCCTATATCGGCAAGGTGGCCAATGACCAGCTGGGCGAGATCTTCACCCATGATATCCGCACGATCGGCGTGCATTTCGACACGCCGGCCCTGCAGGAAGGTTCGGCGTCTGGCCGCTGCCTGATCAATGTGACGCCGGATGCGGCGCGCTCGATGTGCACCTTCCTGGGCGCCGCCGCCCTGGTGACCGAGGATGATGTCGAGGCCGGCGCCGAGGCGCTCAGGGCTGCCGAGATCATCTATCTGGAGGGCTATCTCTTCGACCGCGAAGAAGCCAAGCGCGCCTATGTCGCCGCCGCCGAAATGGCTGCCGCTGCCAATCGCCGCACCGCGCTGACCCTGTCCGACGTGTTCTGCGTCGACCGGCACCGCGCCTCCTTCCGCCATCTCGTGGCCAATCACATCGACATCCTGCTGGCCAATGAGGCCGAGCTGCTGGCGCTGTACGAGACCGGGGATTTCGACACCGCCCTCAAGGCCGTGCGCCAGGATGTGGCGATCGCCGCGGTGACGCGGTCGGAAAAGGGTGCCGTGATCGTCGCCGGCGAGGAGACCGTGACCGTGGCGGCCGAACCGGTTTCGCAACTGGTCGACACCACCGGCGCGGGCGATCTCTTCGCGGCAGGCTTCCTTCTGGGCATCGCCCAGGACCGGCCGCTGGCCGAAGCGGGGAAAATGGGGGCGATTTGCGCCGCCGAGATCATCTCGCACTACGGCGCACGTCCCGACTGCAGTCTGAAAGACCTCGCCGAAGAGGCCGGAATCGCCTTCGAGTAAAGGCGTTTCCGGTATTCGACTAAAAACTTAACGAAAAAACTCCGGCATTTTAACCACAATTCAAGTGCTTGGTGTCACCGTGACCCTTGAGAACGGGCGAGAAGGTCTTCTTGCCTGCGTATTTGGTGGCGAAAACGCGCTCCGGAACGGGAGTGCGCTCAGGGGTAGACATGGCACCCATCCGCAAAGCGGTGTCGCGAGTAATGCGTTCGCTGGTGATGAAGTTCACGCTCCTCACCGGCGCTCTTATCTTCGCGACCACACTCATGCTGATGACGCTGGAGAGCATTTCCGCGCAACGGGAAACGCGTAACCTGCTGATCGACCGGTCCGTGGCCTCGCTGCAGACCACGGCGAGCCGGCTGGCCAACGCGGTGTCCGAGAACAATAACGGTTTCGTCGACCTGTATGTCGAGGAACTGATCGCCTCGCTGGGCGCGTCGGAAATGTACGTCCTCAACAATCGCCGGGAAGTGCTCGGCGAAGCCTATGACGACGATCGCGAACAGGGCCGCCTGCGCGCCGCCGACATGGCCGTCATGGCCCTGGGCGCCGGCGATCTGCGCTATTCCGTGCATGACGGTTTCCTGGAAATGGCCGCGCCTGTCTATACGGCCGAACGCCGCCTGGTCGGTGTCGTCTATGCCAAGCGCGAACTGGTCGAACTCGTTGCCTCGCGCAATGCCGCGATCCAGCGCCAGACGCTGATCGCCCTGTTCGCCCTGGGGATTTTCCTGCCGCTGGCCGCGCTCATCGTCGGCCGCGCCCTCAAGCCGGTGCAGACGCTGACCGATGCGGCGCGCCTCGCCTCGTCGAAAAATCTCGACATGCGCATCAATGTGAAGACCGGCGACGAGCTGGAAGTGCTCGCCAATGCCTTCAACCGCATGTTTGCGCGCCTCGACGGCAATCTGAAACGCATCCACCGCCTGGCCTATGTCGACCTGGTAACCGAGCTGCCCAACCGCGAGCGCTTCCGCAAGGAAACCGAGCGCGTGGCCCGCAAGGCGCTGGAAGAGGGCACGTCCGGTGCCGTGCTCTTCCTCGATCTCGACCGCTTCAAGCGCGTCAACGATTCGCTGGGTATCGGCGAGGGCGACCGCCTGCTGGAAATGGTCGGCCGCCGTCTGTCCGAGGTGGCCCGCGGCTGTGACATGGCCTCCGCCAGCGGCGAGGAACCCTCCATGGTCGCCCGTCTCGGCGGCGACGAGTTCACCGTGCTGCTGCCACAGATCGCCGACAGCGCCGACGCGGCCCGTATTGCCAACAAGCTGGTCGATGCGATCCGCATGCCCTTCGAGATCTCCGGCCACCACGTCTTCCTGGGTGTGTCGATCGGTGTCGCCGTCTTCCCGCAGGACGGGGCCGACCCGGAAACCCTGATGCGCCATGCCGACCTCGCGATGGCCCATGCCAAACGCGCCGGCGGTTCGGCCGCGCAATTCTTCGAGCCGACCATGAACCAGTCCGCCTTCGAGCGCCTGGTGCTGGAGAACGAGCTGCGCGACGCCGTGCAGCAGGACCAGCTGGTCGTCTACTACCAGCCGAAAGTCCTGATGAAGGACGGCACGTGTGCCGGGGCCGAGGCGCTGGTGCGCTGGCAGCATCCGACGGCGGGCCTCCTGTCGCCGGGCGCCTTCATCCAGGCGGCCGAGGAATGCGGCCTGATCGGCGAGATCGGCGACTGGGTGCTGCGCGCCGCCTGCCGCGAAGCCGCCTCCTGGCGGGCCCGCGGTCTGGAAATTCCGGTCGCGGTCAATGTCTCGGCCATGCAGTTCGAACGCGAGGGCTTCTCGGACTCCGTGCTCGACGCGCTGCACGCCGCCAATCTGCCGCCGCACCTGCTGGAGCTGGAGCTCACCGAGTCGATCGCGATGGAAAACCCGGAACGGGTGATCGAACAGGTGCAGCCGCTGCGCGATCGCGGTGTCAGCTTCGCCATCGACGATTTCGGTACGGGCCACTCCTCCCTGTCCTACCTGACGCGCATGCCGTTCGACGTGTTCAAGATCGACCAGTCCTTCGTGCGCGACATGGCGACCGACCCGCACGCCCGCATCGTCGTCGAGACGATCCTGGCCATGGCCAAGTCGCTGAAACTGGAAACCGTCGCGGAAGGCGTGGAGACCGCCGAGCAGATGAACATGCTGCGTGCCCAGGGGGCCACCCTGGCCCAGGGCTTCCTGTTCGGCCGCCCGATGCCGGGTGCCGATCTGGTGGAATTCGCCACCGATTCCAGCGCCGACCGCGCCGTCAACGAATAGCCGCGCCCGGCGCCCAGGGCACGCTCGATACGGCAAAGCCTGCTTGTCATCCCGGACGGATGCCCGGCCTTGTGCCGGGCGCAGGTCCGGGACCCATGGGCACGGTGCGTCTCCAGACAATTATCGGTCCCGGCAACGCGCCTGCTTCCGGCCAGCCGCGGCGTTTATAGGTCCCTGTGTGTTTGAGGTGTCGTAGGATGGTTGCGCGAAGGAGGCCGTTAGGTCCCTGGCGCTTGTGACGCCGTGTGCCGGCTCGGGCCCCTT
>PANX01000052.1 GCA_002707795.1 Maricaulis sp.
CAGCTGCCGGAAGGCGACAAGATGTCGATGACGCACGAGGAAATGACCTCGCGCCTCGCCATCATGATGGGCGGCCGCGTTGCCGAGGAAATGAAGTTCGGCAAGGAGAAGGTGACGTCCGGTGCGGCGTCCGACATCCAGCAGGCGACCCGTCTGGCCAAGGCCATGGTGACCCAGTGGGGTTTCTCCGACGAGCTGGGCCCGATCGACTATGCCGACAATCAGGGCGAGGTCTTCCTGGGCCAGCAGCTGGTGCAGAGCAAGTCTGTCTCCGGCACCACGGCCCGCAAGATCGAGGAAGAGGTTCGCGGTCTGGTCCAGGCCGGCATGGATGAGGCACGCCGCATCCTGACCGAGAAGCGCAAGGACTGGGAGACCCTGTCCGAAGGGCTGCTGGAATACGAGACCCTTTCCGGTGCCGAGATCATCGACCTGCTGAACGGCAAGCCGCCGAGCCGCCCGGAAGACGATCCCACACCGCCGCCGAGCGCGCCGACCAGCGCGGTACCGACGACGGATGAAGGTCCCGAGACCGGACCGGAACCGCAGGGCGCCTGATCGCTGCCACTGTAAGAACGAAAACGGAAAGCCCGGACCCGCAAGGTTCCGGGCTTTTTCCTGGCTGCCCCGTCCGGGAGATGGCGCGCAAGCCGCCAGCTCCGCACGCGCCGGGCGCCGGAGGTTCGGGCATTGCAGACGACCCGCCGGGGGTATCTGGTACTTAATATGGGCACGCGAAGTCCCGGAGGATCGTCTGCAACCCGGTGAAGCGGATTAAGCCGCGGGACGATCGCTTCCCGCGTCAGCGCCACCCGGTCCTGCGCGCCTGTGCACCGGCATCGCCGGACCGTGGAGGCAGTATAGGCGAGGCTGAGGGGGCGGGGATAAGTCGCCGGTTATCCCCGGGGTGCCGGGTTCCGGATTCTTGGCGGTCGCATTTTCGAACCGCAAAACCGGTTCCCACTTTTGCTGAAAATGCCGGGTTCTTGGCGGTCGCATTTTCGAACCGCAAAACCGGTTCCCACTTTTGCTGAAAATGCTTCAGCTGAGCCGGTCGAGGATCGGACAGTCCGGCCGGTCGTCGCCGCGGCAGGCCGTCACCAGATGGGCCAGCTCGTCACGCAGGGCGGCCAGCTGGCGCTGCTTCTCCTCGATCTCCTCGAGATGTGCCGCTGCGATGGCGCGGACATCGGCGCTTGAGCGGCTCTTGTCCTCGTACAGGCTCAGGAGTTCGCGGCATTCCTCGATGGAGAAGCCGAAATCGCGGGCGCGGCGCACGAAGGCCAGCTTGCGGACCGCCGCCTCGTCATAACGCCGATAGCCGGTCTGCGTCCGGTCCGGCGCTTCGACCAGGCCGATATCAGCGTAATAGCGCACGGTTTTCACGGGCAGTCCGGCGGCTCTGGCAGCACTTCCGATATTCATGCGGCGATATCCTTGACTCTCCAGCTACAGGAAAGATTAGGTAATCGGGCAGTTGATGTAAACCGGAGACCATCATCATGACTGCGACCTCCCTTGCCCGGCCGGGCTTCTGGCAACGCGCGCCCCTGTGGGGCCGGGCGTCGAAGAACACCGCCTGGTGCCTGCTGGGCTGTTCGATCGGCGATTTCGGCACGATCGCCTTCTTCCAGGCCACGGGTATTCCCTGGCCGACGCTCGCCATCATGAGCCTGGCCATCGTCAACGGCCTGCTCACCTCCATCGCGCTGGAGACTTTCATCCTGTCCCGTCAGATGGTCCTGAAGACCGCGTTCCGCACCGCCATCGGCATGTCCTTCATCTCCATGATCGCCATGGAGGTGGTGATGAATTCGGTGGATGTGCTGCTGACCGGTGGCGCCAAGCTGACCTGGTGGGTGCTGCCCATCATGCTGCTGGCCGGCTTCCTGGCGCCCCTGCCCTATAATTACTGGCGCCTCGCCGCGCTGGGAAAGAGCTGCCACTAGGGCAGGGACTAAAGCAGGAACTAAAGCGGCTCCTTGGCCAGACCGTGCCCGCCCGCGGGCGCGGTCTCGGCGATCCGCTCCATGCCTGCAATCAGCGGCCGGCCGCGGGCGATCGCCTGTTGCACCGAGGGCAGCTCCAGCGAGGCGCGGTGGCTTTCCGCATTGTCCCAGACCTCGGTGATCCAGATCGCACTGGCATCCTGCGGGTCGCGCGCGACGACATAGCTGAAACAGCCGGGCAAGCTGGCCATGCCCTCCAGCAGGATATCGATCAGCGCATCGCGCTGTCCCTCTGCCGCGATGAACTTGCCGATCAGACCGTACATGCCAATCCCCTGTGCGTGTCCCGTGACTCGCGAGGCTAGCAAGGCTCCGGCAGGAATTCCATGCACAAGCGACGGGAAAGCCCGAGTCATTTCTTTACGTAAAACATAATATTTTTCTTGAAAAACATAATCTGAAATGCGATCCGGGCGGCGAAGGAGTTGCCCATGACCGCCCGGATTCTCGACTGGCTGCTGACGGCCGTCCTCATGCTTGCCGTGGCGGCGAGTGTGATCGCCCTCGCATTCGTCATCATTGCGCCGCTTGCGGGCCAACCGCTGGACGCGGGCTACAGTGTCCGTCTGGAGGCGGCAACGGACGCCCGGTCAGACGCCGGCGGCGCCCATGCCGACATCCGCCAGGGCAGCCTGATCGTCACCGGGGCGGGCCTGGTAGCAGACCTGTTTCGCGCAGCCGACGTGCTGGTCACCGGCGCGCTCTGGATCGCGGCGATCTGGATGCTGCGCCGGGTTTGCCGGCAGGTCGCCTCACATCGCCCCTTCGCACCGGACACGACCCGGGGGCTGACCCTTGCCGGCGTCCTGATCCTGCTGGTTCCGGCCTGGCAGGCCGTGCGTGCGCTGGTCTGGCAGGTCATCCTGTTCCCGCACGCGCCGGCAGAGACGACCCTGATCCACACATTCGCCCGCGTGCCGGAAGGCGGCGCCTTGCGCATGATGCCGGACATCGATGCCGGTCTTCTGGTCGCGGGTCTGGTCCTGCTTGTGGTCGCCCAGGCTTTCCGCGTCGGCGCCGAGGTGCAGCGCGACAGCGACGAGATCGTGTGATGCGGATTGTCGTGCGCATCGACGAGATGATGGCCCGCCGCAAGATGTCGCTGAACCAGCTGGCGGCCGAAGTCGGCGTATCGACCACCAATCTTTCCCTGCTCAAGAACGGGCACGTCCGCGGCGTGCGCTTCAACACGCTCCTGGGCATCTGCCGCGCGCTGGATTGCCGGCCCGGC
Source organism: Maricaulis sp. (assembly GCA_002707795.1). Lineage (GTDB taxonomy): Bacteria > Pseudomonadota > Alphaproteobacteria > Caulobacterales > Maricaulaceae > Maricaulis > Maricaulis virginensis. The sequence continues at coordinate 3,241 of PANX01000052.1, forward strand.
GACATTCTGGATATCGAAGAGGACGAAGAATGAACCGCACGCCTTCCATATGGGCCATCCTGGCCGCCAGTGTTTGCGTCGCCTGCGCACCGGCGACCGCCGAGGACGCCGTCCCGCCGGCCGTGGCTGCCAGCCTCGAGGCGGCGGTCGAGCAAGGCGGCCGGCCCGGCGTCGTGCTCGGCTATGTCCGCGACGGGGAGAGCGTCTTTCTGGCATATGGCCGCACGGGCAACCCGGCGTCCTCCGCGATCGGTCCGGACACGGTTTTCGAGCTCGGCTCCGTCACCAAGCTGTTCACCGCCGAAACCCTTGCCGGCCTGGCTGTACAGGGCGAGGTATCGCCGGATACGCCCCTCGCGGCCATCTGGCCGGACCGCCTGGCCGCAAATCCGGTGACGCTGGCCCAGCTGGCGACGCACCGCGCCGGCCTGCCGCGGCAGGTGCCTGGCGAGGTTCTGTCTGCCAATGATGCCAACGCCCTGATCGAGTTCGCCCGGTCGGCTGCGCCGTCGGAAGCGCCGGCCTATTCCAATACGGGCGTGGCGCTGCTCGCGCTTGCCCTGTCGGAAGCGACTGGCCGGAGCGTCGCCGGCAATCTGGCAATCGCGGTCACCGGGCCGTTCGGTCTGACGGATACCGGTTATGAACCCGGCCAGCCGGAGCGCCTGGCGCATCCCCATGCGGGCGGTCGCGATATTTCGGACAGCCGCCCGCAGACGGTGAGCGTCGCTCACGGCACGGGCGGCCTCTATTCGACGGCGCGGGATCTCGCGCGGCTGGTCGAAGCACATCTGGCACCTGAAGGAGACACTGCTGCGATCGTCAATCTGGCGCTCGCCGGCACGGATGGCGTGCCGCTGGGCTGGCAGGTGCATGACAATGGCCGGCGCCAGGTCTTCCATCACAGCGGCGATGCNAATGGCTATCAGGTCTTTGTCGGCTTCCGCCAGGACACGGCGACCGGNGTGGNGCTGCTGAGCAATGCCTCGGCCGATGACGGGCTGCAGCAGATCGCCCTGCATCTGCTCGACCCGTCCGTCCCGCTGCCGGTCTTCGGCTCGGGTGACGCAGCAGAGGGGCTGGCGCAGTATGAAGGCGAATACCGCTTTTCCAGCGAACCCGACGGCAACCGCATCCGGATCGAGGTGAGCGGGGCAGACCTGATCTATGTCGAAACGGCGCCGGACGGCACGCTTGTCCGCCGCACCGGCCTTGTCGAGCGCGAGCCCGGCCTGTTCCAGATCCGCGGCATCCCCGCCGGGATCCGGTTCGGCGATGCGGGCGCTGCCGAGCTTCTCGTCGGCGAAGACAGCTACGAACTCGTGCGGGTCGACTGAGCCCGGCCGCCCTGCGATGTCCGCATGCCGGACACCGCAGGGCAGGGCAATCAGATCGCCACCTCGCCGGCCGGTTCGCGCATGTTGTAGCTGGACGACATGACGCGGCCATAGGCGCCGCCATTGGCGATCAGCATGACATCGCCTTCCTGCGTTTCCGGCATCAGGCGCTGGGCGCCCAGACGGTCGGCGGTTTCGCAGATCGGACCCACGATATCGGCGATCCAGGCGGCGTCTTCGTCGAGCCGGGTGAGATTGACGATCTCGTGCCGGGCGCCGTAGAGCGCCGGCCGGATCAGCGAGTTCATGCCGGTATTCAGGCCGATGAAGCGCGCATCCGGGGTCTGTTTGAGCTGGGTCACCCGGGCGAGCAGCACGCCGGCTTCCGCCGAGATATAGCGGCCCGGCTCGATCCACAGCTGGTATTGCGGATGGGCGGTCTTGAGATCGCCCAGCACGGCATCCAGCGCGGCCATGTCGATACGGCGCACGCCCGAGGCCTCGTCGACCGACAGGCCGCCGCCCAGATCGAGGATCTCCACGTCCGGCATCGAGCGTGCCGTCTCCACCAGGAAGAGACCGACCCGGCGCCAGTGATCCGGGTCGGAAATCCCCGAACCGGAATGCACGTGCAGACCGTTGACGATCGCGCCAGCCTGGGCGGCGAGGGTGCGCGCCTCGTCCAGCTCGTCGGCATGCAGGCCGAACTTGGCTTCCGGCCCGGCCGTGCGGACATGCTTGTGATGGCCTTCCGGGCGCTGCGGATTGATCCGCAGCGTGATCTTGCGGCCCTTGAAGATCTCCGGCCAGGCGCGCAGCGGGTGCAGCCCGTCCAGCGTGACATGCACGCCCAGTTCCAGCGCCTCGGCGTATTCGGCCTTCGGCGCGAAGTTCGGCGTGAACAGGATACGGTCGGCCTCCAGGCCCGGCACCGCCGCACGGGCGGCGCGGACCTCGTTGATCGAGACGCATTCCACGCCCAGGCCTGCAGCCACGGCCGTGCGGATCATGTCCGGATGGCCGTTCGCCTTCATCGCATACCAGCCGCGGTCGAGATGCTTCAGCCCGGAGACCGCTTCGGCGCGTGTGCGCACGGTCTCCAGATCGTAGACATAGACCGCCCCGTCGGCCGGGCAGAGATCGAGCAGGGCCTGGCGCTTGTTGCGCCACCAGGTGCCCGCGCCGGCCGGTGCCGCCCCGGTCAGGTTCTCGCCGATTTCCCGCCAGGACGGACCGAAAGTCTTGTCGCGCGGTTTGGGCTGGATCAGCTGGTCGTGCAGGCGGCGGCAGAGCGGCCGGCCCTGATCGCCATCCACCACCACGGTGAGGTTGAGATCATTGGCCGCCTGGGAGACCAGCCGCACCGGATAGTGGGCAAAGGCCTCCATCGCCGGGCCGAGCTGGGCGAGCAGGGCGCGCACGCCGCGGCCGACCATCGAAACGGCGGCACAATCCTCGATCAGCTTGACGCTGGCGATCTGCGACAGCTCGTCCTCCAGCGCACCGAGCACGTCCGGCGTCAGGCCCGGATCGTCGTCCAGCGACACCGTGACCGAGGTCTCCGAGGTGGAGACCAGGTCGATCGAGACGCCATGCCGCGAGAAGGGCTCGAAGGCCCGCGCCAGGAAGCCGGAGGCGCGCCACATTCCGTCGGTCTCCAGCGTGATCAGGCGCACGCCATGCTTCACCGACACCGCCTTCATGCGCGGCGTGTCTTCCGACGGGGTGGCCGAGATCGTGGTGCCGGTCATCTCCGGCCGGTGCGTGCACAGCACCTGCATCTCGATACCGGCCCGGCGCACCGGGCCGATGGCACGCGGGTGCAGCACGCCGGCGCCCATCGAGGCCAGTTCCTGCGCTTCCTCATAGGCCAGCGAGCGGATCTGGCGGGCGGCGCCGGTCAGACGCGGATCGGCCGAGAAGAAGCCGGGCACGTCGGTCCAGATCTCGATGCGCTCGGCGCCCAGCTTGGCGGCAAAATAGCTTGCCGACGTGTCCGAGCCGCCGCGGCCCAAGAGGGCCGTGTCGCCATCCTCGCGCCGGGCGATGAAGCCCTGGGTGACGATCACCGGCGGCAGGTCCGCCAGCGTGCGCTGCAGATGCGCGTCGGCATCGAAGGGACAGTCGCAGGCCAGATAGCCGCGGGCACCGGAGGCGTGGGCCGCGGTCAGGTGATCGCGCGCATCCAGCCAGGCCGAGGCCACGCCTTCACGCGCCAGCCAGGCCTGGCCCAGCGTCGTCGCCATCAGCTCGCCCTGGGCCATGATGCGCGCCTTCAGGCGCGGCGACACATCGCCGGTCAGCGACAGGCCGGCGCGCAGCCGGTCCAGTTCGTCGAAATAGGGCGCCAGCAGGGCCTCGCCCTCGACACCCAGCTCGGTCGCCAGCTCCAGATGGCGCGCCTTGATCGCCGCAAGCTCGGCCTCGCCCTCGCCGGCGACCGCGCGGGTCACCAGCGTGTCGAGCAGGTCGGAGATCGTCGCGACGGCCGAGTGCACGACGAAGACCCGTTTGCCCTCCGCCTGCACGTCGGCGATCCGTTTGGAGATAACACGCCAGTCCGCCAGCGATTTGACGCTGGTGCCGCCGAATTTCAGTACGACCCAGTTTTGCGTGTTGCTCATGACTATCTCCATTACGCCGCAGGGCCGGCGTGGCCCTCGGGGCGCGGCGTGCATACAGGCCCTGTTGCGGCGCAACAACAGATAATTGCGCGAATCTCAGTCCGCAGGGCCGTTGTGCGCATTTTGCGTGCTGACTAGTCCCCGAATTGTGGCGTGCGCTTGTCCAGATTGGCCATCACGGCCTCCACCTGGTTGGGCTTGCCGATGATCGCCTGCTGCAGGCGGGACTCGGCGGCCAGGATCTCGCCGGCATTGGCGTCGTCCAGCCCGTTGAGAAGCACTTTGCAGGCGCGGATGGCCGAGGGGCTGCGATTGGCGATCTGCTGTGCGATCTCCAGGGCGCGGGCCTGCGGATCGGGATGCACTTCGGTGACAAGACCGGCCTCGCGGGCCCGGGTGCCGTCGATGCGTTCGGCGGTATAGGTCAGCCGGCGCAGGACATCGTCGCGCACCAGGCGGCGCACGCGGGCCATGCCCGACATGTCCGGCACCAGGCCCCATTGCGTCTCGGCGATGGCGATCTTCGCGTCGGGCGCGGCGATGCGGATATCGCCGCCCAGTGCGATCTGCAGCCCGCCGCCCAGTGCGCCGCCCTGGATCGCCACGATCACGGGCACGGGCGCTTCATGCCAGGCATAAGCGGCGTATTGCGGCGTGTTGCACAGGCCGTGCGTGCGCGGCTCGAGCGAGGTCGATGCCGCCCCGTCCTCGCCTGCCATCGCGGCGAAACTGCCGAAATCCAGCCCGGCACAGAACATCCGGCCCCGGCCGGACAGGATCGCCACCCGCGCCTCGCGCTGTTCGCGCAGCCAGGCTGCGGCCTCGATCAGCGCGTCGAACATGGCCGGGTCGAGCGCGTTCAGCTTGTCCTCGCGGATCATCTCGATCCGGGCGATATGATCGCCGAGCGCGACCGCAACGCGGTCGTGGAAGGTCCGGGGCTGCGTCATGACGCCATCCTTTTGTGTCAGGCGTCCGTGCTTAAAGCTTCCGGCGGCGTCCGCCAACGGCCTGCGGTACAGTCTACTCGCGGCGGCGCTGGGTGTGGACGACGACAGGCCGGCCTGAACTGGCGCCCATAATGACGGGCCAGCTGATCCCTGCCATCACGCTGCGGCAGGGCGCATCGGCGTGACAGGCAGCCGCGAATTCGGCCGAGGTCTCCATGGTCTCCGGCGTCAGGTCCGCCATGCCGAGATGGCCGGCGATCCGGGCGGGCACATCGATGCCATAGCGGTTGCGGACCTCCCGCGCAGCCTCGGCCAGCGTATCGGTATCGGCGCCGCATTGCCGGTCGCCCAGCACGCATTCGGCGTGGAAGGCCAGCCAGTCGCCCTCGTCCTGCGCGGCCTCGATATAGCGGTCGAACAGGTCGGCCGGGCTGATGCTGTAGTCCATCAGCTCGATGGAGTCGTAGCGCCTGCGGGCCCGGGAGCCGAAATTGTGGTAGGGGCGTTCATCAAGCCTTGCACCGTCCGTGACGGCCCGGATCGCTTGCGGCAGGATGGGGCGGAAGGTGACGCATTCGTCGCGGCATACCGGATAGGGATAGATCGCGTCCAGGCTCTCCACCCACAGCACATTGCGCGGCGATCCGAATTCGACAGCGTTGGTGCGCATATTGTGGCCAATCACCATGACGCAAACGGCCATGACCAGGCTGGCGATACCCAGCAGGGTTGCCAGCTTCATCTGCTTCTTCATCAGGGCGAAGAAGAAGCCACCCACGAGGAGGACCAGGCCGGCAACGAGATACCAGCCGCTGGATGTGGCCAGATAGATGAGCGTCTGCAGGAACCAGAACGGGAAGACGATGAAAATCATCGCGAGGATGAGCAGCTGTACCAGGGTCAGGACCGCATTGCTCAGATCCTTGAAGCTGAAAACCAGAAACATCGACGCCCCCGTGCTTGTTCCAGCCTCCACGATGAAACGGCAGAGCTGAACGCTTTGTGAATAAGCTCGCCTGCCAGGCGAGCCGGGCCCGATGCCCGGACCCGGCACTGTCGCCGATATTTCGTGATCTGGGAGATTTACCCCCCGCAAGAATTGGGGCATGAGGTGCGCGATGACAGTCTTTACGGTTGCGAACAGCCCCGAGGAAGCGGTGGAGCAGCTCGATGCGCTCTACCAGGCTTCCGTTGAACGTCTCCAGACAGCCCTGAGAAGCTTCCTGACCGGCGGAAAGCCGCCTTCGGACCAGGACCGCAAGTCCGGAGCCTTTGTTTATCCCGAGCTGCGGGTCACCTATCTGCCGGACGGTCCGCCGCCGCCGGTCAGCCGCGCTTTCGGCAAATTCACCGATACCGGCGTCTATTCATCCACGATCACGCATCCGATGCTGTATCGCGCCTATCTGATCGAACAGCTCACCCTGCTGGCCGACCAGTACGAGATCACGATCGAGACCGGCCCCTCGCAGGTGGAGATTCCCTTCTCCTACGTGCTCGACGGCGCCGACGATCTGGACATGAATGCGGTGACGCCGGCCGAGCTGGTGCGTCATTTCCCGTATGCCGACCTCTCGCGGATCGATGACGACCTGCCCAATGGCCAGCGCCCCTCGGTGCCGGGCGAGGTGAAACCGCTTTCGCTGTTCGAGGCGCCGCGGGTCGACTACTCCCTGCAGCGGTTGCGCCACTATACCGGCACGCCCTACGAGGACACCCAGCAGTTCATCCTGTTCACCAATTACCACCGCTATGTCGATGTCTTCACCGCCTGGGCCATCCGGCAGCTGAAGGAAGACAATCATTACGAGGCCTTCTCGGCGGCCGGCCATGTGCGCGTCGATGCCGACACGCCCAATGCCCACGCCCTGGTGGAGGGCGCGCCCTGGCGGCGCTTCCAGATGCCGGCCTATCACCTGATCGCGCCGGGCGGACGGGGCATCACCCTGGTGAATATCGGTGTCGGCCCCTCGAACGCGAAGAACATCACCGACCACCTGGCCGTGCTGCGCCCGCAATGCTGGCTGATGATCGGCCATTGCGCGGGCCTGCGTCATTCCCAGCGCCTGGGCGACTACGTCCTCGCTCACGCCTATCTGCGCTATGATGCGGTGCTGGACGAGGCGCTGCCGATCGAGATCCCGATCCCGCCGATCGCGGAAATCCAGATCGCGCTGGAAGAGGCCGTCGCCAATGTCAGCGGTGACAGCGGCGACGCGCTGAAGGCGCGCCTGCGCACCGGCACCGTGGCCACCTACGCCGACCGCAACTGGGAACTCACCTATGCCGCCCAGTCGCGCCGCATCAACCAGTCGCGCGCCATCGCGCTGGACATGGAATCGGCCACCATCGCGGCCAACGGCCTGCGCATGCGGGTGCCCTACGGCACGCTGCTCTGCGTCTCCGACAAGCCGTTGCATGGCGAGCTGAACCTGCCCGGCGCCGCCAATCTCTTCTACCAGCGCTCGGTTTCCGAACACCTCGCCGCCGGTCTCGAGACGATCGAGATCCTCAAGCGCGACGAGGGCGCGGCCCTGCATTCGCGCAAGCTGCGCAGTTTCGACGAGCCGCCCTTCCGGTGAAAAGAGGGACATGTACCTGCGGTGCGTGTCCCGGTAAAAGCGTTGGGTGAGGACGGGGACACGTACCCGAGGTACATGTCCCCATGCTTGCAAGGGGGTGCTCCATGTCGAAGACTTCTTCCGTCCAGGCCTGGCTGGGCCGTGCCGTCATCGAGGCCGCACTCATCGTGTTCGCGGTGGTGCTCGGTTTCGTCGTCAATGAATGGCGCGAGGACGTCTCCGACCGGCGTGCGGCCGAAGCGGCGATGGATCGCGTGGTCGCCGAGATCGAGACCAATATCGCCCAGCTCGAAGCCGTGGTGGGTTATCACGAGAGCGTCGTCGCGCGGATCGACGAACGTCTCGCCGGGATCGCGGCGGCCGGCGAGCCCGTCCTCGGCGTTCCCTTCGACGAGTTCGGCAACCTCATGCCGCGCGGTGTCAATGCGCCGGGCCTGTCCAGCTTCGCCTGGCAACACGCCCAGCAGCACGGCCGGCTGGACGTGCTGCCCTACGCCATCGTGGCCGGAACGGCGCGCGTCTACGGCATGCAGGCCAGCGGCGTGGAGGCGACCTGGCGGCAGATCGTCGAACTGTTGTTTGCCGGGCCGCAGGTGATGCGCGAACAGGATCTCGAGGCCAGCCTGCGCTTCACCCAGATCGGTTTCAGCGAGCTGGCCTCGCAGGAACGCTTCCTGATCGACCAGTACCGCCGCCTGCTCGAAGACCTGCGCGAAGCCGGGCTGGACCGGGGGTAGGCGGAAGCGGCATCCGGTGCCTTCAAGGATGGACGGGGGACGTGGATTGCCCCCCGGGGACAGCGAGCAGGGGCGATTCCGCAGGAAACGATCCTGATCTAGTCGCGGCCGGCCACCAGGTTTTGGACCTCCTCCAGATCGGGCGACGGGAGCGGTGCGTTCCTGTCTCCGGGCATCACGAAGGTGTCGAACCATCGCATCATGCGGAGTGCGTAATCGTAGCGGACCGCCGACCGGCTCAACCGGTGCCCTTGCCCGGGATAGGTCACGAGACGGACCGGAGACTGGCCGACCCGCCGAAGATATCCGTAGAGTTCCAGCGACTGGCTGACATTGACGCGGGAGTCGCTTTCGCCGTGCATTATGAGCGTCGGCGTTCTTGACTGCGCGGCATGGAAAACCGGGCTCTGGTTCAAATAGAGTTCCCAGTCTTCCTCCGGCGCCACGCCGTAATGGTTCACAACCGTCTCTTCGGGGATGTCCGTCGTTCCGTGCGAGCTGACGAGGTTGGTGACCGGTGCTGCGGCAACGGCGGCCGCAAAATGCGCGGTTTGCGCCGTTGCGCCCCAGGCAGCGGCATAACCGCCATGGGATTGACCGGTAATGCCCACCCTGGACGGGTCGATCAGCCCGCTGGCGGCCAGAAAATCGACCCCGTCCAGAATGTCGTTGAACTCGGCGGCGGGTGCGTCGGCGCGATCAAGCGCGGCGAACGCTTCTCCGCGTCCGGTCGAACCGCGGTAATTGGGCAGAAAGACAGCATACCCTCTGCCGGCGCCGAACTGCACCGGCCGGTCGAAGTCCGTCGCCCAGGCGTTGAAATAGTGGCTCTCCGGTCCCCCGTGCGCCAGAACGATCAAGGGCCAGCCCGTCTCGGGACGCACACCTTCCGGCGTGACCAGTATCCCTTCGATTTCCACCCCGTCCCGGGCGCGATACCGGACGGCTTCCTGGTTGCCCAGCTGCCGGTCGGACAGCCAGGGATTGCCGTCGGTGCGGCGGGACATGTCCCGCCCGGTCGCCAGTTCGTGGGCGTGATGCGGGGCACTGATCACGCCAGCGATACCATGGCCGTTTCCGTCAAACCGGTGAACGACGAACCCGGTATGGGATATCGCGCCGCTCCGGCTCCCCTCGACCGTCATGTTGAAGAGGCCGGATTGCGTGCCGCGATGCTGAAGCACCGTGAGTTCGTCATCGGCAGACCAGAAAAAGTCGACCTCGTCGGCATCGTCTCCATCCGTCAGGAAACGCAAGGTTTCCGCTTGTACATCGAAAACGGCAATCGCGTGCGGAGCCGAGTCCGACCGCGCCGGAGCCGCCATGAGAGCGAGGTAGTGCCCGTCCGGAGAGAAAGCGATATCGCCTGTCTTGCCATCGGTCGGGACTGTCGATATCGGCGCTCCGGTCTCGCCATCGAAGATGACGGTACGACTGTTCAGCATGTAATCGTCTGATGACGAGCCTGGCGCCAGGCTGATCGCCAGGAGGCGCCCGTCCGGTGAGGCTGCGAGATCGGAGATATACCCTTCGATCGGCAATACCGATTCCGTGACGGCCGGCCGTTCGATATTCACGCGGACCACATAGGACACAGGCGCCGGCCGGTCGGTCACATTGACCAGAAAACCCATCTCCGCGCCGTCTGGCCCCTCCTCCTCTTGACGGGTCGTCGAGTAGAACAGCGCCGAAGCGCCGGGGCTCGTATCGTACATATCAATCGCGGAATCAGAGTTGAAAAGCGCAAACGGCTCTGATTGCGGCGCGCTGACATCGATCCCGAAAATCGTGCTCCCGCCGTCTTCGAGCCGGCCTGAGCGGAACGTCAATTCATTGTCGCTCATCCAGTCGAAGCTGTAAGCGCCCACCCGCTCATCGAGAACCAGTCGGTTCGTTCCGTCCTGCATCCAGACCCGGGTTTCGGATACGGCACCCCCGTCCTGTTCGCCCCGGATGATGTTGGGCCGCCGCCAGCGCGTATAGACCGTGTGCACGGCGTCCGGCGCCACCGACACCGTGCCGACCGAGCTCACGTCGAAGAGGTCTTCAATCGTGAAGGGCGTGCCCGCCGGGTCGGGGGAGGGCGCGGGTTGAGCCCCTGCCGGAACCGCTGTGAAGCCCGACAGGCACAGTGCTGAAAGCCCTGTGAGAAGACGCTCGCGGACATTTTTCCCGAACTGAAGGGCCGGTCTCGCTTCGACGCGCGACGTGAGTGACATCATGACTTCCTTGCTATGACAAAAGTGCTGGATCCGTTCGGCGGCTCCGTGGCGGGCGCGCTCAAAAGTCCCGAACCTGGCGGCGAGGCCCTACGGCTCGGAGGGAGCCGTACCGTCCTCGATCGTGAACTGTGCCCGGTAGGTTGACGGGGAAATGGCGAACCGGCGCTCGAATGCGCGGCGAAACGTGTCGACGTTGCGAAATCCGACCGCCGCGGCGACATCGCTGATCCGCACCTGGCTTTCCGCCAGAAGAGCCCGTGCCTGATCGACACGAAGCCGCTCCACGAACTGGGCCGGACTGGCGCCCGTCGCCTTGCGAAAGATACGTGCGAACTGGCGCGGGCTCATCGATACCCGCGCCGCCAGGCTTTCCACGTCGATCGGCGAGGCCAGATTGTCGGCAATCCAGGCGATCACGTCTGCCAGCCGCCCGGTGGTGCCGGACTGGGCAAGCAGTGACTCGGAGAACTGCATCTGATTGCCCGGCCGGCGCATGTAGACGACGAGCTGCCGTGCAACGCCCGCCGATGCTGCCGGGCCGGCATCTTCGGCAATCATCGCGAGCGCCATGTCGATGCCCGCGGTGACGCCGGCCGACGACCAGATCGGCCCGTCACGGGTAAAGATCGCACCGGGATCGACCGTGACGCCCTCGTTCATCTGCGCAAGCTCGGCCGCGTGGCGCCAGTGCGTCGTCACGTGGCACCCGTCCGCAATACCGAGCTGTGCGAGAATGAAGCTTCCCGTGCAGACCGCCGCGGTGCGCCGGGCGGCAGTCGACAGGCGTCGCAATTCGGCCTTTTGCGCACCGTTGAGCGTGAGCTGCCGTGGTCCGGTACCGCCGACCAGGACCAGCGTATCGAGCGTCGCGATCGTGTCGATCGGTACATCGACGACGATTTTGGCGCCGGTTTCGGTGAGCGTGGGACCGGTGGTGAAACCGGCAATCTGCAGCTCGTAGCGGGGACATGACAGCGCATTGGCCGCTGCAAACGCTTCCAGCGGCCCGAACAGATCAAGCGGCTGGAACCCATCCACGATAAAGAAGACGATACGTCGCGTGTCGGCCATCATGCTGCGACGCTAGCCGCCGGCCGCTTCGTGCGAAAGGACAATGATCCGACGTTTTGGGACATTCCCGTCCAGTGCCGCCTGCTCGAAGAACTTCGCGCAGAGAAGCCGGACCAGGGTTGTTTCACGATTGCGCAGGCCTGACGGTTCCGGTCCGCCACCCTTGCGCTAAACTGGCGCGAAACGTCCCGGGGGTCCCCAATGCTCGGTCAGTATGTGCCGCTTGATCTGTCAGCGCTGGACTTCCTGCAGATCGTGATCGGCGCGATGACGGCCGCTATTGCGGTCTTTTCCGCGCTCCTGCTCCTGTCCCGCGACCATGACGCCCGGATGCGGGCTCTGGGACTGGCGCTTTTCTTCCTGGCGACCGCGGTCTCGGAGCTCGACGAGCTCTACATGCATGCAGGCGGATACGCGCTGCATCCCTGGAGCATTGCCCTGGCGTGGCCGCTTATCGTGATCATCGGTCCGGCCATCCTGCTCTATGTCCGCGACATGACCGCCGCCGGGCGCCCGCCGATGACGCCGGCGCGCCTTGCCCGCTACGCCTGGCCGGTCCCGGCCGGCTATCTGATCGCGCTGCCCTTCTTCCTGCGCCCGGGCGAGGAGAAGCTGGCCATCCTAGCAGGCGCCGACATGCCAGCAACGTTTGCATCGGCGGTCCCGGCCATTCTGGGCGTCCTCTTCCTGATAATCGCGCTGGCCTCTCTGATGCTCGCCTTCCGGGGCCTTCTCGCGCACATGCGCAGCCTGCGGAACCTGTTCGCCAATATCGAGGACAAGTCGCTGAACTGGGTGCGCGCGGTCCTGCTGGTCCTGTCGGCCGCCTGGATCTGGGGCGCCGCCAGCACGCTCTGGCGGCTCGACGACCAGGTGCCGCAATGGCAGGGGCCGCTGGCCAGCATTCTGGAAATGGGATGGGTGTTTGCCTTCGCCTTCTTCGGCATCCGCCAGGGCGAGATCTTTCCCGCCCGCACCGCGCCGGCACCGGCAGAGCCCGCCAAATATACCCGCTCGGCGCTGGACGCACAGCGCATGGACCGGATTGCTGGCCGGATCGAAACGGCCATGCGCGAGCAGCATCTCTACCGCAATCCGGCGCTCTCTTGCGGCAATTGTCCGACACGATCCGGGTCTCCCAGAACTATATCTCCCAGACGCTCAATGACCGGTTGGGCCGGAACTTCTTCGACTACGTCAATGCCTGGCGGATCGCCGAGGCTTGCCAGCGCCTGGGGCAGGGCGCGCGTGTTCTGGACGTGGCGCACGAGACCGGGTTCAACTCCCGCTCCACCTTCAATGCCGCCTTCCGCAAGCACACCGGCACCACGCCCAGCGCCTGGCGCCGCCAGCCTGCCGCGGACTGGCCGGACGGGCTGCCGCGGATCGAGGCTTCACCGGCAGAATAGATCGAACGGCCATGTCCGGGCGTGAGCGTCCGGACATTTCCGCGTCCCGGCGTGACCGTCCGGACGACCCGGCCGCGACGGCGCGGCACAAGGCGGGCGGTCCGCCGCACCGTTCAGCTCTTCATCCCCAGCCTGGTGCAGCGGGCCATCCCCGAACTGTATAAGGTGTATCCGATCATGAAATCCGCTTGCTTCCCGGCCATGGCCCTCGCGGCCGGACTGGCTTTCCCTTGCCTGGCGGCTGTGGCCTCTGCCCAGGACGCCGAACCCCGGTGGACGGCCGGTCTGGGCGTTGTCGTCAACTCCAATCCCTATCGGGGTGCCGATGACGATGTCGAAGCCACGGCCATCCCCTACATCGCCTACGAGAATGACTGGCTCTCGGTAAGTCCCGAGGGAGCCGCCGTGGCGTTCTACCGCGGTGAGGCGTTCCGGCTGGAAGCGCTGGTTGCGCCGCGCTGGCAGTTCGCCGAGCCGGGCGATGTGAGCGGGCTGGAAGATATCGAGCGCGACATTGCCGTCGATGGCGGTTTTCGTGTGTCCGCCGCCAGCGGTCCGGTGATCGTATCTCTGGCCTATCTCGCCGACCTTTCCGGCAAGCATGAGGGGCAGGAGGCCACCCTGTCGGTCGCAGCGGAAACGGCGCTGACCTCCCGCTTCGCGATCTCGGCGGAGGCCGGGGCCTGTTGGCGCGACAGCGATCTGGGCACCTATATGTATGGCATCTATGCCGACGAGGTCCGGCCCGGCCGCGCCGCCTATAGCGCCGATGACAGTGTTGCGCCCTTCATGGCGGCCATGGGGCGCTATGCCCTGACCGAGCGCGTCGCGATTGTCGGCGCGATCGAGGTCGAGGCCATACCGGATACCGGCCGTGACAGCCCGATCATCGACGCGGATGCCCGCTATGGCGCCTTTCTCGGGCTGATGGTCCGCTTCTGATCCGCCGGCGCGGGGCCGGTCTGCGACCGCCCCCGCGCCGCTGGAGCAGGATCTCGAGTGGTCGCGTGATCGACCGGTGAACCGGTACCCACTTCACCTGATCACGCTCGACTTGAGCGGTCGCGTGATCGAACCGGTGAACCGGTACCCACTTCACCTGATCACGCTCGACTTGAGTGGTCGCGTGATCGAACCGGTGAACCGGTTTCCACTTCACCTGATCACGCTCTGTTCACCGGAGACATAAATGTCCGGACGTTCCCGCCGCTATGTGCTCATGCTCGTCTTTCTGTCGGCGCTGGCCGTGTGTGCCGTGTCGATGCGCTATTTCATGGCTTCGGCCGATGCTTACCCGTTCGAGGAACAGGCCGCCGTCTACGCGGCCAATCGCACGGCGCTGCTGGTGCATGTGGCGGGCGGCATGCTGGCGCTGCTGGCCGGGCCGGTCCAGTTCCTGCGCGGCCTGCGTGAACGCCGGCCCGTCCTGCATCGCATCAATGGCTGGGTCTATGCGCTCGCCGTCGTCAGCGCGTCTGCAAGCGGATTGGCGCTGTCCGGGCATGCTTTCGGCCCGCCATCCAACAAGGCGGCCTTCGCGATGCTTGCGGTGCTCTGGTTCATCGCGACGGCGACCGGCATCCGCGCTGTCATCGCCGGTGATCTCCTGCAGCACCGCCGCTGGATGATCCGCTCCTATGCACTCGCCTTCTCCGGCGTGACGCTGCGGGCAGAAACACTTCTTCTGGCCGTCGCGGCAGATATGGAATTCGCCGCCGCCTACGGCATCGCCGCCTGGCTGTGCTGGGTCGGCAATCTCCTGGTGGCGGAATGGCTGATCCTGCGCTGGCCGCCTGGCCGGCGCGGATTGCACGCCTGATGCCCCTCTTGCCGCGGCGGTGCGGATTGCGTACCTCCATGGCATGACACGGATTACACCGCTTGAAGGCGTCCATAACTTCCGCCATTTCCACGGCTATGACGCCGCCGATGGCGCGAAAGTGCGCGGGGGACTCTACCGCTCCGGCCATCACAGCCGCGCCACGGCAGCCGATCTGGAGATCATGCGCAAGCTGGGTATCCGCGTCGTCGCCGATCTGCGCAAGGCACGCGAACGCACCAACGAACCCTCGGCCTGGCCGGAAGACATGGCCGTGCGGGTGATCGCCTCGGATCTGGGCGATGCCGGCGAACCGCCGCATCTCGCCTTCATGCGCAAGGGCGTCCATACGCCCGAGGCCGTGCGCGACTACATGCTGTCGGCCTACCGCCGCATCCCCATGGAGGCGTGCAATCAGGAGGTTTACCGCGAAGGCTACCGGGCGCTGGCCTCGGGCGAGGCGGATGGCGGTTTCCTGGTTCACTGCGCTGTCGGCAAGGACCGGACGGGGATATTCTGCGCGCTGATCCTGGAGGAGCTCGGCGTCGACCGGGATACCGTCATGGCGGACTATCTGCTGACGAATGAGGCGGTGGATTTCGAAAGCCTGATCCCGCGCATCCAGGAGCGCTCCGTGCAGCAGTACGGCCAGGCGATGCCGGCGGAAATCATGCAGGTCTTCCTGGGCGTGGATGCCGACTATCTCGCCGAGGCCTTTCGCACGATGGGCGATACCGGCAGTTATGTGACCGGTCAGCTCGGGATTACCGAAGCCGAGCGTCAGGCGCTGCGCGAACGCTGGCTGACGTCCTGAGAGCGGCCATGGCGCGCATGACATGACGGGCCAATCGATCGACCTGCCCTGGCGGGACCCGCTGGCGGCCTTCGCGCCGCTGGCCGGCGAGCGGCACGCCCTGCTGCTGCATGACGGCCGCAACGGCCGGGCGCGGATCTTTGCGTTTCCGGACGCCGTCTTCGATGGCGAGGGCCGGGCCGGGTTCGAAGCGCTGGCTGACTCCGCGCGAACGCGGGGCGGGCTTCACGCCGGGCTTCTCGGCTACGACCTCGCTGCCGCCTTCGAACGCCTGCCGCATCTCGATCCGCGCTGGCCGATGCTGGCCATGGCCCGCTATCCCGCCTGGGCCGAGTTCGACCGGGAAGCCGGGACCTGCCGGGTTCACGGCGAAACGCCTGCCGCGATCGACCGGCTGGCCGGCGCGCTGGGGGAAGGCGAACTTGCCTTGCCCCCCTCTGTCACCGGCGGCCGGCTGGAGCCCCGCTGGAGCCGCGCGCGCTATCTCGACGCCGCCCGCCGGGCCCGCGATTATGTCCATACCGGCGATGTGTTCCAGGTCAACCTGTCCCAGGCCTTCGATATCGAACTGGCGGAAGAGGACACGCCCTGGGCGGTCTTCTGCCGCCTGTGCGCGGACAGTCCGGCGCCGCATGCGGCCTTTCTACGGCTCGACGCCGACCGGGTGGTTCTGACCAATTCGCCGGAACGTTTCCTGAAGGTCCGGGACCGCCGGGTCGAGGCGCGGCCGATCAAGGGCACCCGCCGCCGCGCGGCCGATCCGGACGCCGACGCCGCGCTCGCCGCCGAACTGTCCGCGAGTGCGAAAGACCGCGCCGAGAACCTGATGATTGTGGATCTGATGCGTAACGATATGTCACGCGTATGTCGGTCGGGCAGTGTCGTTGTGCCACACTTATGTGACCTGGAAAGCTACGCAAATGTGCACCATCTGGTGTCCGTCGTCGAAGGCGAGCTGGCCGCGGATCACGATGTCTTCGATCTTCTGGCCGCCAGCTTCCCGCCGGGCTCGATCACGGGCGCTCCCAAGGTCCGGGCCATGGAAATCATATCCGAACTCGAGGGCGAACCGCGCGGTCCCTATTGCGGTGCGCTCGGCTGGATCGACGGATCGGCGGCGCTCGATCTCAACGTCATGATCCGCACGGCGGCACTGCGCCGGTCCGGCGGGCGCTGGCGGGCCAGTGTGCGTTCGGGCGGCGGCATTGTCGCCGACAGCGATCCGCAGGCAGAATACGAGGAAACCCTGACCAAGGCCTCGGCCCTGCGCCGGGCTTTCGGCGTGGAGGCGGAATGAGCGGTATCGCATTCAAGGATGGCGACTGGATCGAGGAGACCCGCAAGGCCTGGGCGCTCAATGACCGGGGAGCGCTGCTGGGCGACGGGCTGATCGAGACCATGCGCGTCATGCGCGGCCGGGTGCTGCGCTTTGACCGTCACATGGAGAGGCTGTCGCGCAGCTGTGCAGATCTCGGCCTGCCCGGTCCGAAGGACCCGGAGGGCATTGCCGGTCTCATTGCCGAGCTCGTTGCCGAGAATGCCCTGAAGGATGCGGTGGTTCGGCTGACACTCACCGCCGGGCCGGGGCCACGCGGTCTGGACCGGCCGGATGAGATCATCCCGTCGCTGGCCCTGTCGGCGGCGCCTTTCACACCGCCGCCTGCGCAATACCGCCTGGCGCTGAGTGAGATCCGGCGGTCTCCCGCGAGTATTGCGGCACGTTACAAGACGCTGAGCTATATGGACAATCTGCAGGCGCGGCGGCAGGCCCGCGGCGCCGGCGCCGACATGGCACTTCTGCTCGACACCCGGGGTAATCTCTCCGGCGGCGATTGTGCCAACCTGTTCTGGACGCGCGGGGAGGATGTCTTCACGCCGGATCTGCGTTGCGGTGTGCTGGCCGGAACCGTGCGGGCCGAGATCCTCGATTCCATTCCCGTCGAGGCGGGAAACTACGAGCCGGGCGAGCTGGTGCAGGCCGATGCCGTCTTCGTCACCAATGCCGCGATTGGCGCAGTGCCCGTGGTATCGCTGGACGGGGTGCCGCTGGGCAGCGGGGAGTTGCCGCCCCGGATCGCCGCGCTATTCGCGTGACACGACGAGCGAGCGCCGCGGACGCAGATAGAAAGCCTCATTCAGGTTGAAGCGCGACAGGCCGAGCTCGCTGAACAGCGTCTCGTGCTCGTAATTCACTTCGACCATGATGATGGAGCGGTTCGGCTGCAGGATGCCACCGGGTATCGCCACACCGGCTCCTTCCGAATAGGGCGACATGCCTCGTGCGTCCGACCATTGCACCTCGACGTCTCCGCCAGTGTCCATCATCACGCTGGACACGCGGATCTGCATGGGCGTCGGGTCAAAGGGCGCAAGAATGACAGCGCCCGCATTGAGAATTTCACCCATTTCGTCGTCGGTTATGATGTCGTCCTGGGCGACGAGATCGGCAAGGGCGCTGGCCGCGCTCGTGACTTTCCGGTCAATCGACAGCACCAGGCTGAGATCGACGGCGCCGAGATAGAGCAGGATCATCACCGGTGCGATCAGCGCAAACTCGACGGCGGAAAGGCCGCGGCAGTCACGCCAGAAGCGGTGCAGGCGGTGCGTCAGCGAACTAGTCATCGAAGGGCTCGTTGCGGAAAACGGTGGCCGCCGTGATCAGGTGCTGGTTTCCGCTCATATTCGCCAGGGCACCGGTAAAGCCCGGTGTCAGCAGCTGCCAGCGATAGAAAACGCGGACCAGGACGATGTCACCGGCATCGCCGGGATCGAAACCGAAATCATCCGTGTTGATGGCGCCGTCCTCGATCGGGCTGGACTGGTCGACATTGTCGAAGTCTTCGAAGACCCGCACGTCGATCTCGACATTGTCGCAGGTGCCCAGCACCACAATGCGGTCGCATACGGCCGTACGGAACGCGGCCTGGGACATGCCGGAAGACTGGGCGCGGCCGGTCCGGATGTCGCGGGCGGTTTCCAGTACTGCGTTCTCAAGGACCGAGCCGAGAAAGAACACGACCGCAATCTCGATCATCGCGAACAGCAGGAAAAAGAAAGGGGCGGCGATCAACGCGAACTCGACCGCTGCGACGCCGGAGCGGTTTCGGGCAAACCTGCGCAGCAATGCGCGCGTGCGGCTTGCCGCAAAGCCGGAACAGGTCGGGTGGCCAGAACAGGTCATGCTGCGCCTCCGTTCTGCGGTGCCACTATTGCGGTTGGCCGCCGCCATCACCCAGCCCGGCCTCGGCCGTTCTGAGGCGGGCTTGCTGGGCCGCGGTCAGCTGGTTGAAGCGTTCGTCCGCGTCGCCGACGCGCGGGACGTTTTCACAGACATCGCCGCAGGAGAGTGTATGGCGATCCGTGCCGCGGAAATAAGCGACCTGACCCTCGACCGGATTGGTCACCAGGATCTCGCGCGAGTAGATAATGCGGCCGACGCGATCCAGGGCGATGACATTGGTGCGGCCCTGCAGGCGTCCGGTCACGACCAGGGTGCGGCCGTCATGGACCAGGGCATCCGCGATCGAGGGATTGCCGATCACAATCGCAGACGCTTCACCGGGCAGACGTACGACCTGTGCATGCTCGACGGCGACGGAGATCTCGCTGGCAGCGGCCGGCATCGTGCAGGCGATGGCCAAGGTGAATGCGGCGGCGGTCCTGTAGAACATGATGGGGCACTCCGTCCCGGTCGGCTGAACATGGCTCCCAGTCTCGCGCGCGCGTCTGAATCTTTTCTAAACGGCGCTGCGCTTATTTGTTTTTGAAATCGGACGGTATTGTTATTTCAATGTTAACTATAGCGAAGATTGGTGTTCGTATAGGCTTTGTTAAGCACGTATTTTTACTGAACTGAAAGCGTTCTCGTGTTTGATGGGTCTCGTTCAGGAGGGGTCGGGACGGATCGGCTCCTGATGGTGAGGTACCTACACGGGAGTAGAAAAATGAAACTCGTTTCTCGCTTTTTCAAAGACGAATCTGGCGCCACCGCGATTGAGTACGGCCTGATTGCCGCCCTTATCGCTGTCGTCATCATCGGCGCCGTGACCACGCTCGGTACGGGCATCAACACCGGCTTCACGACGGTGTCGGACGCGGTCAACTAAGACGCGTAAAACTGCCCTGTGCAGTGGAAGGGCCGCCCCGAAAGGGCGGCCCTTTTCTTTTTACTTGTCTGGCCGTGACTTGCGCGGCCCTGTCGTAATGCCAACCCGATATTAAGGCCTTTGCGGCAGCATCGCTCTCGTCCAGGAGGGAAACCATGCTGACCGAGATCCTGTTGCTTGCCTTTGCCGGCCTGATGGTGGCGGCCGCGTTTTCCGATGCGGTGCGCTTTACAATTCCCAACTGGCTGTGCGGCGTCATCGCCGCCGGATTTCCGCTGGTCGCCGTAGCGGCCGGACTGGGCTGGGCCGATGCCGGTCTGCATGTCCTTGCCGGACTTGTCGCCCTCGTCTTCGGGTTCGCGCTCTTCGCGCCGGGCTGGATCGGCGGCGGTGACGCCAAGCTGATTGCTGCGGCCGCTCTCTGGATGGGGTGGACGGATCTGGCGGCCTTTGCCTTCCACACTGCGCTCGCCGGCGGTGTTCTGGTTCTGCTTCTGATCGGCATCCGCCGCATGGTTCCCGTTTTCGACCTTCCGGCCGGATGGGTTGCGCGAACCGCGATCGCGGAAGGCGCTCCGGTCCCCTATGGAATCGCGATCGCCGCGGGTGCCTTGTGGACCTTGCCGGGAAGCGCGCTGTTTGCGGCCGTCTGAGTGCCCGGGACCGGGGGCTTAAACCTTGCCG
>PANX01000053.1 GCA_002707795.1 Maricaulis sp.
CCGGGCTCACGCCCTGTTCCTCGGCGGCGACGATGTAGAGCGCCATCACCGGCAGCACCGCGCCATTCATGGTCATGGATACCGACATCTCGTCCAGCGGGATGCCGTCGAACAGGGTGCGGGTGTCGTAGATCGAGTCGATCGCCACGCCGGCCATGCCGACATCGCCCGCCACGCGCGGATGATCGCTGTCATAGCCGCGGTGGGTGGCCAGGTCGAAGGCGACGGAGAGGCCTTTCTGGCCGGCCGCCAGATTGCGGCGGTAGAAGGCGTTGGAATCCTCGGCGGTGGAGAAGCCGGCATATTGCCGGATCGTCCAGGGACGCTGCAGGAACATGGTCGGATAGGGGCCGCGCACGAAGGGCGCCGCACCCGGGATGGAGCCGGTGAAATCGATCCCGGCGGCATCCTGCGCCCGGTATTGCGATTTCACGGCAATGCCTTCGGCGGTGTCCCAGGGCTCGCGCGATCCGCTGCCGGGATTCTGCGCGTCGCCAAGATCGATCTGCGTGAAGTCGGGGCCGGGACGGGTCATTGGGCGGCCTCCTCGAACTGGGCGGCAAAGCGGATCGGGGCGAGGGCGCAGGCGGGCAGGNCGTCATCGGGCCAGCTGCCGTCCGTCTCCACGGCGCGCGGATCCGGGTCGGCATATTGGGTCACGCCCAGGATCTGGTCGGTGCCGGCCTCGTAGCGGTTGAGATGGGCCCGGCGGGATTTGGCGATTTCCGACTGGAACCATTCCGAGGAGAGGGCCGAGGCGAGCCCGCCCTTTGCCTCGATCTCCTGGAACAGCGCCCAGGCCTTCTGCGCCAGCGCATCGGCGAGGCTTTCGTGCAGATACGATCCGGCAGCCGGGTCGGTCACCTTGCCCAGATGGCTCTCTTCGGCGAGCAGGATGTGGAGATTGCGCGCGACGCGGCGGGCAAAGGGTGTCGGCCGTCCGATCGCTTCGGTCAGCGGACGCACGGTGATCGCGTCGGCACCGCCGGCGGCTGCAGCAAAGCCTGCGCAGGCATTGCGGATGAGATTGGTCCACGGATCCCTGGCCGACAGCATGCGGTGTGCCGTGGTGGCATGCAGGCTGAGACGGCGGGCTTGGTCCGACGCGCCGAAGCTTTCCGCGATGCGGGCAAAGATGCGACGGGCCGCGCGCAGCTTGGCGATGGTAAGATGAATATCGGTATCGGCGACCAGGCGTGCCTCGACCGATCGCGCGGCGGCGTCGGCACCCAGTCCGGCCTTGAGGGCGAGGCGGATATAGGTTGCGGCCGAGGCGGCCATCATTGCCAGTTCCTGCACCTCGCTGCCGCCGGCCTCGAAGGCAAGGGCGGCATCGGCGCGGAAGACTTTCAGATTGGGAAAGGCGGCATGGGCGAGTTCGGCAATCTCGATCGCCTTGGGGAAGCACTGATCGTCCAGCACCACGCCCTGGCGCGCGGCGCGCTCGACCGGGGAAATGCCCAGCCCGCCCTCGATCTGTTCGCCATCGACCCGGCGGCGCGCCATCAGCGTCAGGAAGACATGGGCGTGGTGGCCCTGGCCGTCCAGGCTGTCCAGATGGACCGGGGCGAGGGTGAGGTCGACACCCTTCAGGGCCGCGTCCATCAGGTCGACATCATTGGCCTTGAGACCGAAGCGGCCTTCCGGATCGAGCCGCAATTCCAGCTCGGACACGCCGCCCATCAGATCGGCCAGCGCCGCGGCATTGGCCGCTTCCGGCGAGGCCTCGACCAGAGTCTGGCGCATGCCCCAGGGCAGGTGGATGTCGCGCGGGGCCGCGTCGACGGCATGTGCGCCCTCGGGCCTGTCGAAGAAGACCGGTCCGCGATCGATCCCGTCGACCGTGGTGCGCGACAGCGTCTCCTCGAAGTCCGCGCCCCGCAGCGCCTTCTCGGCGAGGGGCCGCCAATCCTGTGGGCTCAAGGCCGGAAATCCCCCGGCCAGGGCGCGGATATTGTCGGTCATGCGCGATTGTCCTCGAAGCGTGTGTTCTTGTTCTGGCGCGGAGAAAAGGCGCGCACGGCGCGTGCGTCAAGAGGCGCTGCGGTGCGTGGACAGTGCATGGGGGAAATCCCCGCACGCCAAACCGGCTGCACAATGACGGGACGAACCGGGAGACCGTCAGCATGAGCGAAACCACCCCCAACCTGTCCCTGCCGCTGGTCATGCCGGCCCAGGCGCAAAAACATGTCACCGTGAACGAGGCGCTGCTACGGCTCGACGCCCTCACGCAGGCCTGTGTGGAAAGCCGGGCGCTGGCCGTCCAGCCCGAGACGCCTGGCGAGGGCGATGTCTGGATCGTGCCGGCCGGCGCCAGCGGCGATGACTGGGCAGCAATGGCGGCGGGCACGCTGGCGATCTGGCGCGACGGTTTCTGGACAGCGATCGTGCCGGCGGATGGCTGGCGGGTGCATGTGCGCGACGAGGCGCGCAGCGTGGCGTTCGATGCAGGCCGCAATACCTGGATCGCTGCGGCTGCGAACACCATCCTGACGGCCGGCGAGGGCGGTGCGGCCACCGAGGCCGTACTGATCGAGGACATATTGACGGGGCTTTCCGGTGCCAGCGCCGCCAGCAGCGTTGTGATCCCGGCGCGCTCCATCGTGTTTGCCGTCTCGGTGACAACACGCAGCGCGATCACCGGCGCGGCCTCCTTCGATTGCGGGATATCCGGCGAGGCGTCGAAATTCGGCGGCTCGCTGGGGGTATCGCCCGGCGCCAGCAATATCGGTGTGATCGGGCCGACGGCCTTCTATGCCGACACGCCGGTCGAACTGACCGCGAATGGCGGCGACTTCACCGGTGGCAGCGTCGCGCTTGCCATCCATGCCTGGCGGCCGGTGGCGCCGGCAGTTTGATATACAGCTATTCTACCACGGACGCCATGCGCGCCATGATGCGGTTGAGGATGGGCTGAGTGGTCTCGGTCATGGCGTGGCCGTTGACGGTGACCAGGTCGAAACCGGCATGGGGGCAGGCGCGGGCCAGTCGAAAGGCGGCACTGGCCGGACACACCATGTCATAGCGTGAATGCAGGATGTGCATGGGGATGTTGGAGAGCTGCCGCGCATTGCGGATCAGCTGGTCCGGCTCGAGGAAACAGCCATTGCGGAAATAGTGCACCTCGATCAGCGAGTGGGCGGCCACGAATTCTGCGCCGCGGGCCCGCAGGCCCGACAGCACCGCTTCGGGCGGATTGTCGAGATAGGAGAGGCGGTCCTCATACTCGGTCCAGCGGTACAGTGTGGACTGGCGAATCTCCTCCAGGCTGACACTCGCATCGTCCAGGCGGCGCAGCAGCGTCAGACCGTCGGCGATCTCCGCCTGCATCTGTTCGAAACACCATTCCATCATGGCGCGCGGTGACTTGCGGGCCCGCTCCGGCGCCGGAGCGGCGAAATCCGCCCAGGCATCGGGGAAGACATTGCGGGCACCGTCGGGGCCGTGCATCCAGTCGAGATCGGATGGCTGGGCGAGGAAAACACCCTCCACCACCAGTCCGCTCACCCGCTCCGGGAAGGCTTCGGCATAGGCCAGGGCGAGGGTGGATCCCCAGGACGGGCCGAACACCATCCAGCGCTCGAAGCCGAGATGTTCGCGCAGCCGCTCGATATCCTCGATCAGATGGGCAGTGGTGTTTGCCTCGATCGACAGATGCGGCGTCGAACGCCCGCAGCCACGCTGGTCGAACAGGATGAGATCGAACACGTCCGGATCGAACATGCGCCGGTATTTGGCCGAAGCGCCCGAGCCCGGCCCGCCATGCAGAAAGACGAGCGGCAGCCCGTCCGGATTTCCGCATTCCTCGAAATAGAGCGTGTGACCGCCGGAGACGGGCAGGTCGTCGGCCTTGCGGGGCGGGATGGAGGGGAAATAATCGGTCATCGCCTCAATGGTGCGTTATGCCGGGCCGACGTCAAGCGCATGGCGGGCGAAGCCGGAGAGGGGCCGGAGGGCGATCCGGGATGGACCGGCTCCGCCCGCGCGTGAGCAGTAACCGGCCAGATCGCAATGGGTTCCAATGCGCGCTGCAGTCAGGATGACGGCACTGCGGACCGGTCGGCCAGCAGATGTGTCAGCGCCGGCGTCAGCCGGTCGACCGCCGACAAGGGCTGGCCGTCGATATCGCGGCTGGCCGGCGTCATGCGGCCGTTCAGCAAGGCGGCGACCTGCCAGGCGCAGGCCGGAGCCGACGCCGGGGCGCTGACGTCATGTTCGGCGAGGAATTCATGGGTCAGAACGTCCGGCCCATCCGCGATCGGACTGTAGACGGGCTGGAAGCCCAGACGGTCGATCTGCCGCTCGATCTTCTGCCGCGCGGTGTCCAGATCCAGCGGGCAGGCGCGCCGCGTGTCGAAGCGCTCGGTCATCTCGATCACCGTATAGACCAGCGTCTCGCGTCCGGCCGGTGCGGGCAGAACGCCGGCGGCACGCAGTTCCGGCGCAAAACCGGCCAGTGCAGCCGCCCCGGCTGCCGTTGCGGCCAGCAGGCCCGCAGCACGAAAAAGATCTGAACCCAGCATTCCCCGGACCGTCCCCCGATATTCGGCGGCGGACGTTATCGCCGGGACTGTGTGCCGTCCATATCCTAGCGCCGGGCGACGCAGGATCGGCCCTTGAACGGGCGTTTCGGATGGAAATGAAAGAAATGGTGCCGCTAGAGTGAATTGAACACTCGACCTCTCCCTTACCAAGGGAACGCTCTACCCCTGAGCTATAGCGGCGCACCGGGTTCGCCTGTCGGCGATCGAGAGACGGGCGTATAACCCAAGGGAGGAGCGAGGCCAAGAGTGTCTTGACGCGATGTGCAGCGTTCGACATGACCAATTACATGAAGACACCATCCCAGAATGGCGGTCCGTCCGCCCCGCGCAAGTCCGGCAAGCCCGAACCGGGGTCCCGCGAGGCCCGTCTGGCCGAGGCCCTGCGGGCCAATCTGCGCCGCCGCAAGGCTGCTGCGAAGCCTGCCGGGGACGCGACTGCACCCGAAACACCCGCAGCTGCGGAAACGGCCCCGGAAAAGCCCGGAAAGCCGTCATAATGCCGCCCGCTTCGCCGGGCTGCATGCCGGCTCGCATTATCCGACCAATCTGTACCGGGGAGTAAGCATGGACCGTATCGTCATCCAGGGTGGCGCCCGGCTCAACGGCCGAATCGCCATCAGCGGCGCCAAGAATTCCGCGCTCAAACTCATGGCCGCTGCGCTTTTGACGGACGAGCCGCTGATTCTCACCAATATGCCGCGCCTAGCCGATTCCCGCTTCATGGGGCATTTGCTGGCGCGTCTGGGGCTGCGTGTGGAGGAGGGCCCCGGCGCCCAGATGCAGCTGCATGCGGACGAGATCACCGGCACATTCGCGCCCTACGACCTGGTGCGGAAGATGCGCGCCACGTTCAATGTGCTCGGCCCGCTGGTCGCCCGCGAAGGCCGGGCCCGTGTCTCGCTGCCGGGCGGCTGTGCCATCGGCGCGCGTCCGGTGGATCTGCACCTGAAGGCCTTGGAGACGCTGGGGGCACAGATCACGCTGGAAGAGGGCTATGTCGACGCTAGGGCGCCTGCGGGCGGCCTGGTCGGCGGCGAGGTGGATCTGCCTTTCGCCTCTGTCGGCGCGACCGAACACACCATGCTCGCTGCGGCGCTGGCGCGGGGCGAGACCGTGATCGAGAATGCCGCGCGCGAGCCGGAAATCGCGGACCTGGCAGCCTGCCTCACGGTGATGGGTGCCGAGGTCGAGGGCGCGGGCTCTTCGACCATCCGCATCCAGGGGCGCGAGCGGCTGAAGGGCGTCACCCACGCTGTCGTCGGCGACCGGATCGAGACCGCGACCTATGCGCTGGCTGTTGCGGCGGCCGGCGGCGATGTGGTGCTGGACGGCGCCGTCTGGGCGCACAACAAGGCGCTGTGGAATGCGATGAACGAGGCCGGCGTGACGGTGCAGCCGGTCGAGGGCGGCGTGCGGGTCGAGCGCAATGGCGCCCGTGTGAAGGGTGTCGATATCGAGACCCAGCCCTATCCGGGTTTCCCGACGGATGCCCAGGCGCAATTCATGGCCTTGATGACGATGGCCGACGGCACGTCGGTGATCCGCGAGACGATCTTCGAGAACCGCTTCATGCACGCCCCCGAGCTGACCCGTCTGGGCGCCGATATCAGCGTCAACGGGAATGAGGCGGTCGTGCGCGGCGTGCCCCGCCTGAAAGGCGCCCCCGTGATGGCGACGGATTTGCGCGCTTCGGTCAGCCTGGTCATTGCAGGACTTGCCGCCGAGGGTGAAACCGTGGTCAATCGGGTCTATCACCTCGATCGCGGGTTCGAGCGCCTGGAGGCCAAGCTGTCAGGCTGCGGCGCGCGGATCGAACGTCAGTCTGAACCGGCGGAGTCCTGAGACCTTGAAGCGAGACGACCGGCCCCTGCGTCTGGTGGCATTCGACGCAGTGGATCTCGAACCGATATCGGCAGCCTTGCAGGATGCCGTGGCGCAGCTGGGCGATTTCCAGTTCTCGCGCCGCGAGAAGGCATTCACCATCGCCTTCAACCGTTTCTGCTGGGAAACGGGCCGGCGCGATCGCCGTGTGCGCAGCGGTCTGCAGATCGGCCGCGTGGCGGCGGCGCGCTCGCAGAATATCCGCCAGGGCGCCAGTGACGCCGTGGTCAACCTTCTCTCCATTGCCTTCGAACCGGGCGAGCCGCCGGCTGGCACCGTTGTGCTGGTGTTTTCCGGTGGCGGCGAGGTACGGCTTGATGTGGAATGCCTGGACGTGGTGATGGCCGACCTGACCGCGCCCTGGCGTGCGGCGGGCGGCCGGCCGGTGCATGAAGACGGGCCGGAAGAAGGGGCGAGCAGGCAATGAGTGAAGCGCCGGACCGGATTGTCAGGATCGATCTCGATGCCGCCAGCATGGGTCCGGGCGATGTCAATGCCGACCATGAGCGGCGTGTCGCCATTGCCGATCTTCTCGAAGCGAACAGTTTCCGTCCCTCCGGCGAGGCCGACGGCCCGTTTGCCCTGCGCCTGGCGATCGAGGATGACCGCCTGGTCTTCGATGTGCGCCAGGATGACGATACGCCGGTGCGCGCCTTCGTCTTTGCGCTGGGGCCGTTGCGCCGCATCATCAAGGACTATTTCCTGATCTGCGAGAGCTATTACGAGGCCGTGCGCGATGCACCTTTGGCCCAGATCGAGGCGATCGACATGGGCCGCCGCGGTGTTCACAACGAAGGGTCGACGCTGCTGCGCGAACGGCTGAGCGGCAAGATCGAGGTGGATTTCGACACCGCCCGGCGGCTCTTTACCCTGATCTGCGCCCTGCACCGGCGGGCCGCCTCATGACGACGCCTTCGGTCCTGTTCGTCTGCGGGCGCAATGCCATCCGCTCGCCCATGGGCGAGGCATTGTGGCGCAAACGGTTCGGCGACGATGTCTCGGCGCGCTCCTGCGGTGTGATCCCGGCGGCCTTTGCCGACCCGTTCATGGTGGCCGTGATGCTGGAAGAGGGCATCGATCTCGAGGACTTCTCGCCGATCGCTCTGAATGGCGTGGGCGAGCCGGCGGCCGATATCGTGGTCTCGCTGTCCACCGCCGCCGACCGCACGGCGCGCGACTATGCAGCGCGCACGGGCGCCGAGTTCCAGGCCTGGCCGATCCCCGATCCCAGCGAGACCGGCGGCAATCGCGACATGCGCCTGGCCGCCTATCGCGAGACCCGCGATGCCATCGCTGCACGCATCGCTGAATGGGATGCCAGCCTAAAAAGCGCTTGACGTCTCGACTTTGCACCCGGTGAAGGACTATATAGCGCGCTCCGGGGCGCCGGCCGCACGGCGAGTCGGCCTTATCCCGTGTCTGTTTCGCCCGGAAATCCGGGCCAGGAATTGAGGAGCCGCATGGCGAAAGAAGAGTTGTTGGAGTTTCCCGGCGAGGTGACGGAACTGCTTCCGAACGCGACCTTCCGGGTCAAACTCGAGAATGATCACGAGATCATTGCCCACACGGCGGGCAAGATGCGCAAGAACCGGATCCGGGTTCTGGCGGGCGACAAGGTGCTTGTCGAAATGACGCCCTATGACCTGACCAAGGGTCGTATCACCTATCGCTTCAAGTAAGCCGTTTGCGGGGCGCGTCGACGCAATGACGGATGCCGCCATGGCACACGGACCGCGACCGCCCCTGATCCTGGCCAGCGCCTCGCCGCGCCGCCTCGATCTGCTGGCCAGTGTCGGGATCGTTCCTGACGCCGTCGAACCCACCCATATCGACGAGCACGAGATCCCCGGCGAATTGCCGGGGCCGCTCGCTCTGCGCCTGGCGCAGGAAAAGGCGATGGCGCATCCGTCCGTGCGCGCGGGCGGCGACGCCTTCGTGCTTGCGGCGGATACGGTGGTCGGCGTCGGCCGGCGCATCCTGCCCAAGACGCTCGACGAAGCCGAGGCCCGGCGCTGTCTGGACCTTCTGTCCGGCCGCAATCACCGGGTCTTCACCGGCATTGCCGCAGCCGGTCCCGGCGGGGCGTTTGCGGCGCGTGTGGTCGAGACCCGGGTGAAGTTCAAACGCCTGTCGCAGCCGGAGATCGATGCCTACATCGCCTCGGGCGAGTGGCACGGAAAGGCCGGCGGCTATGGTATCCAGGGCCGGGCCGGGTGTTTTGTGGTGAATCTGATCGGCTCCTTCACCGGCGTGGTGGGGCTGCCGCTCTACGAGACGAGCAATCTGCTGGCCGGTCTGGGATATCCGGTGACCGAGCGCATGGGCGAAAGGCCGACCAAATGAGCCGCCGCATCCTGATCGAGGAAAATATCGGCGAGACCCGCGCTGCCGTTGTCGACAATGGCCGCGTGGTCGAGCTGTGGCTGGACCGCTGGAGCGAGGCCGGTCAGCGCGTCGTCGAGGGCGAGATCTATCGCGGCCGCGTGCGCCGGGTCGAACCGGCACTGAATGCAGCCTTTGTCGATCTCGGCGTGGGGCCGGAAGGCTTCCTGCCCTTCGGCAAGGCCGGCCGGCCCAAGGGTTTCCATGAAGGCGCCGCCATCGGTGTGCGCATTGCCCGCGAAGCCTATGCCGAAAAAGGGCCCAATCTCGCCCTGGCCGAGGCCGGGGAGGGCGATGCGCCCGAATGCGTCCAGCCCGCCCCGATCCTGGCCCAGCGCCTGGTGAAGGCCTATGGCGAGGCCGAGGCTGTGTGGGCCGACGAGACGGATATCGATCTGGATGATGAGTTCGAGGCGGCGCTGAATCCGCTCGCACCCATTCCCGGTGGCGGCTCGCTCTATATCGAGACGACGCGGGCGATGACGACGATCGATGTCGATGCCGACGGCCGCAAGGGCCAGGGCTCGCCGGCCCAGCTGGCGGTGGCGCTGAACACGTCGGCCGCCAAGGAAGCCGCCCGCCAGGTGCGTCTGCGCGGCCTGGGCGGCATCATCGCCATCGATTTTGTGCACATGCGCACCCAGCCTGACCGCAAGGTCGTGGAGCAGGCGATGCGCGGTGCGTTCAAGCGCGACCGGGCCAGGGTGGATGTGGCGCCGTTGTCGCAGTTCGGCGTCGGCGAGCTGGCGCGCCAGCGCCGCGGCCGCTCGCTGCGCGAACAGATGTGCGATACCGACGGCCGCCTGTCGGTGGAAAGCTGTGCCCTGGCGGCCTTGCGTCGCCTGCAGGCCGAGGCCATGTCCGACCGCAGCCGCAAGCAGAAGCTGGAAGTCTCGCCGGAGGTTTTCGCCTGGCTCGATGCCGATACGATCGGCTGGCGCGAGGCGCTGACCGGCCGGATCGGGGCGCGCTTCGAACTGGTGACCGCCGACGGTCTGGGGCGCGAGGATGCGCGCGTCAGCCGCGCCTGACCGTGTGCGCAAGCACCGAACCGAGGACGACATGATGAAATGTCCCATCTGCCGCAAGCCGGCCGACCCCGAATTCAAGCCCTTCTGCTCCAGGCGCTGTGCAGATCTGGATCTGGGCAAGTGGATGAATGACAGCTACGCCATTCCCGGCGAACCGGCCGATGTGGCCGAGGAAAACCCGCCGTCCGGGGAAGACCGCTAGGCACACCGCCCGGCCTTTGCGGCCGGGTGCACATTTCGCTGAAAACGGCCATGGACAGGCCCGGCGCGGGCCCCTATAAACCGCGCTCTCGACCGCGCCCCGAGGCGCGTGTCCGCCCGGCGCCCGGGTAGCTCAGTTGGTAGAGCAGCGGATTGAAAATCCGCGTGTCGGTGGTTCGAATCCGCCCCCGGGCACCATTTTCTCTCAAACAGAACACACCACCCGCCGCGCCTATCGCGCGCGCCACATCCGCCGCAGCCGCGTCACGCCCAGGCAAGCTCCGGTATAGGCCAGCAGGACGGCAAACAGCGATGCGAGGCCCGCGAGGGTCTGGCCGGCGAGACCGTAGATTTCTCCGGTGTGCAGGAAACGGATATAGCGGCGGGCCTGGGCGGCGGGCGAGCGGCGCGCAGGAGTTGCCGTGGCCAGGCCCGATCCGTCGCGGAACACCACGACCTCGTCGATCAGGCTGGCCTGGGCACCATTGCCGTGATCCACGGTGATGCGCACCGTTTCGGCGTTTTCCTCAGGCAGGGTAATGGCAATCCGGCGGCCGGGACCGGTTTCGGCGACAGCAAGCGCCACCAGCGCGTCCAGCGGGACGGGCTCGCCGGCCAGGCCTCGCGGCTCGTCCGGCGCGGCTTCCGCGGTGTCGGCGGGAGCGGGCGGGCCGCCTCGCACCGGCACGCTTTCGCCAAAGGCCGCATAGACCAGCGCATTGGCCCAGCCGTAGGAGAAGACTGCGCCGGTCAGCGTGATCGCGAGCAGGGGCAGTGCCATCCAGAAGCCCATCACATGGTGCCAGTTATAGTGACGCGCCTTGGCGGAGGGATAACGGCGGCGAAACAGGAGCTGGGTTTTCAGGAAAGACCAGCGCCACAGCTTCGGCCACCACAGGTAAAGCCCGGTGAGAATGAGGACCGCGAAGGCCAGATTGGCCGCGCCATTGATCGCGGCGCCCAGATCATTGCGCCCGCCTGTGAAGGCGAGCCACCGGTGAATTCGCATGACACGTCCGAAGAAAGCTTCCATGCCCTCGCCAGCGCCGTCGAGGCGGTCACCCGTATAGGGATCGAGCAGGAAGGAGTTGCGCCGCCCGGCCGCAACATGCACGGCGCCGGTCCGGCCATCCGGCACGGTGAGCACATGGCCGGCTTGCGCGCCTTCTGCCGCTGCAGCATCCGCCAGATCCTGAAAGGTCAGGGGCGCTTCGCCGGCGGGAGCGGAAACAGCTGCATCCTGTGCCCAGCGGATCATCTGGCGCTCATAGGTGAGCAAAACGCCGGTGATCGACATAAGCCCGATGAAGAGGGCGGTGACGAGGCCTGCAGCCAGATGGGTCCAGAAGATGGCGCGGCGGATGGTCATGGCGGAGCCCCTGCATGTCCGAATGGACCGTTTCAACGTGTCAGCACCGGCGCTCCGTCGCGGCACTGCCTGCGCGAAGTGACGCAGGCAAGACCTCTGTCCGGTGAAGGTCTACCGCCGCCGGGGCGATCCGTGGCATTCTGAAGGAAAGCCCCGGAGGAGAGGCGATGACCGCGCCCTACAAACCCCACACCGAATTGGCCACCCACACCGTCACCAACCAGCCGCCGCCCTTCGAGGACGTCAATCTGTGCAAGAGCGATCGTGCGCTGCAGTCGGCGCTGGTCGCGGCGGGGGGCGAGGTGCACGCGGAACGCCTGTCGGCAATGGGCGCGCGGTGCGGTGCGGCCGAAACGGTCGACTGGGCACGCCGCGCCAACGAGAACCCGCCTAAGCTGAAAGCCTTCGACCGCTACGGGCACCGGCTGGACGAGGTCGAGTTTCATCCGGCTTATCACGAGCTGATGCGGCTGGGACTGGATGCCGGTCTGTCCTCGGCGGCCTGGACTGAAGGCGAAGCCGGGCATGTGCTGCATGCGTCCATGCTCTATCTGATGACGCAGGCGGATGCCGGCGTCGTTTGTCCGATGTCGATGACCTATGCCGCCGTGCCGGCGCTGCGGGCCGAACCGGCTGTCGCGGCCGAATGGGAGCCGCGCATTGCCGCCGGCCGCTATGACCCGCGCTTCATTCCGGCTGAGGAAAAGGCCGGCGTCACTTTCGGCATGGCGATGACGGAGAAGCAGGGCGGATCCGATGTGCGCGCCAATACCACAAGGGCACTGCCCGCGGGTGGAGAGGGCGAGTACGAGCTGACCGGGCATAAATGGTTCTGTTCCGCCCCGATGGGCGATGCCTTCCTGACCCTGGCCCAGGCCGAGGGCGGGCTGACCTGCTTCCTCGTGCCGCGTTGGCGCCCGGACGGCACGCGCAATGCGATGCATATCATGCGGCTCAAGGACAAGCTGGGCGATCGGTCCAACGCGTCCTCGGAGATCGAGTATCATGGCGCCTGGGCGCGGCGTGTCGGGGATGAAGGCCGGGGCGTGCGCACGATCATCGACATGGTCCAGCACACGCGGCTCGACTGTATCCTGGGCTCGGCCGGCGGCATGCGGGCCGCACTGGCGCAGGCGCTCTGGCATGCCGAACACCGCACCGCCTTCCAGAAGAAGCTGATCGACCAACCCGCGATGAAGGCCGTGCTGGCGGATCTGTCGCTGGAGGCGGAAGCGGCGGTCGCGCTGGGGCTGCGCCTGGCGCACAGTTTCGACCGGGCGGGACGGTCGGAAGGCGAGGCGGCGTTCATGCGGCTGGCCACGCCGATCGCAAAATACTGGGTGTGCAAGCGTCAGCCGGGGCTCGTCTACGAGGCGCTCGAGTGTCACGGCGGCGCGGGATTTGTCGAGGAGGGGCCGATGCCGCGCCTCTACCGGCAATCGCCGCTCAACGCGATCTGGGAAGGTTCGGGCAATGTCATCGCGCTGGACGTGCTGCGGGCGCTGGGCCGGGAGCCTGACAGTCTGGAAGCGGTTCGCGCCGAGCTCGTGGCGGTGCGTGGCATCAACCGCTTCTACGACGCCCATCTCCAGCGGCTGGACGACTGGTTCAAACCGGGTGTTCTGGGGGAAGCGACAGCGCGGGCCTTCACCGAAGATGTGGCTCTGGGGCTGCAGGCCGCAGCACTGCATCACGCCTCGCCGGATTATGTCTTCGACGGCTTTTGCGCCGCCCGGCTGGATCCGGATCATCGCAGCTTCGCCTATGGTGCGCTGACCGGGCAGCTTGATGTTGCAGCCATTGTCGAGCGCGCCAGCCCGCTCTGACAACTCGGCAAATCTTGCCGCTGCGGCAAGAAATTCTCGCCAGGCCGGCAAGTTTTACCTATTTCGGAGGGCGCGCCGCTGATACCGCAAGGCCTGGCTGGGTCATCGCGCGGCGCAGATCTTGCATGACTTGTGACCGACGCGAAGTATTCGCGGAAGCCCTGTTGTGGCGTCTCAGAAGGAGACTGCATGACCCTTTCGGTCAACACCAATGCCGGTGCGATGATCGCGCTGCAGAATCTGCGCGAGACGAATGCACGTCTCGAAGTGGTTCAGCGCCAGATCAGCACGGGCCTCAAGGTCTCGTCTGCCAAGGATAATGGCGCGATCTACGCGATCGCCCAGGGCATGCGGGCCAAGGTGGCCGGCTACAATGTCGTCAAGCAGTCACTGGATCGCGGAACGAGCGTGGTCGATGTCGCCATCGCGGCGAGCGAATCCATTTCTGACCTCCTGATCGAGATGCGGGAGACGGCGCTCGCCGCGTCGGACCGCAGCCTGGACCAACAGAGCCGAAATGCGCTGAACGAGGACTTCGTCCAGCTGCGTGACCAGATCAAGACCATTATCGAGAACGCCGAATTCAACGGCATCAACCTGATCAAATCCGGAGGCGACAATCTGTCAGTGCTCGCCAATGACGATGGCAGCAGCCGGATCACCTTCGCCGCCGAGGACCTGTCCTACGGGCCGCCCGGTGGCCCCGGAACCAATATCATCCTGTCGGAAGACGCGACGGTCAGTGCCTTCGTGAACGCCGATCTGGCAATTTCCGAGCTCGACAGCTCCATCGACAATGTCGGGGCCGTGCTGGCCCGGCTGGGGTCAGCTTCGAAGCGGCTGGAAATCCAGCGCAGCTTTACCGACAAGCTCACCGATGCCCTCGAAAAGGGCATCGGCAATCTTGTCGATGTGGACATGGCCAAGGCGGCGGCCGAACTGCAGGCGCTTCAGGTGAAGCAGCAACTCGGTATCCAGGCCCTGTCGATCGCGAACCAGTCGCCGCAGATTCTCCTGCAGCTGTTCCGCTAGACCAGTTCTTTCAGTTTCTCGGCGTCGAAATCGCTCAGTTCGCCGAAGCGGCCATCGCGGACCTTTGCGGCCCATTCTGGGTCGCTGATCAGCGCGCGGCCGACGGCGACGAGGTCGAACTCGTCGTTTTCCAGTCGCTCGATCAGGCTGTCGATCGACGAGGCTTGCGAATTCTCGCCCATGAAGGCGCCGAGGAAGTCGGAGTTGAGGCCTACCGAGCCGACGGTGATGGCCGGCTTGCCCGAGAGCTTCTTCGTCCATCCGGCCAGGTTGAGATCCGAGCCTTCGAACTCGGGAATCCAGAAGCGGCGGGTGGAGGCATGGAAGATGTCGACGCCGGCCTCGGACAGTGGCGCAAGGAAGGCTTCCAGCTCGTCCGGTGTCCGGGCCAGGCGGGCATTGTAGTCCTGCTGTTTCCACTGCGAGAAGCGCAGGATGAGTGGCAGGTCGGCCGGGATTTCTGCACGCACCGCCCGGACAATTTCCTGGACGATGGTGGTGCGTTCGATCAATCCGCCGCCGAAACGGTCGTCGCGCTTATTGGTGCCATCCCAGAAGAACTGGTCGAGCAGATAGCCATGCGCGCCGTGCAGCTCGACGGCGTCGAAGCCGATTTCGGCGGCGGCCTTTGCGGCCTTCGCAAAGGCAGAGATCGTGTCGGCAATGTCTTCGGCGGTCATCGGCTCGCCGATCTGCTTGCCATTGGGCAGGACGCCGGACGGGCTGTCGGATGCGGCGTCCGGGTGCGGACCGGTTCCCGGGCGGCGCGCCAGGCCGACATGCCAGAGCTGCGGCGCGATCTTGCCGCCTGCGGCATGCACGGCGTCGACGACCTTGCGCCAGCCGGCCAGGGAGTCCGGGTTGTGAAAGTTCGGTATGGCCGGATCGAAGCTGGCGCCGGGGCGGTCGACCGTCGTGCCCTCGGTGATGATCAGGCCGACCGCATTGGCGGCGCGGCGACGATAGTATTCGACGACCGGCTCGCCCGGAATGCCGCCCGGGCTCTTCGAGCGCGTCATGGGCGCCATCACGATACGATTGTTCAGCTCCAGCGAGCCCAGCGAAAAGGGGCGGAAGAGCGCCTTTGTGTCGGTCATATTCTTCTCCTCAACAAACCGTTGATCTGAGCAGTTAGACAATTCCTCCTCAGAATCGAGTCCCGGGTGTGCATTTCGAATATTCGGAATCGTCATCTGCCCCCGGGGCTTCACGCTTGCGCTTTACGGAAAACAGTGTTCACTTTTTGCGGCTCGACAGGATGGGGATCCCGATGATCAAAGCAAAAAGCGATGTGCTGGATGTGGTAATTGTCGGCGCGGGACTGTCC
>PANX01000054.1 GCA_002707795.1 Maricaulis sp.
CCCGGCCGCACTATGCTCTCAGCAAGCAGCCGCCAGCCCAAAGGCTCAACGCTCTGCTGAACAACGTCTTGAGAAACGACATCTAGGCTTCCCGACGCTTTTCGAATGCTGAAACGGGCGCTCCACCGGGGCGCCCGTTTTTCTTTCCTCCCCATTTCATGTGGAGGGGGACCCGCCCCCGGGATTGGCCGCAGGCCAACCCGAGGACAGGCTTCACGGGGGAGGGGCCGCCGCGTCAGCGGCGGAATGGCGGAGCGGAGCTGATGGCCCTTTGCGGCCTGCGGCCGCAACCCCTTTCGACCCGATGCTGCGCATCGGCCCACTTTCCCACTGCTGTGGGGAAGAAAGCTAGCCCGGTGTCCTGTGCGGCGGGGCGTCGCCGAGGGCGAGGGCTTCGCCGGCCAGGTAGAGCGAGCCGCCGATCAGGATGCGCGGCGCGGGGCGTTCCTTCACGGCATTCTTCATCGCCGGGATCAGGCCGCTGGCGATCTCCGCCCTCACGCCGCCGGCCTGGCAGGCAGCGACGACATCATGTGCGGACTGCGAACCGCCGCGGCCGGACTTGAACTCCACCGCGATGAGGCGCCGGGCCAGGCCGGAGAACTGGCTGCACCAGGCGGTGACGTCCTTGTTGGGCGAGAAGCCGGCAATGATGACCAGCGGGCGCTCGTCACGCTCGTCCATGTCGGCGAGGGCGTGGGAGAGGGCCTTGGCAGCGGCTTCATTGTGGCCGCCGTCCAGCCAGAGCTCGGCACCGGCCTTGCGCGCGATTTCGCCGAGCGGACCGCGGGTGATGCTCTGCAGCCGGGCCGGCCAGGTTGCGTTGGCAATACCGGCGGCCGCGGCGCTCTCGGGCCATTGCAGCACGGCGGCGGCGGCCGCGGCGGCACCGGCATTGAGGATCTGGTGCGGGCCCAGCAGGCCCGGTGCCGGCAGGTCCCAGACGCGGCTTTCGTCCTCGTAGATCAGCCGTCCGTGCTGGATATAGGCATTATAGTCGCGGCCCCAGACGAAGGCCGGCGCACCGACCTTGGCGGCCTCGTCGAGAATGGCGGCTTCGGCATCGTCGACCTGGTTGCCGACCACGACCGGAACGCCGAACTTGCAGATACCGGCCTTTTCGCGGGCGATCTGGCGCAGGTCGGATCCCAGGAATTCCTGGTGATCGAGGCTGACCGGTGTGATCACGCTCAGGGCCGGCCGGGCGATGACATTGGTCGCGTCGAAGCGGCCGCCCAGCCCCACTTCCAGGATCAGCCGGTCGGCAGGATGTTCGGAGAAGAGCAGCAGGGCCGCCGCAGTCGTGATCTCGAAGAAGGTGATCGGCTCGCCGAAATTCGCCGCCTCGCAGCGGGCGAAGGCCTCGATCAGCGTCTTGTCGTCGACCGGCGTCGAGTCGAGCAGGATGCGTTCGTTGAAATTCACCAGGTGCGGCGAGGTGTAGATATGCACCCGCTCACCCTTGGTGCGGGCCATCTCGGCCAGATAGGCACAGGTCGAGCCTTTGCCGTTCGTCCCGGCGACATGGACGGTCGGCGGCAGATGGTCCTGGGGATTGCCCAGCGCCGTCAGAAGGCGCTGCAGGCGTCCAAGGGAAAGATCGATTTTCTGCGGGTGCAGGCTCGCAAGGCGCACCAGCGCGTCATCAAGGTCCTGACGGCGCGTGCTAATGGCCGCCCCCGTCGCTGGCCACATGGTCGGCCGGCGGCGGTGTGAGAGAGGCCGGCATCGACGTTCCGGGGCGTTTCATCATGACCCTCAGCATACGCGCCAGTGTACCCGGAATGTCCCGGCGATGCACCACTTTGTCGACCATGCCCTTTTCCAGCAGGTATTCGGCGCGCTGGAAGCCTTCCGGGAGTTTTTCGCGGATGGTCTGCTCGATGACGCGCGGTCCGGCAAAGCCGATCAGNGCGCCNGGNTCGGCGATNTGNANNTCGCCNAGCATGGCGTAGGAGGCNGNNACGCCGCCNGTGGTCGGNTNGGTCAGCACCACNANATAGGGCAGGCCGGCATCNNNNANCATNTCNATCNNCGANCGTNNNGCGCGGCATCTGCATCANGGANAGNNTGCCNTCCTGCATGCGCGCGCCGCCCGNNGCCGNANAGANNANCAGNGGTGCNTTNCTNNNCNANCGCNNNCTNGNNNGCCTNGATGATNGCTCTCGCCGGCNGCCATGCCGAGCGAGCCGCCCATGAAGGCAAAATTCTGGACGAGAACGACGCTTTCCAGACCGCCGATACGGCCGACCGCAATCGCCATCGCATCGTCGCGCCCGGTCTTCTTGCGGGCTGCGGTCAGGCGCGAGGTGTAGGGTTTGTCGTCCTTGAATTTCAGCGGATCGCGGGGAACCTCCGGCGTGTCCAGCTCGGTGTACTCACCGTCGAAGGTGAACTGGAAGCGCCAGGCCGGGCCGATGCGCATATGATGCCCGGCGGGGGTCACGAACAGGCCGGCTTCCAGATCCTTGTGGAACACCATCTCGCCCGACTTGGGGCACTTGATCCACAGATTGTCGGGCGTGTCCCGCTTGGAAAAGATTTTCGACATGCCCGGCGGGGTAATCTTGGACAGCCAGTTCATTCCCGTATCCCGATCGTTCATCGGCTTGTCTTCCTCAGCGGCGTGCAGCGTGCACAGCGGACGACAGGCGCTTTACCAACTCTTGTGCTCCGGCAACACCGCCTGCATGCATTGCATCGACGATCGCCGAGCCCACCACGACCGCATCGGCCGTACGGGCAATGGCGGCGGCCTGTTCCGGTTCCTTCACACCGAAGCCGACTGCCACGGGCAGGCCGCTGGCGCGCTGGACGCGCGCAACGGCCTCGCCGACTTCGGTGACCGCGCCGGAGCCGGCACCGGTCACCCCTGTCGTGGAAACGTAATAAACGAAGCCCGACGTGTTGGCGACAACGGTCGCCAGACGCTTGTCATCGGTGGTCGGGGTCGCCAGGCGGATCAGGGCGATGGAGTATTTGCCCAGCGCCGCGCGCAGCTCGTCGTCTTCCTCCGGCGGCACGTCGACGCAGATCAGCCCGTCCACGCCGGCCTTTGCAGCGGCCTTCGCAAATGCTTCCCAGCCCATGTGATGGATCGGGTTGGCATAGCCCATCAGGACGATCGGCGTGTCCTTGTCGTGTTTGCGGAAGGCGGCGGCCTGGGCCAGCGTGCCCTTCAGCGTCATGCCGGCTTCCAGGGCCCGCAATGCCGAGGCCTGGATGGCCGGGCCGTCGGCCATCGGATCGGTAAAGGGCATGCCCAGCTCGATCACGTCGGCGCCGGCTGCAGGCAAAGCGTTCAGAAGCGCCTGGCTGTCGCCATCGCCGGCCATCATGTAGGCCACGAAGCCGGCCCGGTTATAGGCCGAAAGCTCGGAAAAACGGGTGTTGAGGCGGTTGGTCATCTAGAGCTCCACCCCCAGCATGCGCGCCACCTGGGGCACGTCCTTGTCGCCGCGGCCGCACATATTCATCAGGATGATGCCATCCTTGCCCAGCTCCTTCGCCAGATCGCGGACGCGAGCCAGGGCGTGGGCGGGTTCCAGGGCCGGGATGATGCCTTCCAGCCTGGTGCACAGCTGGAACATCTCCATGGCCTCGGCATCCGTAGCCGAGACGTATTCGGCGCGCTTCATGTCGTGCAGGAAGGCGTGTTCCGGACCGATGCCGGGATAGTCGAGGCCGGCCGAGATCGAGTGGGCGTCGATGATCTGGCCGTCATCATCCTGCAGCAGATAGGTCTTGTTGCCGTGCAGGATGCCCGGCTTGCCGCCCTTCAGCGAGGCCGCGTGCTTGCCGGTCTCCACGCCTTCGCCGGCCGCCTCGACGCCGATCAGGCGCACGTCCTCGTCTTCGATGAAGGGGTGGAAAAGCCCCATCGCATTCGACCCGCCGCCGATACAGGCGACGCAGGCATCCGGCAGGCGGCCCAGGCGTTCCTTCATCTGCGCGCGCGCCTCACGGCCGATGATCGACTGGAAATCGCGCACCATGGCTGGATAGGGGTGCGGGCCGGCGACCGTGCCGATGACATAGAAGGTGTCGTGCACATTCGTCACCCAGTCGCGCAGCGCCTCGTTCATGGCGTCTTTCAGCGTGCCCGTGCCCGAGGTCACCGGCACGACCTGCGCGCCCAGCAGCTTCATGCGGAAGACGTTCG
Source organism: Maricaulis sp. (assembly GCA_002707795.1). GTDB lineage: Bacteria > Pseudomonadota > Alphaproteobacteria > Caulobacterales > Maricaulaceae > Maricaulis > Maricaulis virginensis. Next base: position 4,163 of record PANX01000054.1, read on the forward strand.
GTGCCTGGCGCTCCACATCCGTGGCGCCCATGAAGACGGTGCAGGGAATGCCGAAGCGCGCGGCCACCGTGGCCGTCGCCACGCCGTGCTGGCCGGCGCCGGTCTCGGCGATGATGCGCGTCTTGCCCATGCGGCGGGCCAGCAGGACCTGGCCGAGGCAGTTATTGATCTTGTGACTGCCCGTATGGTTCAGCTCGTCGCGCTTGAACCAGACCTGGGCGCCGCCGAATTCTTCCGTCAGGCGCTCGGCGAAATAGATCGGGCTGGGCTTGCCGACATAATCCTTCAGGAAAAGGTCCATCTCGGCGCGGAAGTCCGGATCCGCCTTGGCGGTCTCGTAGGCTTCTTCCAGCTCCAGGATCAGCGGCATCAATGTTTCGGCGACGAAACGACCGCCATAATCGCCGAACCGGCCACGCGCATCCGGCCAGGCCGAGAGCGCATTGGGACGTGTATCGGCGGACACGGGTTCGCTCATGGCTCGGCTCCTTGGTTGGTGCGCTCTGGCGCGGTCAGACCGCCAGGGCGGCGGCAAAGGCTTGCATCTTCGCGGCGTCCTTGACGCCCGGTGCGCTCTCTATGCCTGAAGACACATCGACCGCGCCGGCGCCTGCAGCCGCGACAGCGGCGGAGACATTGGTTGCATCCAGCCCGCCGGACAAGAGCCAGGGCACGGAAATCTGCAGCGATTTCAGCAGAGCATAATCATAACCCGTGCCGTGACCGCCCGGCCGGTCGGCGCCCTTCGGCGGTTTGGCGTCGAACAGGATCATGTCGGCGATGCGGTCAAAGGCTTTCGCGGCGTCGAGATCTGCCGCTTCGGCGACGGGCAAGGCCTTGATAACGCCCCGCTTTGCGTAGGCGCGGGCCTGCACGACGCGCTGCGGCGTCTCGGATCCGTGCAGCTGGATCCAGTCCGGATGCATGGCATCGCGGATGCGCGCCAGGAGGTCGTCATCCGGATTCACGGTCACGGCAACCGTTTCGCTGGTCTTTGCCAGATGGGCCAGTTCGCCGGCCAGCGACGGGCTGACATGGCGCGGGCTCTTCTCGAAAAAGACATAACCGGTCCAGCGTGCACCGGCCTGTTCGGCTGCTGCCACATCCCGTCCCGTCTTCAATCCGCAGAACTTGATATCCGTCATGCCAGACCGGTTAACCTGTCCGGGGCGGCTTGGGAAGCGCGACACGGCGTTGCGCTACACGGTCTCTCCCGCTTCCGGGAAGGCCGGGACGGGCTGGTTGAGGCAGAAGGCCATCGGCTGGAAGAGCATCCATTCGACAAAGGAACGGATTTTCGGTTCCCGCGCACGGTTGCGATCATAGACAAGGTAGTGGGCCACCTTGTGGTCCAGCTCGGACTCGAAGGGGCGGACCAGTATTCCGGCGGCGATCTGTTCGGCAAAATAGAGCGGCGACACGGCCACGGCGGCATCCCCGGCCGCAATGGCCGCGGCGATCTCCATCGACTGGGTTTCCAGCTCCAGCGCGGCGCGCTCGGGCAGGCCGGACGGGTCGGCACCGGCATTGTCGAACCAGTCGCGCCACCAGGACATCGGCCCGAACAGGCGCAGTTTCAGGAGGTCGGCGGGCGTGTCGATCGGACCGAACCGCTCGACCGCACGCGCCGGAACCAGCGGGGTAATCGTATCGGCGAACAGGAAGCGCGCCTCCAGCCCGTCCCAGCGGCCATGACCCAGCCGGATGCCGATATCGGCGTCGCCGCCGGCGATGTCGACCACTTCGGAGCGGCTGTCGATACGCACGGCGAATTCGGGATGGGCGATCTGGAAATTGCCGATCCGGGGGACGAGCCAGTTCGAGCAGAAGGTCGGCAGGGCGGTGATGGTCAGCACGCTGTCGCGATCCTCCCGCACCTCGCGGAAGGTGCGTTCGAGCATGCGGAAGGCTTCCGAGGTACCCTNTGCCAGCTGGCGGCCGCGGGCCGTAAGCTCCACATGCCGCGCCTTGCGCTCGAACAGGGCAAAGCCGAGCCGGTCTTCCAGCAGCTTGATCTGATAGCTGACCGCGGCCTGGGTCATGCCAAGGGCTTCGCCGGTCCGGGTGAAATTCCCCAGCCGGGCGGCGGCCTCGAACACGCGGATGGCGTGAATGGGCGGGAGGGGACGAGTATCAGTCATAAGCTGTCCTTATCAAAGACCCTCGAAATCGCGTTGGTCAAGGCGATTGTGGACGCCTAAATCATGGTCTCGCTTATGACGGAGATGGTCATGACCCTCGCGGAATTGATGATTGAACACACCCTGCCCCGGATTGTGGACCGCACGCACGAACGCCGCAGCACGAGCTGGACCGGCTGGCTGGTGCCCCGGTTCAACTGGCTTTCCGGCCATGAGGACTGGAACCGCAAGATCTGACGGCTTGCCGGCGGCCCGATGCCGATGGGCTGCCGGCCGGGNGGCGGGATCCGGACCTTCGTGATGCCGATGACGAAGGGCCGGTATTCTGCCCGGATGCCGGACACCGGACCCGCCGCCAAATCCTTCCGGCCCGAAGAGTTTCCCTCCCCTGAAAGAATTCCCTCCAACGACAAAGGGCCCGGCAATGCCGGGCCCTTTGTTCATGCAATCGGATTGTCGTTTATTCGGCGAGTTCCGGATGGGTTTCCCGCGACGCATCCACCCGCTCGCGCAGCTCCTTGCCGGTCTTGAAGAAGGGTACGTGCTTTTCCTTCACGGCAACGCTTTCACCGGTCCGCGGATTGCGGCCGACGCGGGCCGGCCGCCGGCGGACCGAAAACGCACCGAAACCACGCAGCTCGACGCGGTCGCCTTCGGCAAGCGCATCCGTGATCCCGTCGAGGATCGTATTGACCACCCGCTCCACATCGCGGTGGTAAAGATGGGGGTTGGCTTCGGCTAGTTTGTCGATCAATTCCGATTTGATCATTGAGCACCTCCGCACCAGAAAATCCGATCCTTGCGCCTGCGGACCCGGCCGTCAATGCGCAGCAATAAAAAAACGGCCGGAGCCTCGCGCTCCGGCCGTTCTTCTGTCCGGGTCAGGACGACTAGTTGTCGCCCTTCTCGCCCTCTTTCTCGCGCAGCGCGGCGCCGAGAATGTCGCCGAGCGAAGCGCCGGCGTCGGAGGAACCGTACTGTTCGACGGCTTCACGCTCTTCGGAGATCTCCAGCGCCTTGATGGACAGGGAGATACGGCGCGAGGCCTTGTCGATGTTGGTGATGCGGGCATCGACCTTGTCACCGACCGCGAAGCGTTCCGGACGCTGTTCCGCACGGTCGCGGGACAGGTCGGACTTGCGGATGAAGGACTTCATCGAGCCGTCGTCGCCGAAGGAGACTTCGATACCGCCTGAGGTGATCTCGGTGACCGTGCAGGTCACGGTATCGCCACGGGACACGCCGGACGAATCCATCGGGTCGCCGCCGAGCTGCTTGATGCCCAGGGAGACGCGCTCCTTCTCGACGTCGACATCGAGCACCTTGGCTTCGACGACGTCACCCTTCTTGAAGCTCTCGATGGCTTGCTCGCCGGACTGCTCCCAGGAGATGTCCGACAGGTGCACCATGCCGTCGATATCGCCCTCGAGACCCACGAACAGACCGAATTCGGTGATGTTCTTGATCTCGCCCTTGATGGCCGTACCGGACGGATGCGTTTCCGCGAAGACTTCCCACGGATTGCGCTGGGTCTGCTTGACGCCCAGCGAGATGCGGCGCTTCTCGGCGTCCACGTCGAGCACCATGACCTGGACCTCCTGCGAGGTGGACAGGATCTTGCCCGGATGGACGTTCTTCTTGGTCCAGGACATCTCGGACACGTGGACGAGGCCTTCGACGCCCTCTTCCAGTTCCACGAAAGCACCGTATTCGGCGATGTTCGTGACGCGGCCTTCGAAGACAGCACCGACCGGGTATTTGGCGGCAACGCCTTCCCACGGGTCGGACATCAGCTGCTTCATGCCGAGCGAGATGCGCTGGGTTTCCTTGTTGATCTTGATGATCTGGACTTTGACGGTCTGACCGACTTCCACCACTTCGGACGGATGGCCGACGCGGCTCCAGGACATGTCGGTGACGTGCAGCAGGCCGTCGATACCGCCCAGGTCAACGAACGCACCGTAATCGGTGATGTTCTTGACCACGCCGTCGCGGGCTTCGCCCTCGGCCAGCTGGCCGACGAGTTCGGCGCGCTGTTCGGCACGGCTTTCTTCCAGCACGGCGCGGCGCGAGACCACGATATTGCCGCGCGGACGGTCCATCTTCAGGATCGCGAACGGCTGTTCCTGGTTCATCAGCGGGCCGACATCGCGCACGGGGCGGATATCCACCTGCGAGCCCGGCAGGAAGGCCGAAGCGCCGCCCAGATCGACGGTGAAGCCGCCCTTGACGCGGCCGACAATGGCACCGTTGACCGGTTCCTTCTTGTCGAAGGACTTCTCGAGGCGATCCCAGCTTTCCTCGCGGCGGGCCTTGTCGCGCGACAGAATGGCATCGCCGAGCGCGTTTTCGATACGCTCGAGATAAACTTCGACTTCGTCACCCACTTTGGGGGCTTCCGAGCCCGGACCCGTGAACTCGCGCAGCGGGATACGGCCTTCGGTCTTCAGGCCGACATCGACCACCACGAAATCGTTTTCAATCGCGGTCACGTTTCCTTTGACGACCTGGCCTTCCGCGAGATCGCGGCCGGCGAGGCTCGCCTCAAGCATTGCGGCGAAATCGTCGGTCGTCGGGGTGAGAGATTCTGTAGACATGTTAAAGGGTTGCTCCGATGCAGCGACAGTGTTGCATCTGTCTGTCCTGTCGCCGCTTGGCCGTTTCCGGCCGGTTGGACGTTGTACAAAAGGGCGCCAGTCCGGACCGCCACAACGATCGTCGTCACGGAAATCGCGTCTGGAACACCCGGCTATTTCGCTGCGCTAGCGGTGGAAGCGTCACGCCTTTTGGCGCTTTTCCACAATACGGATCGCTGTTGCAACGGCCGCGTCTATACTCAAGGAAGACGTATCAAGCAAGGTCGCGTCGTCTGCGGGCCTCATCGGCGCGTCGGTGCGCTCGGCATCGCGGGCATCCCGCTCGCGGGTCTGTTCGAGCATCGTCTCGAAGCTCAGCGCCTCGCCCTTCGCCCGCAACTCCTCCCAGCGGCGGCGGGCGCGGGTCTCGGCATCGGCCGTCACGAACAGCTTCACCTCGGCATCCGGACAGATCACCGTGCCGATATCGCGTCCGTCCAGGATCGCCCCGCCCGGCTGGGTGGCAAAGGTGCGCTGCAGGTCGAACAGCGCCTCGCGCACCTGCGGGATCGCGGCGACGCGGGAGGCCATCGCGCCGGCCTCGGCCGTGCGGATCCGGTCCTCGTCGATTGCGGCCAGATCGAGCTGTGCCGCCAGCCGGGCGCAGGCCCCGGTATCGGCCGGGTCGATCCCGGCCTCGATGACAGCGAGACCGGTCGCCCGGTAGAGCGAGCCCGTGTCCAGATGCGGCAGGCCGAAATGATCCGCCAGCGCCCTGGCGATCGTGCCCTTGCCCGAGGCGAGCGGTCCGTCGACGGCGATGATCATGTCACGCCGGCTCCAGCTGCACGCCCAGTCCGGCCATGTGCGCAAAGAAATCGGGATAGCTGGTGGCGATCATGGCGACATCGTCGACCGACGCGCCCTCGCGCGAGGCCAGGCCGAGCACCAGCCCGCTCATCGCCAGGCGGTGATCGTGGTGCGTGACCGTGCGGCCGCCGCCCTTCACACCGCCCGGGCCTGCGCCATGGACGGTGAGGCTGTCTTCCCCTGTCTCGACGTCGACACCGCTGGCGCGCAGCAGCGCCGCCGTTCCCTCGAGGCGATCGCTTTCCTTGGCGCGCAGTTCGGCCAGGCCGGGCATGAAAGTCGTGCCTTCGGCAAAGGCCGCCGCGACGGCGAGGATGGGATATTCGTCGATCATGGCCGGAGCGCGTTCGGCCGGCACCTCGATGCCGCGCAGCGTGCTCGCACGGGCCGTTACCGTCATGGTCCGCTCGCCGACCATGTCGGGACCCGGCTCGACCGTCAGCCCGGCCCCCATCTCGCGCAGCGTCTCGATCAGGCCGGTACGGGCCGGATTGTCCATGACACCGGTCAGCGTCACCTCCGAGCCGGGCGTGACGAGTGCTGCCACGATGGCAAAGGCCGAGGAGGACGGGTCGCCGGGGACATCGACATTACATGCGGTGAGCGTCTGCGGGCCGGTGAGGCGGATGGTGGAGGCCGGGCCGTCGCGCCGTACGTCGATCGAGGCGCCGAAGGCCGCCAGCATGGTTTCGGTATGGTCCCGCGTGATCTGCGGCTCGTGCACGCAGGTTTCACCGTCGGCGCTCAGCCCGGCCAGAAGAATGGCCGATTTGACCTGAGCCGAGGCGACCGGTGGCGTGTAGTCGATGCCGTGCAGCTTGCTGGGCGAAAGACGGGCCGGCAGCCGGCCGTCACTGGTCTCGAACAGCGCGCCCATGGCGTCCAGCGGGTCGGTCACCCGGCGCATCGGGCGCGAGGACAGGCTTTCATCGCCGACGAATTCCGCTGCCACACCGCTGCCGGCCACGGCGCCCATCACCAGGCGGACTCCGGTACCGGAATTGCCGAAATCGAGCGGGGCATCGGGCGTTGCAAGGCGGCCGCTGGTGCCCAGGACGGTCCATGCGCCCGCACCCGTCCGCTCGACACCGGCGCCGAGTGCCGCCATGGCCTTGGCCGTATTCAGAACGTCCTCGCTTTCGAGAAGGCCGGTGATCCGGGTTTCGCCGTGCGCGAGCGCGCCGAGGATCAGGGCGCGGTGCGATACGGATTTGTCGCCGGGAGCCTTCAGGCGGCCGGACAGCGCTTTGGCCGGCAAGGCCCTGAAAGGCCCGCTTCGGCGGGACGGAATTTCGCTCATGAAAGGAAAAACTGGGTTTGAGGTGACAAGACGGCGATCAGGTTTTGACAGAGCGCGATGATCGTGGCAACGGGTCCGGCCGAAATTCGAATCTGGTTGTGAAGGGAAGTCATGGCCAAGCCAGAACTGGGAACGAAACGCGCCTGCCCGAGCTGCGGCGCCAAATTCTACGATCTGGGCCGCCGTCCGGCTCGTTGTCCGAAGTGCGAGACCGAGTTCGATCCCGAACTCGAGGATCCGCGTCTGAAGGCAGCGCCGGCCCCGGAACCGGAGGAAGAGGACGAGACTCCGGTCAAGAAGGCGCCGGCCGATGATGACGGCTATGGCGACGAGGACGACGATACGCCGGAAGTCGACGCTGAAGCCGATCGCATCCCCGATGACGACGACGACGATGATGACGAGAACGGTTCGGGCCTCAGCGACGACCTGCCGGACGATTTCGACGACGACGATGTCAGCGACGATGATGATGACGATGACTCGACCAAGGTCCTGATCGACGAGGAAGACGACGAGGATTTCGCGGGCTTCTCGATCGAGGATGAAGAGGATATCTAGGTCGTTCCGGGTATCTGCATTTGACGCGCACAAGAGGCTTGATCCCGGGGAAAACCGGGACTAGTTTCCGCGCTCCTCGCCGGGACCCAATCCGGCGGACGGGATAAGGGGCCATAGCTCAGTTGGGAGAGCGCTTGAATGGCATTCAAGAGGTCGGCGGTTCGATTCCGCCTGGCTCCACCACCCTTCGCCCTGCGGGCTTCGGGTGGTAAACCGCCCGCAGCGCGCACTTGGGGCGAAGCGGTGTCCCCCGAAGCCTTGGCGAAGGGGGACTGTCGAGGACAGGCTCTGCGGCCGCACCATCAAGCCCCGCCCTCTGGCGGGGTTTTTGCTTTTCCGGCCTCGAGTTCCTGTTTGAGCTTCTGGCGCTGGCCTTCCAGCCCTTCGGGATAGTCGGCGACATCGCCGTATTCGAGAAAACCGTCATAGCGCCTGTGGGTCCCCGTGACCCGCGCGGCATGCTTGATCGGGCACCAGTACTGTTCCGTCCGTGACGCGATTTCCGCCACATAGGCCAGCACGCCGTTGGCGTAGGCGCAGTAGAGGCAGTTCAGCTTCTGGATCACGTTGAGGTAGGGCAGCTTGTGCCGGTCGAAGACGACGTAGTCGCGCCGGCGGACACGGGCGAGGCCGTAAACCCGGAAGCAGATGGACTGGTACAGGCTGGCAAACGCGTCGAGCGCCGCGATCGGCAGGACGACGATGTAGATGAAGGGCGCCGTGAGTACGGCCATGACGCCCGAGGCAAGGAGATATCGGTGCAGTCCGATCTTCAGCGCCTGCTGCCGCTTGCGCACGCGGCGCGAAATCACGATCCGACCCTGACGCATGCGATAGCCGAAGGCGCGCCGCCGCTCGGCGAGCCGGTTCTCCAGCTCGCCCTCGAGGGAACGAATTCTGGCAATCAGGTCGTCGATCTCGGCTCTCATGGCGATCTCCGCTGCGGGGCGGCTCGCATGATAGCGCGATCAGGCAGGCTTGTCTGACGCCTCGAGGGGCTGTGACAAAAAGCCTGGCGGTCCGGACGGAAATCTTGCTCCGTCCGGACCGGTTCTCAGGCTGCGTCGGTCGCCGGCTCGCCAGCGAGAACGGCATGAATCGCCTCGCTGTCCGGTGCCGCGCGAAGCCGCTGACGCACATCCTCGCGGCGCAGGAGCCGGGAAACCCGGGCCAGGGCCTTGAGGTGTTCCGCGCCGGCATCTTCCGGCGCGATCAGCATGAAGATGAGATCGGCAGGGCGGCCGTCGATCGACTCGAAATCAACCGGCGTGCGCAGGCGCGCGAAGATGCCGACCACGGTATCGATACCGGCCAGACGGGCGTGCGGAATCGCAACGCCCTGGCCGACGCCGGTCGAGCCGAGCCGTTCGCGCTGGAGGACCGCGTCGAAAATCGCGCGGGCCGGCTGACCGGTCAGGTCGGCCGCCAGCTCGGACATGGCCTGCAGGGCCTGTTTCCGGCTGGACGCACCCAGATCGACATGCACCCCCCCGCTGGGGATCAAATCAGCTAACGCCATGCTTCGCTTCTCGTTGCTGGGCCGGTTGCTACTCGGCCGGCTCCGGTCGGTCAACTCGGGAGGGATCGACCCAGCCGATATGCCCGTCAGGGCGGCGATACACGATGTTCAGACCGCCATTGGCCGCGTTGCGGAACATCAGGAAAGGCGAATCCGCCGCATCCAGCTCCAGCGAGGCCATGCCGACCGTCAGCGTACGCACTTCGCCCGGCCGCTCGGCAATCACGATCGGCTCCGGTGCACCGTTTGCCGGCGCGCCGTGATCCTCGTCATCGTCGAAATCATCGTCATTCCAGGTATCGGGACTGCCCTTGAGCACGACAATCTGAAGCGACTCGGCCGGCAATTCGGCCTTGTTCGCATTGTGGTGGTTCTTCAGTTTCCGCTTGTAGCGGCGGAGGCGCTTCTCCAGGCGCTCCATCGTGTTTTCCGCTGCCTTGTAGGCATCGTCGGCTTCGCCGTGTGCCTGCAGCATGGCGCCCGAGGGCAGATGCACCGAACAGTCGACGCGAAAGCCGATGCCTTCGCGCGAGATCGATACATAGGCTTCGCCCGGACGATTGAAGTATTTGGATACGCCGTCCTCAACCCGCGACAGGATCTGTTCCCGCAGCGCGTCGCTGACGTCGATACCCTTGCTGACCACCTGTATTTGCATGCGCTCCTTCCCGCTGGCCATACACCAGCACGTGAGGCGTTGACATCACGGTGCCGCCCCTCCCCGGAAAGCGGGCGGAACCTAGTCGCGGGGCGGGCCGGGAGTCAATGCGTGTGAGCTCCGGTCAGCCGACGAACCGCGACTGCGGCGGACGGGGGTCCGCCGGGGCGCTTGTTCAGGCCTTCCCTAGCCAGCACGTTTCAAAATTCGACGACGCTGGACCGAGGAGGGGATGTTGAGCGCCTCCCGGTATTTGGCCACAGTCCGGCGTGCGATTTCAATCCCTTCGTCACGCAAATGTTCGACAAGCTTGTCGTCGGACAGCACATCCTCGGCGGTTTCCTGGTTGATCATGGTCTTGATCCGGAAACGGACGGCTTCGGCAGAGTGGGCGTCCCCGCCGCCGGCAGACGGGATGGCGGAGGTGAAGAAATACTTCATCTCGAACATGCCGCGTGGTGTGGCGACATACTTGTTCGAGGTGACGCGGCTGACGGTCGACTCGTGCATGCCGATCGCATCGGCCACGGTCTTCAGGTTCAGCGGGCGCAGATAGGCAACGCCGTAGGCCAGGAACATGTCCTGCTGACGCACGATCTCGCTGGCGACCTTGAGGATGGTGCGGGCGCGCTGGTCGAGGCTCTTCACCAGCCAGCTGGCATTTTGCGAGCACTCGGTGATGAAGGTCTTGTCGGCGTCGGATCGGGCAACCGCCGTGATCTCATTGAAATAACGGTTGTTCACCAGGACGCGCGGCAGCGTGTCGGAGTTCAGCTCGACCTGCCAGCTGCCGTCCGGCGACTGGCGGATGAACACGTCCGGTTCGACGGCGCGGGTGGTGTCCGATGAGAAGGCCAGGCCCGGCTTTGGCGTGAGATCGCGGATCTCCGCGATCATCTCGTCGAGGTCTTCATTGTCGACGCCGCACAGGGATTTCAGGGCGGCATAATCGTGCTTGGCCAGGCGCTCGAGATTGTCCAGCAGCGTCGCCATGGCCGGATCGAGCCGGTTCTTGTCCTTCAGCTGCAGGGCCAGGCATTCGGTCAGGTCGCGCGCCATCACACCCACCGGGTCGAAGCCCTGGGTCAGTTCGAGGACCGATTCGATGCGGGCGCGCTCGACGCCGAGCTGTTCGGCGATCTCGTCGAGATCGGCGCGCATATAGCCGTCATCATCGGCCAGATCGATCAGATGGGCGCCGATCAGCTTTTCAACCGGATCGGCCGTTGCTGTTGCCAGCTGGGCGTGCAGGTGTTCGGACAGGGACAGTTCGCGCGAGGAATTGGCGATCGCGTCATAGTCTTCGCCGGAGGCTCCGCCGCCGCTGCCCGTGGGCGACCAGTTCCCGGCACCCAGCGCATCGCCGGTGCTGGAAGTACTGTCGACACCGGACAGGTCGGATTTCGAATCGTCGCCATGGATGACGTCCGAATCGGCGTCGATGGAGTCATTGGCATCGGCAGACGGGGCGGACAGTTCCAGCTCGCGCGGCTCGCCTTCGCCTTCCTGGCGCAGCGATTCGGTCGAGCTTTCGCTTTCGTCGCGTTCGAGCAGCGGATTGCGTTCCAGCTCGCCTTCGACGAACTCGGCCAGCTCGATATTCGAGAGCTGCAACAGCTTGATGGCTTGTTGGAGCTGGGGCGTCATCACCAGGGACTGGCCCTGGCGCATGTCCAGCTTCTGCATCAATCCAGCCATGTGAACCTCTGTTTGGTACGTTTCCTGCAGAGGTTAATCAGGCAAAACTTTCTCCGAGATAAACGCGACGCACGTCAGGGTCGGCCCGGATCTCCGCCGGCGAACCCTCGAACAGCACCTCACCCTCGTGGATGATCGTCGCTCTGTCAGTGATTTCAAGGGTTTCACGGACGTTGTGGTCGGTAATGAGAATGCCGATTCCGCGCTCGCGCAGAAAGCGGATCAGGTCGCGGATATCGGTGATTGCAAGCGGATCGATGCCCGCGAAGGGCTCGTCGAGCAGCATGAAGGAGGGGCGAGTCGCCAGCGCGCGGGCGATTTCCACCCGCCGTCTCTCCCCGCCCGACAGCGAGGGCGCCGGGGCGTCGCGCAGGTGGGCGATGCGCAGCTCTTCCAGCAACTGGTTCACCAGTTCGTGGCGTGCATCCCGATCCTTTTCAACGACTTCCGCGACAGCCAGCACGTTCTGCTCGACTGTCATGCCGTGAAAGATCGACTTCTCCTGGGGCAGGTATCCGATGCCCAGACGGGCCCGCTGATACATCGGCAGGCGGGTGATGTCCTCACCGTCCAGGAGGATTCGGCCGTAATCCGCCTCCACCAGCCCGGTAATCATATAAAAGCACGTGGTCTTGCCGGCGCCGTTCGGGCCAAGCAGTCCGGCAACCTCGCCGCGCTCGAGCGAAACCGACACGCCCTTCACGACCGGGCGCTTGCCATAGGCCTTGCCGATCTTCTCGACAAAGAGGCCGTTGCCGGTGGCGGTTTCGGGCGCAGGCGCCGGATGGAATTCGCTGAAGGCCATGCCGGTTCTACCCGTCCGTCTCTTCGGTGCCGCCGCCATCGCCTTCGTCCGGCGCAGCGGTCTCGTCATTGCCGCGCGGATGGATGACCATGCGCACACGCTCGCCATCGCCCGCCTCGCCGAAAGAGGAGTTTCCGGTCACCAGATCGGTCACGAAACGCGTGGCGGTAAACACGTCCTCGCCCTGGGTAATGACGACATCGCCGGTCAGGGTGATGGTTTCCTCGGCCAGAAGATAGACGCCGCGATCGCCGCGCGCCCGCTGTTCCGGCGTGGTGTAGAAGACATTCCCGGTCGCCACGATACGCTCGATATTGCCGAGGTTTCCGGTCGGGCCCGAGCCGGTGCTCTGGCCTTCGAAGAAGACCTCGATCCGGTCGGCGCGCAGGCTGCTGGTCCCCTGCACGACATTGACATTGCCCGTCCACACGGCCCGGTTTTCCGGGTTGAACAGCTCGGAATGGTCGGCCTCGATGTCCAGCGGCAGGCGGGAATCGCCGATCTGCGCCAGGCTGGCCGATGTCAGGACTGTCGGGGCCAGGGCGAGGGCGACCAGTGCGGCGGCGCAGGCCCGGAGTGCTGTCAGTCGCATCATTCGCTTCCTTCTTCTTGCGCGGTGCGCGACAGGTCGGTGCGCTCCTGAACGAGAGTCATGCGGACGTTTCCGTCAAAAATCAAAAGATCCCCGCCTTCGCGGATTTCATAGCTGTCGGCCCGGATCGTGCCCATCGGCCCGGAGCCCTCGACCGGACGCTCGCCGACAACCCGCGCTTCGCGCAGGAAAATCCGCGCATGCTCGGAGGCAAAGCTGTAGCCGTCATCGGTGTCCAGATTGACGTCGGAATAGAGGTCCAGCACGCGATTATTGGCATCATAGCGGCCGGTCTGCGCCAGCACGCTGGAGGCGTCGGTCTCCAGGAAGTCATAGTCCAGGCGCGGACGTTCCAGATCGGTGATGTCCGGCGCCCCGCCCCGCTGCCGGATCGCGGCGTCGGCGGTCAGGACATAGGGGACCAGGGCGTCGTCGCGACCCACAAAGCGCGGATTGACCATGCGGCTGTCCGAACTGACCATCTCGGTCTCGCCGGTGACGCTGCCCTGGCTGCCCATGATCAGCTGCACGACCAGCAGAAGCGCGATCGCAGCTGCGGCAATCATGAAGCCCAGGCGCAGCCGCCGCACGAATGCCGTACGACGCCGGGCAACGCCGAGTGCCAGCGCGCGGCGCGGTTCCCAGCTGCCGTGATGCGGGGGCTGAAAGGCCTCGAGGCCGGGGTTGGCAGTCACGCTCATGAGCCGTCAATGGTTGGCGGCGTCCGGCGCAGTACCGGGCGCGGCAGTAGAAAGACCAGTCTTCGCAGGCCTTTTCAAGGCAATCCGGTTCAGGTGTGCGCGAAAATGTCGGTTTCCGGCCAGCCGGCCAGATCGAGCCTTGCGCGCGTCGGCAGGAAGTCGAAACAGGCTCTTGCGAGCGCCATGCGATCCTCGCGTTCCAGCATCATGGTCAGCCGGTCGCGCAGGGCATGCAGGTGCAGCACGTCGGAGGCGGCATATTCCAGCTGCGCCGGGCTGAGCTCGTCGGCGCCCCAGTCCGAGCTCTGCTGCTGCTTGTTCATGTCGACGCCGATGAGTTCGCGCGTGACGTCCTTCAAACCGTGCCGGTCGGTGTAGGTACGGCACAGTTTCGAGGCAATCTTGGTGCAGAAAACGGGTGCCAGTGTCACACCAAGGTAGCGCTCGACCATCGCCACATCGAAACGGGCGAAGTGCAGGATCTTCTCGGTGCCCGGATCCGACAGCAGCGCCTTCAGGTTCGGACAGTCATAGCTCTTGCGGTCCATCTGCACGACATGGGCATCGCCATCACCGGCCGACAATTGCACCACACACAGCATGTCCCGCGTCAGCGACAGCCCCATCGTCTCGGTATCGACGGCAACGGCCGGGCCGAGGTCGAGGCCGGCGGGAAGATCGCCCTTGTGGTAGTGCACGGTCATGATCGGATTTCCTTGCTCTTGAAGACCGGTCCTAGCGCCGCGACGCCGCCGGCGCAATGCGCTCGAGCTTGTCGTCCAGGCTGCGCCGGTCGTCCCGGTTGAGGAATTGCGGTGTCGGCACCTCGGGCTCCGGCCGGGTCTGCTCCAGATCGTCGAACAGCGCAGTTGCCGCCAGCCCGTCCGGACGCTCCAGCCAGGCCTGCCGCCGTTCGCGCAGGGCGTCGGCCGTCGAGGCGGCGGTCCCGGGCGTCAGCCGCACACCGAAGGGCACTGTGCCTGACGGGGCTTCCATCCGTTCCAGGCGCATGCGCTCCAGCATCGCCTGGCCGACATGCGGCAGATAGTGCGAGGGCTCATAGAAGGCCGGGTGTGCGCCGGTCTGTTCCGGTCCCGGTGCCGGCTGGCGCGCGAAGGGCTGGAAGCCCGAAAAGTCCCACAATACGGCGCCGCCGCCCGGAACACAGGCTTCGACCGGTTCGCGGTCGGAGTAGGCCTCGAACGTTTCTGCCAGCAATTGCCGGAAGGCGAGATATTCGTCCAGCGCGCCGGAGCGGACCAGCGCTTCCTCGCGCCAGGCATGCAGCGGGTGAATGAAGCCGGTCACCTGGATGCCCGAGGCGGTGAGCGCATCGAGCACATCCTGGAACATCATCAGGCGTTCCGGGTCGAAGGTGTAGCCCTGATACCAGGAATAGATGCCGCGCGCCCCGCTTTCATAACGTTCGCGCTGGGCACCGGCCGGATAGGTTTCGGCCCAGGGCACCCGCGGCGCGCCGCCTGTCAGATTGTCGGCGATCAGCTGCAGCGAGGCGCCAAACGTGTTGGGCGAGAGCGACACGCGGGCGAGCGACAGCCAGCGGCGCCCGTCGGTCAACGCAGACAGCCAGTAGGTTGCCTTGGCCTTGGAGTGGACGCCGAACTCGTCGAGATCGAGCCCGATCACCACGCAGCGCAGTTCTTCATTCCGCGCCGCGAGGGCGGCGGCTTGCGACAGTTCGAAGATATTCGTGCCGCGCATGCCGGCATTGTAGATACCGCCGGGCCAGTGTTCCGGCTCGTGCGGAAAGCCGTCCACCGTGCGCGACGAACCCAGCAGGATGGCCCGGTCGCCACCGCGTGCCAGCCGGTCGGCAACATGCACCCGTCCACCGTCTTCCAGCAGGCGCGTATCGCGCGCCGTCAGGCCGGGAATATCCGGCGCGCCTGTGATGCCGAACGGATCGACAAGCGCGTTGAACCCGCCGAACAGGGTCAGGCCGGCGAGAAGGGCGATCAGCAATGTCGAGGCGTAGCGCGTCATCCCTGTCCCCTCAGAATGTGTAATAGATGAATTCGGACGTCTTCCAGGCGTTCAGCACCGACAGGAAGAGCAAGGCCGCTGCGGCGATCGCGGTGCCGCGCGAGAATTTCCAGCGCGGACCGGGCTTCGGCCGGATCTCTGCATCCTTCATCGTCTGCTCGTCGATCACGTCGGAGAAGACTTCCGGCGTGTCCGGCAGTGACCAGACAATGCCCAGGCCCAGCACGATCCACGCGATCGCCTCCACGGTGACGCCTTCCAGCCCCAGACCGGAGAAGCCGAACATGCCGGCCAGGATGCGGCCGGCACCGGACCAGCTTTCGGCCCGGAAGAAGACCCAGGCAATCGTTGTGAAGGCAAAGGTCAGCCCGATCGCGATCACCTTGCGCCGGCCGGCAAACCAGTTCTTCGGCCCCCACTTCGCCCAGAAATGGTTCACCGTCAGGCCCAGCCCGTGCAGTCCGCCCCATATGACGAATGTCCAGGCAGCGCCGTGCCAGAGCCCGCCGAGCAGCATCGTGGCGAATAGGTTCGCATAGCGGCGCACCTCGCCTTTGCGGTTGCCGCCGAGCGGTATGTAGAGGTGGTCGCGCAGGAAGTGGCTCAGCGTGATGTGCCAGCGGCGCCAGAACTCCACCACCGAGGCCGACTTGTAGGGCCCGTTGAAATTCACCGGCAGGCGGTAGCCCAGGCAGCGGGCCAGGCCCAGGGCCATGTCGGAATAGCCGGAAAAGTCGAAGAAGATCTGCAGCGCATAGGCCACCGCACCAATCCAGGCGGCGATCAGGCCCGGCTCGCCGCCGCGCTCGGCCATCGCGAACAGCGATGAGGCGAAGGGCTCGATATTTTCCGCGATCAGCACTTTTTTGGCCAGGCCGATGGAGAAGATGGTCAGGCCGATGCCCAGATTGGCCGACAGGTCGTCCTTGCGCTTGTCGTCGGCGAACTGCGCCGCGATCTGGTGGTGCTGCACCAGCGGGCCGGCGACGATGTGCGGGAAGAAGCTGACGAAGAGCGTGTGCGAGAAGATGTGGCCGGGGGCCGTCTTCTTGCGGGCGATATCCACCAGAAAGGAGATCTGCTGGAAGGAGAAGAAGGAGATCGCCAGCGGCAGACCGACATTGAGCAGGGGCAGTTCCAGCGGGGTCAGCGCGTTGACATTGCCGATCAGGAAGTCGGCGTATTTGAAGAAGCCCAGCAGGGCCAGGTTGAAGATGATGCCGATCGCGAGGAAGGGCTGGTTTCCCCATCGCGCCATGGCGCGCGCCACGATGTGGTTCATCGCCACCGAAAACAGCAGCAGCGGCAGGTTCCGCACATCCCACCAAGCATAGAAGACCAGCGAGGCGAGGTTCAAGATGAACAGCGCTGCCAGATGGCTCAGATAGCGCCGCGCCAGATAGTAGGCTGCCAGCACGCCGGGCAGGAAAAGAAACAGGAATTCGAACGAATTGAAGAGCATGTCGCGGCCCGGCCCCCGAGGTGCGGGGACGCTAGCGGCCCGGGCCCGGTGCGGCAAGACAGGCCTGCACGCCGGAGGCCCGTTCCGGTCGGGCACACGCCGCGCAGTTTTGTGACGAACCCGTGACAAACTGGCCGGAAGCCAAATCTTAATTCATCGTAAAATCACGAAACAACTGTCATATTACCTTTAAAAATCAGCGCATGCAGGGATTTGCGTGAAATTACGTATGATCCGTGTACGGACTTTACAAGCGTTGTGGGTATTGTAACATAAGCGTCATACAAACGCTGTTTCAGATTCTCACAGGAGGAGAAGTCATGAAAAAGACAAGCATGATGATCGCTGCTTCCCTCGCTGGCGCCCTCGCCCTGGCCGGTCAGGTCACCGCTCAGCGCGCCCCGGTCCAGGGTGAAGCCTTCGTTCTCGAAATGCTGGGTCAGCGCGGTTGGGAAGTGTCCTGCCGCCTCACCCAGGGTGATGGCGATGCCATCGAAACCCGTGAGGGCGGCCGCGGCCTGCACGACAATGGCCGCTTCGCCATCGGCGACGTGACCGGCGGTCTGTGCTCCTACTCCGTGCCCGAGCGCGGCGAGCTGCGCCTGACGATGGATGTCGAGCACACGGCGTTCAACTGCCCGTTCACGGTGACCGAGGCCGGCTTCTGCCGCGCCTATCTCCAGCCGGGCGATAGCGGCAGCTTCCAGATCACCCGCCGTTCGGCCGGTGCGAGCGCTGTCACCGGTTCGTAAGCGACCGGCGCAAGTCCCCCAACCTGTACGAAGCACTTGCAGGTCAATGAAACGCCCGGCCGGGAAATCGGCCGGGCGTTTTGCTTTGTGTGTCGACCGTTCAGTCGCTTGCGTGCCATTCGATGCGAGCCAGGGTTCCGCCGTCTTCCGGGCAGGTCAGGGTCAGACCGGCCTCGAAACGCCTGGCCAGCCGGTAGCAGAGGCTGAGGCCCAGCCCGGCTCCGGAGGCATCGGGCAATGGATATCCCGCACGTGCGGCGTCGAGCTGCTGCCTTGTCAGCCCGGTCCCGAAGTCGCGCACCGATAGCGCGCCGTCCGTCAATATCACCTCGACCCGCTTGCTGCCGGAGTGCTGGATCGCGTTGCGCAGCAGATTGCCGGCCAGGACCTGAACGACTTCACGCGGAAGGGCGGCGCGGACGGACGGCTGGATGTCCGGCTCCAGCGAGCAATGACGTGCGCGGGCGTCGGCTTCGAAGCTGGCAACAACCGCTCGGACATCCCCGGACAGGTCGCGCGGCTCTACGGACTCTTCGCGCGACAGCCACAACACAGCTTCAGCTGCACCGCGCATCTGGCCCAGCGCGCGGCCAAGCCGTTTGTGGATCGCGGGATGGTCCATGCCGGGCGCGTCCATCTGCAGCAGCTCCAAGGCCTGCTCTGCCGTCTGCAGGGCAGACCTCAACTCATGCGACAGGCCGAGATTGAAAACGCGTTCCCGCTGCAGCGCGGCCCGCGTTTCCGACAGGCTTCCGTCCAGCGCGGCCGCCATCTCCCGCAGCTCGCTGGGGCCGGACTGCCGGACGAGTTCGCCGTTCTGCAGTGTTTGCCGGGGCGCACTGATAAGCCGGGACAAGCGCCGCACGGGCTGCGCGATCTGACGGCCGGCGATATAACTCACCGAGGCAGTCGACAGAATGACAAGCAGGGCTGCCAGGCCAAGATAGCCCAGATAGCGCACGCTGCGTTCCGGCCGGTCGAGCAGGACGCTGGTATCCATCATGATCACGCGTGAGTGCTCGCCGCGTTCGGGGTCAAGCGCGATGGCGCGGATTTCCCGTCCGTTCCGCCCTGTGAGGATCTGGGGGTCGGGATTGCTGGGGTCGAACCCGTCCGGCAGCCGGTCGCGCAGGGCATCCATCGACGGACCGCCATCAACCCCGGGCAGATAGGGCTGCCAGACCTCCCCGCCATGCTCGTCCGACGCCCGGAAGGCCTCGCTCTCGCCGCGCAGGACGCGGGCGTAGAGATCATTCTCGACCGAGGCGATCAGCGCGAGAAAGCTGGCAAAGAATATGGCGCCGAGACAGGCAGCCCATGCCCCGAAAATGATTGCGGCATGGCGGGTGAAGCCGCCCGTCTGTCCCGGCCATCTGATCATTGGCGTGTCTCGACCAGACGGTAGCCCAGTCCTCGCACAAGCTGGACTTCGATACCGGCGCCGTGGCGCGCCAGCACATTGCGCAGGCTCGAGACATGGCTGCGAAGGGGGGCGCTGTCCGGCTCTTCCTCGCCCCAGATCTCCGCGATCAGCCCGCCCCGGTCCGCCGGGTGGGGATAAGCGCGCAGCAGGGCAGAGAGCAGGGCGGCCTGGATGCGCGGCAGCTGGATATCCGTGTTCTCGACGGTCAGGCACCGCGTTGCCGGGCGGAAGCTCGAACGCCCCAGCCGGCAGGTGCTGGCTGCAGAAGTTCGCAGCTGCGTCGCCCGTATGCGGGCGTCCAGTTCGGCAAGGGAGAAGGGTTTGACGAGGTAGTCCCAGCCACCCGCTTCAAAGCCCGACAGCTTGTCCGGAAGCGCGCTGCGCGCGGTCGTGAACAGGATCGGCGCCTCGATGTGCAGGGTCTCGCGCAGCACCCGGCACAGTTCGAAACCGCTCAGGACCGGCAGATTGACGTCGAGCAGGAAGAGGTCATGCGCATGCTCGCGCGCCAGCCGCAGCCCGTCTGCGCCGTCATGGGCGATGTCGACGACATGCCCCGTCGCAGTGAGGAAGTCGCTGATATTCGCGGCGATATCGCTGTCGTCTTCGACCAGAAGTATGCGCATTCGGCCTCCGCTGATGGGCGGAGTTTAGCGCGCGTTGGCTCAAGCGAGGCTCAAATCCGCAGTCGCGCGCGTTTGACGGTCCGGGGATCAATCTGTCCGGAACGAGTTTCAGGAGAGATGGATCATGCGCAATTGTCTGGCCGGTCTGTGTGCGGCGCTTTGTTTGACAGCTCCGGTCTGGCCGGCGCCTGTTGTGGATCTGGATGCGGCGCTGGAAGCCGTCAGGCAGGAGATCGACCGGCCCGGCTTTTCCGGCGCCGTCGTGGTGCTCGAGCGCGGCGAGACGCGACTGGCTGAGGTGCGGGGGCTGGCCGATCAGTCGGCGGGCCGCCGCAACACGCTGGAGACCCGTTTCAATATCGCATCGGTCGGCAAGTTCCTGACCGGGCTCGCCTTTGCAAGCGCCAGTGAGACTGTCGCGGGCCCGCCGGACGATTTTCTGGATCTGCCTGCAGGATCGCTCCTGCCCGGCGATGCCGACCTGTTCGATGCGGATGTAACGGCGGGCGATCTGATGGGCCATCGCACGACGATCGTCAGTTTCGGCGCGGCTGACGGGGCGGAGCAGCGCATGCCGGGGCTTCGCAGCAATGCGGATGTGTTCGAACTGGTCCGCGAAGCCCAGGACGTGCCGGTTTCCCGGCGCCGGGACGGGCTGGCCTACAACAATTCGAACGCCATCGTGCTGGGTGAGATCATCGCGGCCCTGCACGGGCAGTCCTATGAGGCTGCGCTGCGCGATCTGGTGCTGGCGCCGGCCGGTGCTGACAATGCCGTCTTCGCCAGGCAAGGCGATGCGGATGCGCTGGGCCTGGCCCTGCCCTATGTCGATGCGGATTTCGACATGCGCGCGCCGATGCGGCCGCGTGGCGGGGGCGAGGCGGCCTTGCCCCAAACCTATCCCCGGCTCGTGGAAACCCCGCTGGGCAGCATGATCAGCTCGGCCGCGGGCGGCCTCTATATCAGTGCGCCGGAACTGGCCGCAGTGGGGCGTGCGGCGCTGGACGGCACGCTCACAAAGCGGGACCGGCTGGATCGGATGTGCGAGAGCCTGGTGCTGATCCCGGGGCGGATTTTCGGCCATGCCTGCGGCGGTGTCGAACTGGCGCCGGGGATTGAGCGCTGGGGACATAATGGCGGCGCGCCGGGCATCAACGCCGAGCTGGCCCTCTATCCGCAGCTGGATGTCGTTCTGGTGGTGCTGTCCAACCACAATGGCCGGGCCGGACCGGTTCTGGCGGCATTCGAGGCCGCACTGGCCGAGCAGCGAACGCAGGAACGACACAGCAATGGTTTCATCATTCGGGGAGAGTGATCCGGATCAATTATGGCGCGGCATGCGCCGCGGCTTCATCAATGGTCCGGAGAGGATGGTGCCCAGGAGAAGACTCGAACTTCCACTCCCTAACGGGAACTGGCACCTGAAGCCAGCGCGTCTACCAATTCCGCCACCTGGGCAGGTGTCGAGGCGCGGTTCCTAAAGCCGCCATGCCGCCAAGTCAACGGGTGATGCGCAATTTGGCGGCGCTTTTTGCAGCCTGTGCCGATGCTCGCGAAATCGCGCCGTGAGTGCTGCCGCCGTGCGGGCAAGGAGAGGCAAAGCGACGTCTCAGTGCGGTCCGGAAACCGGGGAGTATTCCTGCAGGAAACAGCCGTTCGGGTGCGCGGGGTGCGGTCTTCGTCCCTGAGCTTCCCCGAGCGCGAGGAGGCCGCGCAAAGCGGCGGCGACCAGGGCCGGGTGCCGTTCAAGCGCAATGCCGCATGGACAGGCGGGCGGTTTTTTGGTCTATCCGCACCAAGCCCATTTTTGCGGGGGACAGCCATGCTGCGAGACGAAATCATCACCGTGTTCGGCGGGTCCGGCTTTGTCGGCCGTCATGTGGTCCGGGCGCTCGCCCGTGAAGGCTATCGGGTCCGCGTCGCATCGCGGCGGCCCCACATCGCCCAGGACCTGCGTGTGATGGGCGTGGTGGGCCAGGTACAGCTGGTCCAGGCCAATCTGCGCGTTCCCGCCTCGGTCGAGCGCGCGCTGGAAGGCGCCAGCGGTGTGGTGAACCTCGTCGGTGTACTGAACGAGAACGGCCGCCAGACCTTCACCCGCCTTCATGCCCAGGGCGCGAAGACGGTCGCCGAAGCCGCCGCTGCGGCGGGGATCGAGCGGCTGGTGCATATCTCCGCCATCGGCGCCGACGCCGAAAGCGCATCGCGCTATGCCCGCACCAAGGCCGAAGGCGAAGCCGCCGTGCGCAAGGCGCTGCCGGGCGCGACCGTGCTGCGGCCGTCCATCGTGTTCGGAACGGATGACGGCTTCTTCAACCGTTTCGGCGCCATGGCGCGATTCGTGCCGGCCCTGCCGCTGTTCGGCGGCGGCAAGACCCGTTTCCAGCCGGTCTTTGCCGGCGATGTCGCAGCCGCGGTGGTCAAGGCACTGCAGAGCGACACGGCGCGCGGAGAGACCTTCGAGCTTGGCGGACCGGGCATTTACACGTTCGAACAGCTGATGCGCTTCATCCTCGACGAGATCGACCGGCCGCGCCTGCTGCTGCCGCTGCCCTGGGCGGCCGGCCAGGTGATCGCCATGCTGTCCGAGATGGCAGCGATCCTGCCCTTCGTGCAGCCGGTCATCACCCGCGACCAGCTCACCCAGCTCAAGCGCGACAATGTCGTTGCTGACGGAGCAAAGACGCTCGCCGACCTGGGTATCGAGCCGGAAACGGTGGACGCGATCGTGCCGTCCTACCTCGTGCGCTATCGCCGCTACGGCCAGTTCCACGAGCGCCAGCCCAGCTAGCCGGGCCCCGCTAGAGGATCTTGTCGAGCAGGTCGAGCGCCTTGTCGAGCCAGGTCAGGCGCTCGGTGTATTGCGCCTGGGCCTTGCCGGCCTTTTCGACAGCCTCCTTGAACGCCGTCCGGTCAGGAAGGTCCAGCGTCAGGTAGGCGTCGGCCAGCTGCGCATAGCCGATCAGGTCTATCTTCTGCTGCAGGTCCGTCATGCGGGTGCGGACGCCGGCCTGTGCCAACGGCGGCAGGGCGTCGAGGCTGTCTTCAAGCGCCGCGATCTGTGCGCGCATTTCCTCTTNAGTCATCCGGGGTTACCTCGCGGGCGGGGTTGGGCGCGACCATGCTGTCGAGCAGGGCCTGGATATCGTCTGCCGTACTGCCGGCTTCTGCGCGGATGCGGGCCAGGCGCTCGGTGAGTGCGGCGATGGTGTCGGCATCGACAATCCGGCCGGTGATCCGTTCAAGCGCCGTGGGCGTCTGGATGTGGGTGTTGAGCAGCGCCTGTGCCGCCACGACCTCGTCCATCAGGGCGTCCAGCTCGGCAGACTTGGCCACGATGCGGGCGTGAAGCGTGTCCAGCGCGGCGATATTGGCGAGGATACCGGCGCGTCCGAGATTGTGCTGTTCAATGGACCAACGGGCGNTCTCGTCGTCGAGCGTGGTGCCGCCCGGGCCGTCCGATGGATTGTCGCAATGATCGTCGCTGGCCGGCGACAGCACGCCAGCGGCGACGTAGAACCGCGCATCGGCGCAGGCGAGTTCCGCTTCGAAGCGGGCCTTGCGTTGCTGTCTCAGCTGGTCGGCGTGCCGGACCAGTGCCTGTCCTTGCGCGCCCACGGCCGTTTCCATCGCCGTCAGGGTGGCAAGCTGGGTTGTCGACAAGTCCCGCACCTGGCGCGGGGTTCCGCAGGCGGCGAGGGCCAGACCGGTCAGTAGCGCCAGGGCCATCCGCGCCCTGGCTGTCCGCGGAAAAACACGGTCGCGCATCGGTTGTCTCCTTCAGAAGGAGGGTAACCTTAAACTGTTCAATCTGCAATTACACGTCGATAGTGGCTTGTCCGGGTCTGGTGCGGGCCTGCCGGTAGAGCGCAATCGGCACAAGACCGGCCGCGAGTACCGCAAAGCCGCCCAGGCCCAGAAGGCCGTTCCAGGGCCAGTTCTGGTCGGGCAGGAAGATAAGCCCAACGCCGGCGACCGCATTGATGGAGCCGTGAAAGGCGCCGGCGGCATAGACACCGCCGCCCCGCTCGCGCGCGAGCGCGAGATAGGGCGTCAGCAGGACGGTGAAGAGCGTCATCACGGCGACGCCCGTCCAGCCCAGGCCCGGATAATTGTATCCCATCAGTATGAGCGGTGCGTGCCAGACGCCCCAGATCACGCCGATCACCAGCGATTGCACCCAGAAACCCAGACCGGACAGCCGCGGTTGCAGCCAGCCGCGCCAGCCCAGCTCCTCGCTGATGGTCAGCAGCACGGTATTGATCAGGATGCCGACCGGCACGCCGATGGCCAGCTGCAGGGTGAGCAGCATTTCCGGCGACATCGGCACCTCCTGGCCCGAGGCTTCGACCACGGCAGCCAGGGCTGCTGCGGCATCGGCGGGTTCGGACCGGGTCAGCACCAGGGTCACGATCGAGGCCAGCGCTGCCAGCGCAACGGGAACAAGCCAGCCCCAGACCGTCCAGACGACAACCGGACCGGCGCGGCCGGGCCTGAAGCCCAGAGCGGTCAGGAAGCGGTTGCGGTCGAACAGGGCGGTGGCCACGATCGCACCGATGGCCGGTCCGAACATGAAGCCCGTCATGTAGAGCGTGGCGAAGGCGCCGGCGCCCGCAAGGCCGCCCTCACTGTACAGCCAGGCCCGATCGCCCAGCTGACACCGAAACTCACGACCAGAAAAACACCGATGGCCCGCATGCCGTCCCCCCGCTGAAGCGTGTCAGAGGCACAGTGCCCGGGAAGCTAGAGGATAATCAAGCCGATCAGGGCCAGGCCGAGGGCCAGCCGGTAGAGCACGAAGGGCAGGAAGCCGATCCGGTCGACGAGCTTCATCATCACGGCAATCGACGCCCAGGCCGCGAAGAAGGACAGCACAGCCACGATCAGACCCGCTTCCAGCGACGCGCCGGCATCGTCGGCGCCGGCCAGGTCGATCACCGAGACCAGGGCAAACGCGGCGATAACCGGGATGGCCATCAGCATGGAGAAGCGAGCGCTTTCCGAGCGTTTCAGGCCCAGCGCCCGGCCTGCCGTCATGGTAACGCCGGAGCGGGAGGCGCCGGGGATGAGGGCGAACAGCTGGGCGATGCCGATCAGGGCCGCGTCCATGAAGCCGAGAGTCTCCAGCGTGCCGGTCTGCTTGCCATAGCGGTCGGCGAGCCAGAGCGGCACGGCGAAGACCAGCGTGGCCCCTGCAATCACGGCCGGCGAGCGCAATGCATCGACCAGGTCGAAGGCGTAGAGCGCGCCGGCAAAGATGAAGACCGGCGGCATGGAAGCAGCCACCAGGAGGGCGATCCGTCCGCCCGGCGTGATCCGTCCGGTCAGCAGAGCCAGCTTGCCGCGTGCCACATCGAATATGTCGCGCCAGAAATACACCAGGACCGCAACCAGCGACCCCGCGTGCGCCATCACATCGATCAGCGGACCCTGGTCCTGCACGCCCAGCGCACCGGGCGCCAGGATGAGGTGGGCCGAGGACGAAATCGGCAGGAATTCGGTGAGGCCCTGGACGAGCGCGAGAACAATCAGCTGAATGAGTGGCATGCGGGTCTTCCCCTGGACGGGCCGGCGGCATATTCCGCCAGTTCACAGTGCTTGGCCAGTGGGCGACTGCGCAGGCAAGCGGGAGACGGGATGCGGATCTGGATCGATACCGATGGCGGCGTGGACGACGCGCTGGCCCTGGTCTGCGCCCTTGCGGTTTCCGAAGGGCGGCTGGCCGGCGTATCGACCGTGTTCGGTAATGTCTCGCCGCGCCGGGCTGCGCGCAATGCCGCCCTGGTCCAGGCCTTCTATCCCGGCAAGTCCGCTGCGGTCCATGTCGGCGCCGACCGTCCGTTGACGGGGCATCCCTGGCAGGATGCGCACGCAATCCATGGCGAGGACGGTCTGGGCGGTGTGACGGCTGATCATGCGCTGGCCTTCGAAACCGGCGTCGTTCGCGAGGCCCATCCCGACGAGACGGCCGACGCGCTGGCCGCCTTCGCGCGGGAGGCCGGTGCAGACGGGCGCCTGGTGTGTACCGGTCCGATGACCAATCTGGCGCGGGCACTCCTGCGCGACGCCGAAGCCTTTGCCGGGATCGGCCGCATCGTGTGCATGGGGACAAGCCTGAGTGTTCCCGACGTGCGGCGGGACCGGGCCGAATTCAATGCCAGTTCCGACCTCGAGGCCGCCCGCATCGTGCTCGAACGGGCGCCGAACCTCCTGGTCATGCCGCTCGATACCTGCCGCCGCGTCATGATGGAGCGGGCCTGGCTGGCCCGGCTGGCAGACCGGTATAACCGTCCGGTGCTGACCTTCCTGCGCCGGGCCCATGCCCACTACATGGATGCCTACCAGGCCATGGAGGGGATTGACGGTTGCTATCCGCACGACGCCCTGGCGGTGGCCGCGGCGCTGGCGCCCGGGGCCGGCCTGTTCACCATCGAGCCGGGCCGCTACGCGCTGGGCGAGGACGGGGCGTTCACCGGGCTGTTGCGACCGGATCCGGCGGCGCGGCGGATCGAGGTGGCGCGCGATGTCGATGCAGCCCGGGCGCTGGACTGGATTGAAACCTGCCTGGCGGTCTCGGCGGAATTGACGCCGCTTGGCGGCCGGCCCTACACCGGCAGCGGGAAGGACAATAGCAATGCCCCATGATCACATTGGTTCGCCGGGCGGGCCCGGGCGTCTGGAGCCCCGGGAAGCGCTGAGCCATACCGGCCGCGCAACAGCGGCGTCCGTTGCCGTGGCGCTGGTCCTGACGATCACCAAGGGGATTGTCTGGTACCTGTCCGGGTCCGTGGCGCTGCTGGCCTCTGCCGCCGACAGCCTGCTCGACCTGACGGCCTCCCTGACGGTCTATTTCTCCGTGCGCTATGCCGCCGAACCGGCGGATGCGGAACACCGCTTCGGTCATGGCAAGGCGGAAGCCTTTGCCGGCATCCTGCAGGCGATCCTGGTCGCGGTCTCCGCTGCGCTTCTGGTGCGCGAGGGGATCGCCCACCTGATCGAGCCGCAACCGATCGAGGCGAGCGGCTGGGCGCTGGGCGTGATGGGGCTGTCGATTGCGCTGACCCTGGTTCTGCTGATCGTCCAGACCCGGGCCCTGAAAAAGACCGGCTCGATCGCGGTGGAAGGCGACCGGGCACACTACTTCTCCGACCTCGGTTCGAATGTGGCCGTGATCGCGGGTATTGCAGGCGCCACCCTTCTCGGTTGGCTCTGGCTCGATGCGGTGGCAGCGCTCGGTGTGGCGGCCTGGCTGGGCTGGACGGCCTGGGGCGTGGCCCGAGGGGCCGGCAATCAGCTGATGGACCGGGAGCTGCCCGAGGAAGAGCGCGACCGCATCATGCTCATCGCGGCAGAGGATCCGCGCATCATCAATATCCATCAATTGCGCACGCGGGCGGCCGGCCCGCTGCTGCACATCCAGTTCCACATGGCGCTGAAGCCGGACATGAGCCTGCGCGACGCCCATTCCATCCTGGTGGATTGCGAGAGGCGCATCCTGGCCGCCTGGCCCGCTGCCGACATCATCATCCACGCCGACCCTCACGGCGCGGCCGAGCCGCATGGTGCGGAATTCTTCAAGGGCGACGATCCGGTCGAAGCACATGACCCTTAGATCGCGCGCCGAAACAGGCTAGCCTTGCACCATGCGCATCCTGCACTTCTGGCCCCTCGATCCGTTTTCCCGCCAGGTCCGGCTGGCGCTGGAGGAGAAATCCCTGCGGCACGACCTGCAGCTGGAGGTTCCCTGGGAGCGTCCGGACGATCTCGTTTCGCTCAATCCGGCAGGCACGACACCGGTGCTGATCGACGAGTCCGGCGGCGGGCGGCGGGTGATCGTGGAAAGCCGGGCCATCCTGGAATATCTGGAAGAAACGACGCCGACGCCCTGCCTGCTGCCCGGCGGTCCGGCCGAGCGCGCCGAGGCGCGGCGGCTCGTCGACTGGTTCGACCGCAAGTATGACGGCGAGGTCAACGCCTACCTCCTGCACGAGAAGCTGGAAAAGCGGGCCCAGGGGCTGGGCTCTCCGGACCCCGCCGCACTCCGGGCCGGCCGCGATCATCTGCGCTGGCATCTCGACTATATGGCCTGGCTTCTGGAGAGCCGCGACGGGCTGGCCGGCCCACGCTATACGCTCGCGGATATCGCCGCCGCGGCCCACCTGTCCTGCGCCGACTATCTCGGCGACGTGCCGTGGGACGCGTTCGAACCGGTGAAGCACTGGTATCAGCGCGTCAAATGCCGCCCGGCCTTCCGCGGTCTCCTGACCGACAAACTCCCCGGCACGCCGCCCTCGGCGCATTATGCGGATCTGGATTTCTAGGGCAGGCCAGCATGCACGCTGACACCGTTAAATCCCTCGCCACCGGACTCGGCTTCACCGACGTCCGCATCTGCCGGGCCGATGAGGCCTGGGAGGCGGGGGAGCGGCTGGCGCAGTTTGTCGGCGAAGGGCTGCACGGGTCGATGGCGTGGATGGAAGATACGCTGGAGCGGCGCAAGCATCCCACCGCCATGTGGCCGGATGCGAAGTCGGCGGTCGTGGTGGCGATGAATTACGGGCCCGGTTTCGACCCGCTGCCGCTGCTGGAGCGGCGGTCCGAGGGCGTGATATCGGTCTATGCCCGCAACGCCGACTATCACGATGTGATGAAGAAGCGCCTGAAGCATCTGGCGCGGGCCTTTGCGCAGGACACCGGCGAGGATGTGAAAGTCTTCGTCGACACCGCCCCGCTGATGGAAAAGCCGCTGGCCGGCAAGGCGGGCATGGGCTGGCAGGGCAAGCACACCAATCTGGTCAGCCGCGAGCACGGCTCCTGGCTGTTTCTGGGCGTCATGCTGACCACGGCCGATCTGGAGCCCGATGCCGCCGAGACGGATCATTGCGGCTCGTGCCGGGCCTGTCTCGATATCTGCCCGACCAACGCCTTTCCGGCGCCCTACCGGCTCGATGCACGGCGCTGCATTTCCTATCTGACGATCGAGCACAAGGGGCCGATCCCGGAGGAGTTCCGGGAGCCGATGGGCAATCGCATCTATGGTTGCGACGACTGTCTGGCGGTCTGCCCGTGGAACAAGTTCGCGGCGGTCGCCGAGGAGACCGCCTTCCATCCGCGTCCCGAGTTGAAAGGGCCGCTGCTGGCCGAGCTGGCGGCGCTGGATGACGCAGAATTCCGGCAGGTCTTCACCGCCTCGCCGGTGAAACGGATCGGACGCAACCGGTTTTTGCGTAACGTGCTTATAGCGATTGGCAATTCCGGTGATGCGGCGCTCATTCCTGTCGTGCTGGACCGTCTTGAGGACGCAGCAGCGGAAGTGCGTGGCATGGCCGTCTGGGCGCTGGCCCGGCTCGATCCGGAAGGGGCCGTGCGGGAGGCCGAAGCCCGGGCGAACACGGAGGCCGACCCCCATGTCCGTGAAGAATGGGCGCGCGTGAATAAGAAACTTACCTCGGGTTGAGGGCTTGTTAGTTTTTTGGGGCTAAGGCTCCGCCCCTTGGAGGGGCTGACGCACGGGGAGCGTCTGACACAATGCAGGTCGACAGACCAAGTGGGGTCTCGCATCTGGCAGGACAGGTTTTCTCGGACCGGACATCCGTTCTGGTGTGCGAGAACAGCCAGGTGCAATTGCGCATACTGAGCGAAGCCGTGCGGGATGCCGGCTATGAAGTGCATACGGCGAGCAATGCCGAGGATGCACTGACGCTGCTGAACCTGATGCCGATCGATATCTTCCTGACGGGGATCGAGGTCGGCACGACCAGCGGGCTGGAAGCCTGCTGGCTGCTCAAGTCCAATCCGGAAACCGAGACAGTCTATACCATCGTCGTAACGGCATCCGGTCAGGAAAAGCGGCTCGAGGAATCGCTGGATGCCGGCGCGGACGACTTTATCCGCAAACCCGTCAACATGACCGAGCTGCGCGCCCGCCTGCGCGCCGCGACGCGCCTGGTGCGGATGCAGAAGCAGTTCCGCCACATGGCCGAGACCGATGCGCTGACCGGCGCCGCCAATCGCCGGGCCTTCATGCAGTATCTGGACACGCTGGTGGATCGCGCCCGGCGCCAGGATGCGCCGCTGGCCGCCGTGATGGTCGATCTCGATCATTTCAAGCGCACAAACGACACTTATGGACACGCCGTCGGCGACAAGGTGCTGGTCCAGACCGTGCGTCAGGTACAGGCCTGCCTGCGCGATTGCGACATGCTGGGCCGGCTGGGCGGCGAGGAGTTTGCCGTGGTCCTGCCTGGCGCGACAGCCGCGTCTGCCGTGGCTGCGGCGGAACGTATTCGCGAAGCGATAGCCGCTGTGGATGTGCGTGTGGACAATGGCGACCGGATCCCGGTCACGGCCAGTCTCGGTGTCGCGGTGCTGGAAGGCGACAAGATGATGGAGACGGCCGAAGGTCTGCTGCATGCAGCAGACGAGGCGCTCTATGCCGCCAAGGCCGGCGGCCGCAATCGCGTGGTCGAGGCCGCCTCCTGCCGCGAGGACGCGCCGGTTCGTGCTGCCGGCTAGGAACTAGCCGCCGCTGGCGGCGAGCCGGCGTGCCTCGTTGATCTGTCCGCGCAGAACCAGGATCTCGATACGCTCGGGCGCCCGTTCCCGGGCCGCCTCGATGTCCGAGGTGGCGGCATCCAGATTGCCGGTATTCAGATGGAAGGCGGCGCGCAGATACCAGCCCTCGGCGCTTTCCGGCACCAGGTCGACCAGGCTCTGGGCGTCGCGCGCCAGACCGCCCCAGTTTTCCTCGGCCAGATACAGGCGTCCCCGGCCGGACAGGGTGAGGATGGAAAACGGGTCCAGGGCCAGGGCGGCCGCGTAATTGTCGAAGGCTGCGTCTGCATTGCCATTGCGTGCGCGGGTCTCGCCGGCCAGCGTCAGGAAGTCGACCCGTTCGGCATCGACCATGCCGGCGCGCCGTTCCGATGCCAGCTCCTCGAGGATCCCGGCCGCCACGTCGAAATCGCCAAGCGCGATATAGGCGTGCGCCTCGCACACTTCCGCCGGCCAGCCGCCGCCCTCGATGCGCCAGATCTGGGCCTCCTCCAGCGCCTCGGCCGGATCGTCGCCGCTCATCGCGATACAGGACTGGTAGCGCATGCGTTCCGCGTGGCGCACATCGTTCTGGGCCGATGCCGGCATGGCACACAGGGCGAGAAGGACGGGGCTCAGGACCAGACGCGACAACATGGGAATATCCTGCGACGACAGACCCCGCCACGCTAGGGCGTGCGCGCGGCGGCGTCCATCGGCTTGCGCGTTACAAGGCTGTCAGGCCTTGGCGAAGTGCAGGATGCCCCAGTTGAGATAGCCCTTGTCGGCACCGTCGACCCAGTGTTTCAGCCCGTCGATCATGCCATCGACATAGTCCGCGCCGGACAGGCGCGTGAGCTCCTCGCGGCGATCCAGCAGAACCTCGCGCACCCGGTTGTAGTGCGTACGCAGATTCATCGGCGTCTCGTCGAGATCGAGCGCCTTAAAACCGCGTTTTTCCAGCGCGTGCCGGTAGAAGGCGACCGAGCCGAAAGTCTGCAGGTGGATACGGCGCAGGATGTGGTCCAGCACACCGTCGGGACAATCGTCGGCCTGCATCGGGTCGGTGAAGATCAGCTCGCCGCCCGGACGGATGATGCGGGCAATCTCGTCCATCACCTTCAGCCGCTCGCCCGAATGCAGGAAGGAGTCCTGCGACCAGATGATGTCATAGCTGTCGTCCGGATCGTCGAGTTCCTCGAAGGAGCCGTAGACCACATCGATCTTGTCGTTCATGCCGGCCCTGGCCGTCAGCTCCCGGTTGAAGGCGTTCTGGGTCTCCGACAGGTTCAGGCAGGTGACGTGACAGCCGAAACGGTCGGCGAGATAGCGCGCCGAGCCGCCGAAACCGGCACCCAGATCGATCACCCTGCTGTCCGGCCCGATCGTTTTCAGACGGTCGGCCATGGTGGTCACGGTGCGGCGGCTGGCCCGGGCGATGTCCTCGTCCGGTGTCGCATACATGCCGACATGGATGTCCTCGCCGCCCCAGACNGCGCGGTAGAAGGCATCGGCCGGCGCGCTGTCATAATAGGTCTCCGCCTCCAGGACGGCCTGTGACTTACTGCTCATCTGCCAGTTTCTCCGCAACATGGACGAAAAAGTCCGGATCGTTTTCCTGATAGGTCTCCTGGAAATCGCCGTAGGTCTTCACCTTCTTGAACCCGACATCGGTCAGCAGCTTGCGCGTATAGGCCTTGCGCAGCGGGAACATGTTGAGGTGGTAGACCGCCCCGTCCGGGAAGGCGTAGCGGAAGCGCGCCAGCCCGTCATCGACGTGCTCGGGCTCGGCCACGACCTGGTCGCCGCAATAATAGTATTTGTGCTTGGTCGAGAAATCGCCGTCGAGGATCGAGTCGTAATTGCGCTGGTCGATGATCAGGATGCCGTCCCATTTCAGCGCCGCATAGAACTCCGCCAGGGCGCGGCGGCGATCGTGCTCGTCGAACAGGTGGGTAAAGGAATTGCCCAGGCAGATAATGGCGTCGAACTTGCCGTGGACATCCTTGTTCAGCCAGCGCCAGTCGGCGTGGACGGTGTTGAGAACGAGATTGCGCCGGCGGCCGTTTTCAAACGCCTTGCCCAGCATTTCCGCGCTGCCATCGACGGTCGTCACATCGAAACCGGCCTTGAGCAGCTGGATCGAGTGGAAGCCCGTACCGGCTGCGGCATCGAGAACCTTCTTCTTGTCGCGGGCCTTCAGGATGTCGATGAAGAAGCGCCCTTCGCTTTCCGCGCGGGCTTCCCAGTCGATCAACTCGTCCCACTTGTCGACAAAGCCCTCGATATATTCCTTCTGGTAGTGGTCGGTTTCGCGGGTGGCGATGGGATCCGCCCCGAAATCCTGAACCAGCGTGCCGTCGGTCATTCACATCTGCGCCGGACCGCAGGCACAGCTCGCCCGCAGCTTTCCAGCGTCCCTGTTTGAGCGTTTTCGCCCGCACGCATACCGGCCGCGTGCAGATACACGGCGGGCGAATTATCGTCTTGATCGGTTTCGGCGGTTACGGGGGCTGGGGAAGGCGATCACCCGGCCGCACCCGCAGGCGCGTTTGTCATTCTTGTGTGCGTGGCTCCCGGTCACAGACCGGACCGGAAAGGTCACGCTGCACCCACCGCTCAGGCTAGCCACACCGCAGCCGTTGGCCGTCGGAAGCCTGCCTTGCCCGAATGGCCTAACAAACTTCCGGTAGAGCTGCAACAGCTGCCGGGGCGTCACAATCTTCCCCGGCCGGGCCCCCGGCGTTTGTTTTCGGTGCCAAGGTGTGAAAGAAGAGGGGGAATTCAGGTCCGGCCCGGTTTCCCGCTCCCATGATCGTTCTCCAGGTTATTCCCGAACTCGATGCCGGCGGCGCCGAGCGGACGACGCTCGAGATCGCCGAAGCGGTGATCGCCGAGGGCGGCCGCGCGCTGGTCGCGTCGGCCGGCGGGCGGCTGGAAGACGAACTGGCCGCGCTGGGGGGTGAGCTCATCCGCATGCCCGCGGCCTCGAAGAACCCGCTCGACCTGTGGCGCAACATGCTCAGGCTCGTCGCGACGGTCCGCAGCGAAGCCGTCGATATCGTTCATGCCCGCTCGCGTGCGCCGGCCTGGAGCGCGAAATGGGCCTGCGACCGGACCGACGCTCATTTCGTCACCACCTATCACGGCACCTACAACGCCCGCTCGTCGCTGAAGCGGCGGTACAATTCCGTGATGGCGCGGGGTGAGCGCGTGATCGCCAATTCGGAATTCATCCGCGATCATATCGCGACCGAACACCCGTTCGCGACGTCACGTGTCCGTGTGATCCCGCGCGGCGTCGACCTGGTGCGCTTCGATCCGGAAGCGGTCGGGGAAGACCGGCTCGCCGCCCTGCGGCAGGCCTGGGCGCTGGATCCGCAGGATCAAAGCCCGCTCCTTCTCCTGCCGGCGCGTCTGACAGGCTGGAAGGGCCAGCGCGAGGCAATCCGGGCGCTGGGGCGCCTGCAGGACGATCCGGACGTGGAAACGCCGCGCCTCGTGCTGGCCGGCGACGCCCAGGGGCGCCAGACCTATGTCGAGGAATTACAGGCGCTGGCGGCATCCGAGAATGTCGCCGGGCGGGTTTTCATCGTCGGGCACTGCAGCGACATGCCGGCCGCGATGATGCTGTGCGATCTGGTGCTGACCCCGTCCAACGAACCCGAGGCGTTCGGCCGGACCGCGGCCGAGGCCGGGGCGATGCTGAAACCGGTGATCGCGGCCGATCATGGCGGCGCCCGCGAAGTGGTGCTGCACGGTGAAACCGGCTGGCGTGTTCCGCCGGGAGACCCCGGGGCGCTTGCGGCGGCGATCGCCGGCGCGCTTGCGCTGGCGCCGGAAGACCGCGATGCCGTGGGACAACGGGCCCGCGCGCACGTGATTGCGGAATTTTCTACCGTCAGCCTGCAAGCTTCGACTTTGCGCGTCTATCACGAGGTCCTAAACTCACAGCCATGAGCGAACCGCAGCGCGACATCACCTATATCCTGCACTGGGGCGATCTGGCCTCGACCGTCCGGATGCTGGCCGCGGCCCGGCTGCTGCGCGACGTGCACAAGCGCGACCGCATCATCCTGCTGACGAAGCCGGACTTCGAGAGCTTTCTCAAGCACTGCCCCTATTTCAACCTGATCGAGACGGACGCGCTGCCGGATGCGCGGCCGATGGCCGGCCTGCGCGACAAGCGGATCAAGCTGAACAAGCCGGTCCGCGTCTACGATCTTGTGGGCGATGCCGACAGCCGCAAGCTGAAGCGCCTGTTCCGTTTCTCCAAATGCCGCTGGACCGAGATCGCGGCAGACCCGCGCACGGGCGAGCATCCGGTGGATGCGGTTGCCGGCCGTCTCAATGCGGCGCTGGGGCTGGCACCGGAGCACTTCCCGCTTGGCGCCGCGCCGCCGCCGGATACCAGCTGGGTCGATTATCTCGCCAAGCAGTCCCGCATGCTCGACCCGGAATATTTCGGCCTGAATGGCCGTTTCGCGCTGCTGGCGCCGTCGGGCGACGGTGTGAAACCGGCGCTTCGCTGGCCGCAGGAACGCTGGGCAGCCCTGGCGCACGAACTGCTGCAGTCGGGGGTGACGCCGGCCCTGATCGGCGGACCGGATACCCGCGAAGTGGGACGGTATGTGGCTCACGTCACGCCGGGCGCGCGCGATCTGACCGGCAAGGCCAAGCTGGCCCAGCTGGCGGGCCTCGCCCGTCATGCGCGCTTCGTGTTCAGCGAGGACACGCCCCTCATACATCTGCTGGTGGCTTCAGGGCCTCCGGCGCTGGCGCTTTACGGCGATGTGGGCGATCCGGCCCTGATCGCGCCGCGCGGTCCGAGTCCCGTCATCCTGATGCACGCGCCGACGCTGGCCCAGGTGACGCCGGAGGAGGCGGTTGCCGCGATGCGCTTTGCCGGCGGGTTCGATCGCGAGCCGGAAGCCGCCTGACCGGTTGAATCCGGGGCGGCGCGCCCCATATGCGCGTCTTGCGTTGCGCCGTTCCGGGGAAGTTTTCCGGCCAGCCGGGGTTCCCGACAGTGCGCCGTGCTTGCCAAATGTGATCATTTGACCATAGTGCGCCGCTCCCGTCCGGACAGGCGCCTGTTATGCCCACTTTGGGCTTGATCCGGTCCTGCCGCCGGGAGATTACTAAGTTTCAGTACGTGGGCCACAAGGGAGAAGAGGCCATAGCCCGTAGACCGCACGCCGCGCAACCGCCCAAAAAGGAAGGGCCGCGCACCAACAGGGATATCCGCGTTCCGCGGGTTCTCTTGATCGACGAACACGGCGAAAAACAGGGTATCATGCCTGTTGAAGCTGCTCTGGAAGCCGCCGAAGAAGCGGGACTCGACCTTGTCGAGGTGTCTCCCAATGCCGATCCGCCCGTGTGCAAGATCGTCGACTACGGCAAGCTGAAATACCAGGAACAGAAGAAGAAGGCCGAGGCGAAGAAGAAGCAGAAGATCGTCGAGATCAAAGAGATCAAGATGCGTCCGAACATCGATGTGCACGACTACCAGGTGAAAACCAAGGCGATGCACCGCTTCTTCGAGGCTGGCGACAAGGTGAAGGTCACGCTGCGCTTCCGCGGCCGCGAGATGGCCCACCAGGATCGCGGCATGGATATCATGAACCGCGTGAAGCAGGACTTCGCCGAAGTGGCCAAGGTCGAGTTCGAGCCGAAGCTCGAAGGCCGCCTGATGGTCATGGTGATGGCGCCGCGCTGATCGCGTCGCCTGTCATCTGACGGCTTTGCAAGACGGCGCCTCTCGGGGCGCCGTTTTTCGTGGCCGGATGGCCGCGAAATGCTGCCACAAGATCGAAAGCCAAGATCGACAATTTTTCCTGCACGACTCGTCTTTCTCATTGTGCTACAAGGCTGTTTCAATATCGAAAGATCGACAAAATTGATCGAGACACCCAATCGTATCGAGCCGTGCCTCTTTGATGACAGGGTCCCTGCCGACCTGGCGGATCTGGCTGTCGAGTTGCGCTCCGCGGCGCAGGGGCTGGGGGTCGGGCTGCATCCGGACAGTGCTGCAGAACTGGCAGACCTCGTCCGGGTGATGAACTGCTACTATTCCAATCTGATCGAAGGGCACAATACACGCCCCCGGGATATCGAACTGGCCCTGATGGGGGCCGAGATCGATGAGGCGGCGCGGCCGCTGGCGCTCGAGGCGCGGGCCCATGTCGTCGTCCAGCGTCTGATCGACCAGCGGTTCCGGGAGGGCACACTCGACAGGCCGACATCACCGGAATTCCTGTCCTGGGTGCATCGCGAATTCTACAACAACATGCCCCCTGAATTCAGGTTCGTGGAACATCCGGATGGCCGGAAAGAGGAAATCCGTCCCGGCGCTTTCCGGGCCGAGGGCGACGGTGAGGTCTCGGTCGGCCGGCACCGTCCGCCGTCCGGAAAGCATGTGGTCCGCTTTCTCGAACATTTCGACATGCGCTACCGCTCGGTCGAGACATCGGCCAGCGGCCGCATCATTGCCATTCCTGCTGCCCATCACCGCTTCAACTACATTCACCCGTTTCCGGATGGAAACGGTCGGGTGAGCCGGCTCATGTCGCATGCCATGGCGTTGCGCGCCGGCCTTGGCGCGGGCGGTCTCTGGCCGATATCCCGCGGTCTGGCGCGCGGGCTCGAAGACCGCGGTGAATACATGCGCATGATGGATCTGGCCGACGCCCCCCGCCGGAGCGATCATGATGGGCGGGGCAATCTGTCCGAAGCGGCGCTGCATGAATTCTGCCGATGGTTCCTCAAGGTCGCACTCGACCAGATCGAGTTCTCCGGCCGGCTCTTCGATCTCGTCGGTCTGGACGCGCGCTACAGGCGCCTTGTCGCCGATGTCAGCGAGGACAAGCGGGCTCCGGATCTCGTCTCTGCCGTTCTGCGCTATGGCGTGCTGGAGCGGGGCGAGGCCGCCACGGTGCTGAAGACGTCAGGCGTGACCGCACGCAAGACCCTGAACCAGCTGGTCAGCCAGGGCTTTCTGACATCGCCGTCGCCGAAAACGCCGGTTCGTCTTGCCTTCCCGCTGGCCTATCGCGAACGTCTCTTTCCAAACCTGTTCGCAGACGCCGCCTTGCCCTAATGCGCGTCACGGCGCGGCCGCGCGGCCCTGATTGTCCGCACCAGGCGCCGGCGCGGCTTCTTCCTCGACCTCGTCCAGCGCGTCGGTCCTTGCCAGTTGCGGGAAGAGACGGAACCAGGCGGCGGCTGTCACCAGCGCCATGACGCCGCCCAGCAGGACGGCGCCGACCGGGCCCAGGAAGCGCGCGGCAACGCCGGACTCGAATTCGCCCAGCTCGTTCGAGGCGGAAATGAAGATGAACTCCACCGAGGAGACGCGTCCGCGCATCGCGGTCGGCGTCGCCAGCTGGATGATCGACTGGCGGATGAAGACCGAGATCATGTCGGCGGCGCCGGTCACCGCCAGGGCGATCAGCGACAGGAGCAGGATCTTGAACAGGGCAAAGCCCAGCATCGCCACGCCATAGACGGCGATGGCGCCGAGCATCCAGGCGCCGATACGGCGGGTCAGCGGCCGTGTCGCCAGCATGAAGGCGATGATGGCCGCACCGACCGCCGGCGCCGTGCGCAACAGGCCCAGCCCCACCGTGTCAGTGTGCAGCACGTCGCGTGCGAAGACCGGCAGCAGGGCGGTCACGCCGCCGAACAGCACGACGACGAGGTCGAGCGAGATGGCGCCCAGCACGACCTTGTTGTGCCGCACATAGCGCAGCCCCTCGATCGCCATGCGCCAGCCCGACTGGCCGTGCACCTTCTCGTGCGCGGGCGTGCGCGCGGTGGCGATGGCCAGGGTGGCGAAGACCAGCAGGGCGCCGCTGGTCAGATAGACTGCCTCGGGACCGGCGATATAGAGCAGCCCGCCCAGGGCCGGGCCGCCGATTGCCGCGCCCTGGAAGCCCAGCGAGTTCCAGGCGATCGCCTGGCGCAGATCGGCCCGCGGCACGATGCGGGGCAGCAGCGCACTCGCCGCGGCGGGCGAGAAGGCGTGCATGCAGCCCAGCACGATGGCGGCCGTGAACACGATCCACAGCTGAACCGGGCCGGAGAAGAACGGGCTCGCCGCCAGGGCCAGGGCGCAGATCACGCGGACCACATTCGTCACGATGAGTATCAGGCGCCGGTCGAGCCGGTCGGCGGCCTGCCCGCCGACGAGCGACAGCAGGAAAACCGGTGCGAACTGGGCGAGGCCGACAAAGCCCAGCATCAGCGCGCTTTCCTCGATCGAGCGGGTCTCGCGCGCCACGTCATAGACCTGCCAGCCGATCGCGACCGCCTGCATCTGCCGCGCAGCGGAGATCGATTGCCGCATGGCCCAGTAGTGGCGGTAGGGCTGGTGGCGGAAGATGTCGAGAGACGGTGTCAGCACCGCCGGAGGGATAAGCGGGTTCGCGGTACCGGGCAATCCGCCGCAGCGGGCACGCCGCGAAGATGCCGCATGTCGGGCGGATTGCAGGCTACCCTGTTCAGGCGATATTCAGCGGCTAGGATTTGTGATGAAATCACTTGAAACTCACGGGCGTATTCGCGCGGTGCTCCGCAGGGGCTTTACGCAGGATGCGGCCGGATAGTCCGACAGACAGGGGGAATGACATGAACAGCAAGCTTCTGGCCGGTGTGGCGCTTGCAGCGTTGATCGCGGGCGGCCTCGCCCACGCCCAGGATCCGGCGCTGCCGCCGGCCTATGGTTCGGTGCGCCTGTCCTCGGGCTTCGAGCCCGATCCGGCATCGGTCGGCGTCCGGGCCGGCGGCGCCATCTATGCCGGCAATGCGTCCGACTACTGCTCGGGCTATATCACGCCGCAAGCGTCCTACGCCTTCGACTACGACGCCGGCGGCTATGACCTCTTTGTCTCGGCCGCGTCCGATGTCGATGCGACGCTCCTGGTTCGCGCGCCGGATGGCAGCTGGCACTGCAATGATGATGGCGAGGGGATCGGCCTCAATCCGGGCCTGCGCTTCGACAATCCGCAGTCGGGCAACTACCGGGTCTGGGTCGGCACGCTGAGCCCGGGCGTCGGATACGAGCCGGCCATGCTGCACATTTCCGAGGTCGGCTTCTCGTCTGCGAACGCCTATTCGCGGGCGCCGAACCCCAATCTGGCGCCGGAATCCGGCACGCTCGACCTGCGCGCAGGCTTTGCCGACGATCCGCGCACGGTGCGGTTGACGGCCGGCGGTGAAATCAGCGCGGACCGCGGGACCTCGCCGATGTGCCGCGGGCACGTGAATTCCGCGCCGGACCTCTGGGTGAACTATACCGGCCGCGGGGATTTCGACCTTTATCTGTCGATGGAGGCGGACAGCGACACCACGCTGCTCGTCCAGGACCCGAACGGCAACTGGCTGTGCGACGACGACACCGCCGAAAATCTCAATCCGGGCCTGCGGATCGAGGACCCGGCCGCCGGACGCTATGCGGTCTGGGCCGGACGCTTCTCGCGCGGTCCGGACGTGCCGGCGACGATCTATGTGTCGGAACTGGGTTTCCTGGGCAATATCGATACCCCGGCCGAACTCGACTACTCGCTGCCGTCCAATTATGGCTCGGCCGATCTGGTCTCCGGTTTCACGCCCGATCCCTACACGGTCGACCTGATGGCCGGCGGCGATGTCGATGTGAACGAGGCTGTGGGGCAGAACTGCCGCGGCTATGCCACCACGGCGCCCGACTTCGACATCACCTATGACGCCGACAATCTGGACCTCTACATCTCCGCCACCTCGGACGGCGATGCGACCCTGGTCGTCAACGCACCGGACGGAACCTGGTGGTGCGATGACGACAGTGCGGGCAGCCTCAATCCGGGCATCCGTTTCGACAATCCGCAGGATGGCCGCTACGACATCTGGGTCGGCACCTACAGCGAGGGCACGCCCGAGCCGGCGACGCTGCATATTTCCGAACTCGGCTTCGGCGATGAATTCGTCGGCGGCGGCTCCGCCCTCGATGTCGCTCTCGAAGCGAATTACGGCTCGGTCAGCCTGGAGGGCGGCTTCTCGCCCGACCCCTACACGGTCGACCTCGTCGCGGGCGGTCCGCTCGATGCCGGCGAAGCGGCGGACCCGTCCTGCCGCGGCTATGTCACCGAAGCCCCCGACTTCGAGCTGAGTTTCGAGCCGGGCGCGCTGGACCTGTTCATCTCGGTCCTGGCCGATGCGGATACCACGCTGGTGATCAACGATCCGTCCGGCCGCTGGATCTGCGACGATGACGGTGCGGGCAGCCTCAATCCGGGTGTCCATTTCGAGAACCCCGAGGCCGGCGTCTACGACATCTGGGTTGGCACCTACTGGTCCGGCGACGGGCAGCCGGCCCGCCTGGGCATTTCGGAACTGGGCTTCCAGGAAGACTAGCCGCGTGTCAGGTGCCTGAATTGCCAAGGGGCGGCTCACCTGGGTCGCCCCTTCGTATGTCTTATGAGTGGCTTGCGTATCCCATATGCAGGATTCACTCTTCCGTTGTGGTCGGTGTTACACTATATCGTCTTCCGATAGCCCGATCCGCAGGTGTTAGATGAAAATGACCGCCAACAGGCATAGATCCCTCGACGCGACCGGCGTCGGCCTGTCGGCGCTGTGCATCCTGCATTGCCTGCTGGTTCCCACCGCCGCCTCGGCTGCGCCCCTGCTCTCGCCGGAGCTGGGCTCGCTGTTCGGTCTCAGCCATGACTGGCATATCGTGATGCTGGCGCTGGCCGCGCCGGTCTCGCTGGTGGCGCTGGGCTGGGGCATGAAGTCGGTAGAGGCCGGCTGGCGGATCTTTGCGGCTGGCCTGTCCGGTCTCGTGCTGATGGCAATCGGTGCCTCGCACGTCTTCGGACCGCTGGCCGAAACCGTGCTGACCCTGACCGGTGTGACCGTGCTGGCCGGGGCCCACCTGGTGAACTGGCGCGCCCGGGCCCGCGCCGGCCATGTCCATCGCCGCGATTGCGGCCTGTGCGAGCACGAGCCGCACGCCTGAGGCGGAGTCAGCTGCGCCCTTGCAATAGCGCCGTTTCCGCGTATAAGACCCCGCTTCCAACTCCAGCCTGACGGGCCCGTTCGACATGCCCTCTGGCTGCACCATCCACAAGACCGCTCCGGCGGTCCTGCAAAGGAGATGAAAATGTCGAAGATGAAGACGAAGAGCGGCGCCAAAAAGCGCTTCAAGCTCACTGCCACGGGCAAGGTGAAGGCCGGCCAGGCCGGCAAGCGCCACGGCATGATCAAGCGGACTCCCAAGCAGATCCGCAACAAGCGCGGCCAGACGACACTGTCGCCCCAGGACGCGCGGATCGTGAAAAAATACATCCCGAACGGCCTGTAAGCCGCGGCAGCTGAGTTAGGAGCACACCCATGTCTCGAGTTACGTCCGGACCGGCGACCGCCAAGCGCCACAAGAAAGTCATCAAAGCGGCCAAGGGCTATTACGGCCGCCGCAAGAACACCTTCCGCGCTGCCGTCCAGGCTGTGGAGAAGGCCGGCCAGTACGCCTATCGCGACCGCCGTGCCAAGAAGCGCAATTTCCGCGGTCTCTGGATCCAGCGCATCAATGCCGGTGCCCGCGAGCACGGCATGACCTATTCGGTCTTCATGAACGGTCTGAACAAGGCCGGCATCGAAGTCGACCGCAAGGTCCTGTCCGACATCGCGATCCGCGAACCGGAAGCCTTCAAGGCGCTCGTCGATCAGGCGCGCGCTGCGCTGGGCTGAACCCGGTCACACCGATCCGATTGAAAAGGCCCGCCAGCGCATCGCCGGCGGGCCTTTTTCTTGTCTTGCTCCCCGGAATACACAAATGGCTCCGACAGATGCACGAAACACCATCCTTCCCCTTGACGGGGAAGGTGGGCCAGCGCGCAGCGCTGGGTCGGAAGGGGTGAATCCCGCTGCCGATCCATCGGGTGCAAACGCGCGGACACTTCGCCCCCACCCCATCCACCACGCCTTCGGC
>PANX01000055.1 GCA_002707795.1 Maricaulis sp.
ATCAGGATATCGACGCCGTGCTGACCCATCTCAGCGATGACCTGGTGTGGCACTACTCCGCGATCTCGCAGCCACCCAAGCATGGCAAGGCCGGCGCCCGGGAATTCCTGGAGGCCTACAAGGCGAAGGTCCGCAATCCGCACTGGCGCATCTTCAGGATCGCCGAGACCGAGGACGCCCTGTTCGTCGAAGGTGTCGATGCCTTCGACACGGCAGACGGTCACCATGCGGTCGTTCCCTATATGGGCATCCTGGAATTCGACGGCGATCTGATCACCGGCTGGCGCGACTATTTCGACCGCGGCTCTGCCGATCGCAGTGCGGCCGGAATGCCGCTGCCTGACTACACCAGAGCGCTGACGGCTCGTCCGGCAGTACTCGAACCGTCCCGCAGGACAAGGAATTGACCATGTCCGACACGATGCCCGATGACGACAGTACCCTGATGACCGAGCTCCGCGCCCTGCTGGACAAGCAGGCCATCTACGAGGTCCTTGTCAGCTATTGCCGCGGAGCCGACCGGGGCGATGCCGACCTGATCGCTGCGGCCTATCACGACGACGCCATCGAGGATCACGGCGGCACGTTCAGGGGCCCGGCCGCGGACTATGTGGCCACCATGCGCAAAGTCCTGCCCAAGGCGCCGCGCATGACTCACGCTATTACCAACATCATGATCGAGCTCGACGGCGATCGCGCCCTGACCGAGTGCTACATCATGACCTTCTCCCGCCGCGACACCGGCGTCGACGATCCGTTCGACAGCCTCACCATGGCGCGCGTCATCGACCGGTTCGAGCGCCGCGACGGCCGCTGGGCAATCGCCCATCGCCGCCTCGCCTGGGAATGGAACCACGAAATGCCGCTGCATGAGAGCTGGGGCCGCGGCGCCATCGCGCCAGACCCGGCGGCTCTCGTTCGCGGCGCCAAGAAACCCGACGACATTCTCTACAGCCAGGACTGGAGCTGACATGAAGATCGAAGGCTGCACAGCGATCGTTACCGGCGGCAACCGGGGCATCGGCCTCGGCTTTGTCGAGGAATTGCTCGACCATGGCGCGGCACGCGTCTATGTCGGCGCCCGCAAGCGCGCCGATGCTGAAGACGTCGCGAAGACGGATCCCGCCCGGATTGTGCCCGTCGAGCTCGACGTCACCCGTCCCGACCAAGTTGCCGCTGCCGCGGACAAGGCGCGCGATGTCACGCTCGTGGTCAACAATGC
The DNA here is from genome assembly GCA_002707795.1 of Maricaulis sp. Taxonomy (GTDB): domain Bacteria; phylum Pseudomonadota; class Alphaproteobacteria; order Caulobacterales; family Maricaulaceae; genus Maricaulis; species Maricaulis virginensis. The sequence goes on from PANX01000055.1 coordinate 1,223, forward strand.
CGGCGCGTTCGAGATGCAGCGCCTCTACGGCACTGACGACCCCGATGCGGCCCGGCGCGAGATGGAGGTCAATTATTTCGGCGTCCTGTCGATGAGCCGGGCCTTCGCGCCGGTCATCGCCGCGAACGGCGGTGGCGGCATCATCAATGTGCTCTCCGCCGGCGGTATCGTCGCCGTTCCCGACATGGGCGGCTACAGCCCGTCCAAGTTTGCCGCCCGCGCAGCGTCAGACTGTTTGCGCGCGGAACTGGCGCCGCTGGGCGTGGGCGTGACGGCCCTGATCGTCGGCTCGGTCGACACACGCATGGCCGCGCATGTGAAGGTGAAGAAGTCGCAGCCGCGCGATATCGGCAAGGCCGGTCTCTGGGCCATCGCGAACGGCGTCGCCGAGCACGACACCGATCCGCATTCCATCGCCGTGCGCGCGCATCTGGCGCGCGATCCCCATGGCCTGGCCAAGTCGATGGCCGACCGGATGGCGCCGAAGACCTGAGCCGGGCAAAAAACGAGCCGGCCCGTCATTGACGGCCGGCTCAGGCGGGAGTGCAGCCCCGGCGCCATGGCGCCGGGGCTTTTGCATGTCTAGAAGGTCGTCGAGAGCTCGATCCCGTAGGTGCGCGGCGCGCCCAGGCGGGACACCTCATCGCCGAAGAAGACGGTGATATTGGTGCGATAGATCTCGTCGGTCAGATTCTTGCCCCACACCGAGACGGTCCAGTCCCGATCCGGCGGCGTCAGAGTGACACGGCCGTCAAGCAGGCCGTATGCGTCTTCCGTCTGGGCGTTGTCCGGTGCCCAGAACATCTCGCCCTGATAGCTGTAATTGCCACGGATGGAGAGCGCGTCCCGCCAGGCACCGACATCGAGCGTCAGCTCGGCACCGACATTGAACTGGGTCTCCGGGGTCCGCTGAAGCGTGTTGCCGGACGTGTCCAGACCGTTGCTGTCGACAAAGTCGACATATTCGGTTTCCAGCACCGTGGCGCCCGCCCACATCATGAGGCGGTCGGTGGCGGCAAACTGGAACTCGGCCTCGATACCCATGATCTCGGCGTCGGCCGCATTGTCGGTGATGTTGCACAGGCAACCGTCATCGTTCTGCGTCACCTGCAGGTCCTGATAGTCCATCATGAAGGCGGCGATATTGAGCCGGGCGCGCCGGTCGAAGAAGTCCAGCTTGGCGCCGAACTCGATGTTCTCGACCGTCTCCGGATCATAGCCGACCTGGGCGGCCGCCGGATTGGCGGGATCGTCCTCGAAACCGCCACCCTTGTAGCCGCGCGACCAGGTCAGGTAGAACAGGGCATTGTCATTGGGCTCGTATTCCGCCGTCACCTGCGGCGTTACTTCTTCCCATTCCATGCCGTAATTCGCCGAGAAGGTGTCGCCTTCCACATAGGTGCCGGCGAGCGGCGTCAGGGCCACCTGGTCGGTCGGGTTGAAGGCGTCGCCACCTTCCACAGCCCGCGCAAACACGGTGCCGGACTTTTCATCCCGCGTGTAACGGATACCCGCCACNACCCGGAAATTCTCGGTGAACTGGTAGCCCAGCTGACCGAAGACCGCGGCAGATGTGGTTTCCGCGAAGTTGTCCCAGTGCGATTCACCGGAGAGGGTCGCCAAGGCCGGGAAGGGAACTTCCGCCCAGGACCGGTCGTACTTCTCGACTTCGTCATGCTGGTAATAGGCACCAACGATCCAGTCGAAATTGCTGTCGCCCAGATCGGAGACAAGCCGGAATTCCTGGGTGAACTGGCTGATCTCTTCGCGTTCGTTGATCGGGAAACGGAACAGGAGCGGCGAAACGATGCCATAGCCGCTGTTCGGCCCCATGCCGGTCTGGTCATAGAGATTGTAGGCGTGCCCCTGGCGATAGCCGGTGATGCTGGTCAGGGTGGCGAGATCGCCGATATCCCGGTCGATGTCGAGCGAGACACCCCAGGCTTCACGCCGCAGTGCCTGCGGGGACTCCACCGTGTCGCCCGCATAGATCGGGTGTTCCGGGAAGCTCTCGCGGATGTCCAGCGGCCGGCCACGGGCGGTACCGATCAGCTCGCGCATGGCGCTCCACGGCCCTTGCGTCGCCGGATCGGGGCCGTCGATCGCCACGGAATGGAAGCCGTTCGACTCGTCGTCCATATAGTCGATGACCAGGCGGGCCGAGACATTGCCGTCGATCGGCTGGAACAGCAGCTGTGCCCGGGCCTGCAAGGAGCGCAGATCGTCCAGCTCGCGGTCATGCAGCAGATCGTGGTTGAAACCGCCCCGATCGCGGGACGAGAAGGAAATCCGGCCTGCGAGCACCTCGTTGATCGGGCCGGTCACATGGCCCCGCACGAGCGTTTCATTGTAATTGCCCAGGGACACCGACAGGGCACCGCCGGTTTCGAACTCCGGGCTGGCCGTCACGATGCTGATGGCACCGCCAACCACATTGCGCCCCAGAAGCACACCCTGGGGGCCGCGCACAACCTCGACCCGTTCGATGTCGTACATGTCGGCATTGAACAGCCCTGACCGGCCGACATAGACGTCGTCCAGGAAGATGCCGATCGACTGGTCGGCCGACGGTGAGTCGAGGCGGGTATTGGTGATGCCGCGGACGTTGAATTCCTGATCCAGCGGCGACAATGCGGTGAAGGACAGCGATGTCACGCTGCCCGCCAGGTCCTCGAAGCTGAGGATCCGGTCCTTTTCGAGATTTTCCCCGCTGATCGCCGAAACTGCGATCGCGGAATCCTGGACGCTTGCCGCACGGCGTTGCGCCGTGATCTGGATCACGTCGAGCTGCGGGCCCGAACCGGTGTCTTCCGGCTCGGGGGTCTGGGCATAGGCTCCGGCCGCCCCGGTCATTCCGAGTATCAGAGCCAGCGCCGTCATTTGTTTGAACTTATTCACGGTATTCCTCCCCTTCGGTGCACCCGAAGCTGCCTTGCCAGCGCTATTGGTTTGAGGGCCGCACCGGAGGGAACGCTACACGCAGCGAGTTAGGTTCGTCAATGCAAGTTAGTGCGGATTCTTCTAACGGGGCGATAAATCGCGATATATAAGGGACTTGTCGCCATTACTCAGCGAATATGCACTTGCGCACTGAAACCAGAAGATCGGCTGTCTGACCGTGCACGCTGGACGTCCCGCACCCGGAACGAACTTGCGAATCCAAACCGGGGTGGTCCTGCGCAGACGCCGCAACAGGCCGCACGGCTTCGCCTTTATCGTGCCTGCAGACAGACTTGCACAGGCCACCAGCAGCAGGCTCACAGCTCTCCACTTGCTCCATGATCGTAGCATCGATAAAGTGAGTTTGACTACGCAAGTTAATTCATTGTCAGATTGCCGTCGGGATCATCATCGCCTGACGGCCAGAGTGCCAAAAGCCGCCGAACACCGAAAAGGGGACGCCATGACCTATCGATCGACCGCCCGGACCAGCGCCCCGCCCGTCTTCATTCTCGGCGGCGCCCAGAGCGATTTTGCGCGCAACTGGACGCGCGAGAACAAGGGCCTGTTCGACATGATCGCCGAGACCACGGCTGCCGCACTCGAGGATGCGCGGATCGATGCCGGCGATGTCGAAGTGCTCCATGTCGGCAATTTCGCGGCGGAACTCTTCTGCGGCCAGGGGCTGCTGGGCGGGATGGCCGTCCACGCCAATCCCGCCTTTGCCGGTCTGCCGACCAGCCGGCACGAAGCCGCCTGCGCGTCCGGTTCCATGGCGATCCTGGCGGCCATGGCGGATATCGAAGCCGGCCGCTACGGCCTGGCCGGCGTCATCGGCGTCGAGATGATGCGCAATGTGCCGGGGCAAACCGCAGCGGAGAATCTCGGCGCCGCGGCCTGGGCAGGACGCGAGGCTGTCGGCGCCCGTTATCTCTGGCCGGCCATGTTCTCCAGCCTCGCCGCCGAATATGACCGCCGCTACGGGCTGAACCCGGAACATCTCGCGGAAATTTCGAAGATCAACTTTGCCAACGGACGCCGCAATCCGAATGCCCAGACCCGGAACTGGGAGTTCACCGAGCGCAGCTTTGCCCAGGACGATGAAGCCAATCCGGTTATCGAGGGCTGGATGCGCAAGAGCGATTGCGGTCAGGTTACCGACGGTGCGGCCGTCATCTTCCTCGCCTCCGAGGCGGTTGCCCGCGAGTATGCCGACGCCCGCGGCCTCGATCTGGAAGACATTCCGCGACTTAAAGGCTGGGGCCACACCACGGCGCCGCTTCTGCTTGAAACAAAGCTCGCCGAGAGCGCCGGCAGCGACGGCTATATCTTCCCCTGGGTGCGCAAGGCGATCACCGACGCCTACGCCCGGGCCGGCCTGTCAGGGCCGGACGATCTGGACCTGGTGGAGACCCATGACTGCTTCTCGGTCACCGAATACATGGCGATCGAGCATTTCGGCCTGTCGGCTCCGGGCGAGGCCTGGAAACCGGTCGAGGACGGCGTCATTGCGCCGGGCGGCAAGCTTCCCTTCAACCCGTCGGGCGGCCTGATCGGCCTCGGTCACCCCGTCGGCGCAACCGGGGTGCGCATGGCGCTGGACGCGGCCCGCCAGACCTCGGGCAAGGCCGGCGACTGCCAGGTCGAGGGCGCCCGGACAGCGGCGACCTATAATGTCGGCGGATCGACGACCGCCAGTGTCAGTCTGGTGATCGGGGTCTGATCGGGCATGGAAGTCTATGTTTACGACGCGGTGCGGACACCGCGCGGCAAGTCGAAGGCGAGCGGCGGGCTTGCCGAATTCACACCGCAGGAACTGGTCGGCCAGCTGATCGGTGCACTCAAGACCCGGAGTGGCGAAGACGCGATCGAACGGGCGGCCGGGCTGACGCTGGGCTGTGTTGGCCAGATCGGCGCCCAGGGCGGACATATCGCGCTGGTCAGCCGGCTGCACGCCAATCTGCCGCCGCAGATGCGGGCGCTTTCGCTCAACAATTTCTGCGTTTCCGGCCTGACGGCCGTCGGCCTCGCCGCCAGCGACGCCCTTGCGCTTGGCGACGACCGGCTGCGCATCGCCGGCGGCGTCGAGATGATGTCGCGCGTGCCCTTCATGGGCGATCACGCCTTCTATTACGACGACCCGGAAACCGCCGCACGCCTGCGCTATGTGCCGGTGGTCCTCTCCGCCGATCTGATGGCCACGATGAACGGCTATGACAAGGCGGCCCTCGACGCCGTGACGCTGCGCTCGCACCAGCGCGCCGCTGCCGCCTGGGCACGCGGCGAGATGGACGGGGTTGTGCCGATTGTCCGCGCGGATGGATCGGTCGCCCTCGCCCATGATGAAGGCATACGCCCCGACACGACGGCGGAAAGCCTCGCCGCGATGGAACCGGCCTTCGCCGGGCTGGGCGCCAAAGGGTTCGACGCCATCATGCTCGCGGCGCGTCCGGAACTTGATGCCATCCGGCACGTGCATTCCGTGGCCAACTGCCCGCCCACCTGCGACGGCGCCGGACTGGTGCTGATCGGGTCGCGGGCGGCCGGCGAGGCGGCCGGCCTCACCCCGCGCGCACGGATCCGCGGCTTTGCCGAAGCCACCGCCGACCCCGTCCTGCAACTCACCGCCGGTTTCGCCGCGATGGACAGCGTTCTCGCACAGACCGGACTGGCGATCGGCGATTTCGACCGGATCGAATTCATGGAAGCCTTCGCCGCCACGCCGGTCCGCTTCGAGCGCGAATACGCACCCGATCCCGACAGGGTCAATCCCGATGGCGGACACCTGGCAATGGGTCACCCGATGGGGGCATCAGGTGCCATCCTGCTGGGCACCATTGTTGACGGTATGGAGCGCCAGGGGGGCAGTCTTGGACTGGTTGTGGTGCACGGCGGTTCGGGCGTTGGCAGCGCCATGGTGGTTGAAAGAGTCTAGCGAGCCGTCCGGCCTGCAGACCAGTCGCCCTCTCGCAGCGGAAGTATCTCGCCCGGCTCGCCGGCGGCTAGCGCGGAAGCGCCCGCCGGCCGCCGGATCAGGCAATCGGCCTGCACGAGCGCCGAAAGTGCCGAGGAATCCTGGTTGGACAATGGCGCGGCACGACCGGCTTCGTCGCGCGTGGCACGCAGATAGGTTTCCCGCCAGTCATTGGCTTCAAGCGCGACGGCAAGGGGGGCCTGTGCGAAGACGGCATTGGCAACGCTGCCGCCCAGTCGCGCCAGAGCCGGACGGAGAAAAAGGCGCGCCATGACCAGGGCCGAAACCGGATTGCCCGGCAAGCCGAGCAGCGGATGCCCCTCCAACGTACCGAACCAGGTCGGCTTGCCCGGCCTCGCCGCAATCCGCTCGAATGCAAAGCGGCCGCCATCGGCCTGGAAGACCGCGCGCAGATGATCATGCCCGCCGACCGACGCGCCGCCGACCGTCACCGTCAGGTCGCAGTCACGCCCGGGGCGAAGCGCGTCCCGTACCGCACCGGGCCGGTCTCGGGCGATACCCAGATAGACCGGTTCCCCGCCCCAGATACGGACCAGTTCCACGAGCCCGGGCGCGACCGAGTTGACGATCTGCGAAGGGCCGGCGGGTTCACCGGGCTCGACCAGCTCGTCACCCGTCGCCACGATCGCCACGCGGGGGCGCGGGTGAATATGGAGGGCCGCAACGCGGGCTGCGGCTGCCAGCGCGACAGCTTCCGGCGACAGGCACCGCCCGGCCTCAAGCAGACGATCTCCGTGGGAAAAGTCCGTACCAGCCGGCCGGATGTTCGCCATCGGGCGCGCTGTGTCGGTGAGACGGACGGCGTCACCCTCGCGCGACGCCTTTTCCTGCATCACGACCTGGTCGGCCCCGTCCGGCACCGGCGCTCCGGTGGAGATCCGCACGGCCTTTCCCGGCCCGACCAGGCCGTCGAAGGCATGTCCGGCACCCGCCTCGCCAACCAGGCGCAGCGCTTCGGATCCTGAAGCGAGATCCGCCGAGCGGACGGCATAACCGTCCATGGCTGACGCGGCGAAAGGCGGCTGTGTCCATTGCGCGACCAGCGGCTCGGCCAGAATAGCGCCCCCGCAGTCCGCGAGCGGTCGCCTCACCGGAGCCAGCGGCGACAGAGCGGACAGCATCGCGTCCAGGGCTGCATCGACGGTCAGCATGGCGGTGTCTGGCATCTCAACGCTCTGTCAGCCGGGGGATGAGCTCGACCAGGTTGCAGGGCCGATGCGTCCGGTCGAATTCGATCCGCAGCACTTTCTCCCAGGCGTCCCGGCAGCCGCCGCTCGAGCCCGGCACGGCAAACAGATAGGTGCCGCCGGCGATGCCGGCCGTTGCCCGCGACTGGATGGTCGAAACGCCGACCGAGGCATAGCTGACCTGGTGAAAGACCGCCGCGAACCCGTCCATCTCCTTGTCATAGACACCGCGAAAGGCCTCCGGCGTGACGTCACGCCCGGTCAGACCGGTTCCGCCCGTAGCAATCACAGCGTGAATGTCGGGGTTGGCGATCCAGACGTCTAGCTGCGTGCGGATCGCCGTCACATCGTCCGGCACGATGGCATGGTCCACGACGCGGTGACCATCGGCCGAGATGGCCTCGCGCAACCAGGGCCCCGTCTTGTCCGTTGCCGCATCGCGCGTATCGGACACTGTCATGACGGCAAAACCGACCTGGTCCGGAATGACACCCATTCACCCGCTCCCTTGTTCCATCACCATCGAAGTGGGCCTGTTCTGCCACCGGCACAAGTGGCCTGGCAAACCCGGACGCCGCAGCAGGCGCAAATGACCGTCACAAGGTCGCGAGCGGCCATGACAGTGAAACAATCTATGGCTCCGCCTGATAAAATCGATTTGATTCATAAGGCCCCGCCCGTCATCCTTGCCGCAGTATTGATGAGTAAATCGGCATCCACGCATTCAAGACATGATCGGAGACATCATGGACGGCAACGATACGCAATCACTCGGCAAATGCCCGGTGATGCACGGAGGAATGACATCTGGCCGCGCATCGGTGATGGATTGGTGGCCCAACGCGCTGAACCTCGACATCCTTCACCAGCACGACACCAAGACAAATCCGCTGGGCAAGGACTTCAACTATCGCGAAGCCCTGAAAACCCTCGACGTCGAGGCCCTCAAGAAGGACGTCACGGACCTCATGACCGACAGCCAGGACTGGTGGCCGGCCGACTGGGGTCATTATGGCGGCCTGATGATCCGCATGGCATGGCACGCAGCCGGCTCCTACCGGCTGGCTGACGGCCGCGGCGGCGGCGGCACCGGCAATCAGCGCTTCGCTCCGCTGAACTCCTGGCCGGACAATGTCAGCCTCGACAAGGCCCGCCGCCTGCTCTGGCCGATCAAGAAGAAGTACGGCAATGCCGTCTCCTGGGCCGACCTGATCATCCTCGCCGGCAATATCGCCTATGAATCCATGGGCCTGAAGACATTCGGCTTCGCCTTCGGCCGGGAAGACATCTGGCATCCGGAAAAGGACACTTATTGGGGCGCCGAAAAGGAATGGCTCGCCCCGAGCGATGGCCGATATGAAAATGTCGACGACCCGTCGACGATGGAAAACCCGCTCGCTGCCGTGCAGATGGGCCTGATCTACGTCAATCCGGAAGGCGTAAACGGACAACCGGACCCGCTGAAAACGGCTGCGCAGGTACGCGAGACTTTCGCCCGCATGGCGATGGACGACGAGGAGACCGCCGCCCTGACCGCCGGTGGTCACACCGTCGGCAAGACCCATGGCAATGGCGATGCCGGCGCGCTCGGCCCCGATCCGGAATCCGCCGGTGTAGAGGAACAGGGTTTCGGCTGGAGCAATCCCAATATGGGCGGCAAGGCGGCCAATGCTGTCACCTCGGGCCTGGAAGGTGCCTGGACGACCCATCCGACCACGTTCGACATGGGCTATTTCGACCTGCTGTTCGGCTATGAGTGGGAACTGAAGAAGAGCCCTGCCGGTGCCTGGCAATGGGAACCGGTCGACATCAAGGAAGAGGACAAGCCGGTCGATGCGAGCGACCCGTCCATCCGTCACAACCCCATGATGACCGATGCCGACATGGCGATGAAAATGGACCCGGCCTACCGGGCGATCTGCGAGAAATTCATGGCCGATCCGGCCTATTTCCGCGACACCTTCGCCCGGGCCTGGTTCAAGCTGACGCACCGGGACATGGGGCCCAAGGCCCGCTATGTCGGCCCGGACGTGCCGGCGGAGGATCTGATCTGGCAGGACCCGGTTCCGGCCGGCCCGACGAATTACGATATCGGCGCCATCAAGTCGAAGATCGCCGCGAGCGGCCTGTCGACAGCCGAACTCGTCGCCACCGCCTGGGACAGCGCCCGCACCTATCGCGGGTCGGACATGCGCGGCGGCGCAAACGGCGCCCGCATCCGTCTGGCACCCCAGAAGGACTGGGAAGGCAATGAGCCGCAGCGCCTTGCAAAGGTGCTGGGTGTTCTCGAACCCATCGCCAAGGAATACGGAGCCAGCCTGGCCGACGTGATCGTGCTGGGCGGCAATGTCGGTGTCGAGCGTGCGGCCGCTGCCGCGGGTGTCGGCATAACCGTGCCCTTCGCACCGGGCCGCGGCGACGCCACCGATGAAATGACCGACGCCGACAGCTTTGACGTTCTCGAGCCCATTCATGACGGCTACCGGAACTGGCTGAAGAAGGACTATGCGGTCAGCCCGGAAGAGCTGATGCTTGACCGGACCCAGCTGATGACACTGACGGCGCCGGAGATGACGGTGCTGGTCGGCGGGATGCGGGTGCTCGGTACCAATCACGGCGGTACCAAGCATGGCGTCTTCACCGACCGCGAAGGCGCGCTGACAACCGACTTCTTCGTCAACCTCACCGATATGGCAAATGCCTGGAAACCGGCAGGCGACGGGATCTACGAGGTCCGCGACCGCAAGTCCGGCCAGACGAAATGGACGGCGACCCGGCTCGACCTGGTGTTCGGATCCAATTCCGTCCTGCGGGCCTATGCCGAGGTCTATGCCCAGGACGACGCCCAGGAGAAGTTCGTGAAGGACTTTGTGGCGGCCTGGACCAAGGTGATGGACCTCGACCGGTTCGACATCCACTAGCACAGGTGCAAAGACGCCCCGAAACAGCAAGGAGCGGACCCGGCAGGGCCCGCTCCTTTTTCTTCGCCGTCTTGCCGGATTAGCGGCCCAGGGACAGCGGGACGCGGAAATTGATCCGCGCCGAACTGGCTTCGAAGTCTCCGTCTCCGATGCCGGCGAGGCTGACTTCCAGGCCGAGCATGGCGCCATTGGCGAAGACCGCGCCGGCGCCGAAGCGGCCATCGGCGCGCAGGTCGCTCTCACCGCCAGTCAGCAGCCCCGCCTCGCCGAGCAGCTCGGCCGGGTGGTAGTCCCAGACGGCCCGCATCCGCGTGCTCAGCTCGAAATGACCGCCATTGGGCCGCGGACGGCGCCAGATCACCTCCGGTCCCGCCGCAAACCGGCCCAGCGTGATGCTCTGCCCGGGAATGGCGATGCCGAGAGCGTCGGTATAGGCGTCCTGGCTTTCCTCGAAATGCGTCAGCGTTGCCTGCGGGCGCAGGGTCCACGGCCCGCCATCGCTGTACTCGCCGGTCAGATTCGCGCGCAGCATCCAGCGATCGGTGTCGAAATCGTCCTCGTAAAGGCCGAGCGGATTGACCGTGTTCGCGCTGGTGCCGTAGAGCGCCAGGCCGTCGAAGGTGATGCCGTCGGCAAAGCGCCAGACCAGGTAGGGCCCGGCCATCCAGCCTTCACCGCTGACCACGGCACCGGCAACGGCGCCCGCCTCGACAAAGACCTCGCGCGCTTCCTCGTCCATCCAGTCATACTGGAGCATGGCGCCGAGCGGTCCCAGGCCTGACCCTGCGACATTCCGGCCGTGCGCCCGTATGCCGCGGGGGCGAGCCCTGTGACTTCGATTACCCCTGAAGACCGGACAACGACCGGACCGAGGGGGCTCCATGCATTCCACCACCACATCCGCACCGGCATCCTGGCGCCGTCCCGCCCGCCTGTTCGAACGCGCGCCCTTTGCGCTGCCCGCCGCGCCGCCCTGGCAGTCGCCGCAGGCCGCGAGGATTGCCCTGGCACCGCTCAGCGCGATGCTGACCCTGAGCCTGCGCCGGGTGCTGCGCCGTCATCCTGGTCTTCACGACCGGCTGGACGCCGCCCGCAATACGGTGATCCGGATTGCACCCGCGGAATACCCCGTCGCCTTCGAGATCGCGCTGACCGGTGCCGGCGGCACCGTCACGGCCCTGCCGAAATCCGTACCCGGGCCGGTCAATGTGCGGGTGGAAGCACCGCTGGAGTGTCTTCTCACCATCTTCCAGGGCGAGGATGACGGGGATGCGGCTTTCTTCTCGTCGGAACTGGTGATCGAGGGCGAGATGGCGCCCCTGGTTGCCCTGCGCAATGCAATCGAGGCGGCCGGCCTGGACTGGCGCGACCTTCTGCCCCTGCCGCTTCCGCCCGGCCTCGACGCGCTGATCCGGAGGCTGGCCTGATGCTCGAACTCGTCTGCCCGGCCGGTACGCCGGCCAGCCTGCACGCGGCGGTGGAGAGCGGGGCTGACGCCGTCTATTGCGGCCTGCGCGACGCCACCAATGCCCGCAATTTTCCCGGGCTGAACTTCTCGCCCGACGAGCTGGCGGCATCGGTCGAGTTCGCCCATGCCCGCGGCGCAAAAGTCCTGCTCGCCGTGAACACGTTCGCCACGGCCGGCGACACGGCGCCCTGGACCGAGGCCGGCGACACGGCGCCCTGGACCGAGGCCGTCGATACGGCGGCCGCCTGCGGCGCGGACGCGATCGTCGTCGCCGACCTCGCCGTGCTCGATCACGCGGCGAACCGGCATCCGCAACTGCGCCTGCACCTCTCCGTCCAGGCCGCCGCCGGAACGCCGGAAGCCATCGCTTTCTACGCCGAACGCTTCGGTGTGAAACGGGTCGTCCTGCCGCGCATCCTGTCCATTCCCGAGATCGCCGCCCTGGCAAAGGAAATCCCCGTCGAGATCGAGGCCTTCGCCTTCGGAGGACTGTGCGTGATGACCGAGGGCCGGTGCGACCTCTCTTCCTATGTCACCGGCCGTTCGCCCAACCTGTCCGGCGTCTGCTCGCCGTCCGAATGTGTCAGCTATTCCAGCGAGGACGGCCAGCGCTCGGCGAAGCTGTCCGGACTCACCATCGACCGCAGCGCTGCCGGCCAGCCGGTCGGTTACCCGACGATCTGCAAGGGCCGTTTCGTCGACAGGGGCGAGGCCAGCCACATCTTCGAGGACCCGGTCAGCCTCAACACGATCGACGTCCTGCCCGACCTTATCCGCGCCGGCGTCAGCGCCCTGAAGATCGAGGGGCGCCAGCGCGGCAAGGCCTATGTCCAGCATGTCACCCGCGAATTCCGCACGGCCATCGACGCCGTGCTTGCCGGTCAGCGCACCGGCACCG
>PANX01000056.1 GCA_002707795.1 Maricaulis sp.
CTCGCCGCCCGAACCATCATGGATCGTGCCGCCCGTGATCTTCAGATCATACATGTCAGACCTCCCGGTTTCGCCCTCTTACGGGGCCATTTTCGTCTCCCGCGCGATCTTCAGCCAATCGAGGCCGCGGTACAAGCCGATCAGCCCGGTACCCGCAACGAGGTGCCAGATGCTCCACATGCCGGTGATCGCGGCCGCGCCGCCCAGCTCGTCGAACTGGCTGAGCAGTATGATCAGGCCGAGACCGGAATTCTGGATACCGACCTCGAAGGTCAGCGAGCGCCGGCTGGGCGCATCCAGACGCAGCACCCGGCCGCTCAGCGCACCGAGACCGAAGGCCGACGCATTGTGGATCACGGCAATCGGAATGATGATCGCCCCGATGGCGAGGATGATCGTCCAGTTCTGCACCACGCCGACGACGATCAGCACGCCGATCCCGGCCAGCGACAGCGGCATGAGCACGGCGCGGATGCGCGCAGCAAGCCGCGGCCAGCGCGCCGCGACCAGCATGCCGGCCGCCAGCGGTACGGCCAGCAGGGTCACGGTCTGGGTCACGAAGGGCATGGGCGAGATCTCGAGCTGCTGCACCAGTTGTGCGGTGGGCCCGTAAACCGACGACCAGAACAGGATCGAGACCGGCGTCGCCAAGGCTGCGGATACGCTGGAAATGGTCGTCAGCGAAACCGAGTACGCCGTGTTCCCCCGCGCGAAATGNGTCAAAAGGTTGGAGACATTGCCGCCCGGGCAGGACGCGACGACGAACATGCCCAGCGCGATACTGGCCGGCGGCGCCAGAATCAGCACGAGGCCGAGGGTGAGCAGCGGCAGCCCGAGGATCTGGGCGATGACCCCGCCGATAACGCGCACAGGCTGCTGCCGAACGGCCCGGAAATCCTCGATGTTCAACGCCAGTGCGACGGTGAACATCATCCCCATGAGGATGAAGGCCATCGCCAGCCGCGTTTGGTCATCAACTATGACCCGAAAAGAATCTATCTCGGCACCGGTCACGATTTCCCCTTAAAAACAATATTTTAAGTTCTGAACGTTGTTTGCCCGGGCAGCCTAGGCGAGTTGCAACCAATTGTCATTGGCCTGCAAAGGGTCGCAAAACTCCACCAAATCTGTATTCTCCGCCGCCAAACGCGGCGCGAATCCAGCCGGAAACGCAACCGGCGGCCGTGTTTTCGGGCAGGAATGAGTCTCCAGAACAGGAGTCGCCATTCCGATTTTTGCGTTTTGGGAGGACCGCTTTGGGCAGCGGTCCGGAGTTTGGGGGACCGGAAATGGGCCGGAAACGTTTCGACGAGATGTCGTGCGCGATTGCGCAAACCCTGAATCAGGTGGGCGACTGGTGGACACTTCTCATCGTCCGCGACGCGATGAAGGGGGCGCGACGCTTCAGCGATTTCCATGAAAGCACCGGCATAGCCAAGAACATCCTCACCGACCGGCTGAACAAGCTGGTGGAGAACGGCATCATGGTGCGCGAGGAAGTCGGCGTGCGCGGACAGCGTCAGGAATACGTGCTGACCGAGCGCGGCGAGGCGCTTTTCCCGATCCTGATGGCGATGCAGCAGTGGGGCGACAAGTGGATCTACGGCGAAGCGGGCGCGCCCGTCGAGATGTACGACACGCGCACCGGCGATCCGCTGGCGCCGATCCAGGTTGCCAATCATCGCGGCGAGGAAGTCACCCATCGCGATGTCGCCACCCGCGACAAGTCCGGCAGGATGCGCGAAGCGGGATAATCCCGTCCGGTTTTTGAATCGACATGAACATTGCTCACTCCTAGTCTGACGGCAAAACTGCCGTCATGTCAGGGAGGGGACACAAGACATGAGTCGACTCGCTTTTGCCGCGATTGCCGGCGCTGCATCGCTGACGCTGACTGCCTGTGGCGGCCAGCCGGAACGCGATATCACGACCGCTGACCGCGACTACCAGAACCAGCTGATCGAACAGCTGATCGATGCGCAGCCCGGCGATGTGATCGAGATACCCGAGGGGGTGTTCGCCTTCGATCGTTCGCTCAGCCTGACGGTCGACGGTGTCACCATCCGGGGCCAGGGCGCCGACCGGACCATCCTGTCCTTCCAGAACCAGTCCCAGGGCGCTGAAGGCCTCCTCGTGACGGCCAGCGACTTCACCATCGAGAACCTCGCCATCGAGGACACGGTGGGCGACGGGCTGAAGGTGAATGAGGGCGAGAACATCGTCATCCGCGGCCTGCGGGTGGAGTGGACCAATGGTCCGGACACCCGCAACGGCGCCTACGGCATCTATCCGGTACAGACGACGAATGTCCTGGTCGAGGACTCCATCGCCATCGGCGCCGCCGATGCGGGCATCTATGTCGGCCAGTCGCGCAATGTCGTGGTGCGCCGCAGTCGCGCCGAGCGGAACGTCGCCGGTATCGAGATCGAGAACACGATCGGAGCCGACGTCTACGACAATGTCGCCACGGAAAACACCGGCGGCATCCTCGTCTTCAACATGCCCAACCTGCCGCAGCCGGGCTATCGCACGCGCGTCTACGACAATCACGTCTTCGCCAACAATACCGGCAATTTCGGCCATGAAGGCACGCCGGTCGCCTCGATCCCGGCGGGCTCCGGCATCGTCATCAATTCCAATGACGAGGTGGAGATCTTCAACAACACGATCGCCGACAACCGCACGGCCAACATCATCGTGTCGTCGCTGCATTCGACGGGGTATTCGGATTATGCCGTCCAGCAGGACTTCGATCCCTATCCCGAAGGCATCCACATTCACGGCAACACCTTCTCCGGCGGCGGCGACAATCCCGACGGGCTGGACCTGCAGGGCCTGAAAATCCTTGTCGCCGGACCGCTGGGACGCCTGCCGGACGTTCTGTGGGACGGGTATTACGATGCCGGCAAGATGGTCGATGGTGCGATGCCCGACGACCGCCGCATTTGTCTGGACAATGGAGAGGCGGAAATCGTCAATGCCGACGGTCCGAACGGGTATGAAAACCCGGCAGTCGTGACCGATAACCACCGCTGTTCCCTGCCGCCGCTGCCGGCGGTCGAGCTGGCGCTGGCCGAATAGGCGCTCCATGTTGCGTTTCAGTGTCCTGGCCCTGGCCCTCCTGACCGCCGCCTGCGGCGGACGGGAGGCCGCCACGCCGCAATTCATCGAGACCGGCAATCCGGCCCTGTTGAGCGCATGGGGCATGATGAGGTCGGACGGGCGCTCGCTCGTCCTGGGTGACGGGGTCGTGCCCTATGATCTCAACACGCCGCTCTTCTCCGACTACGCCCACAAGCAGCGCACGATCTGGATGCCCGAGGGCGTCAGCGCGACCTATCGCGAGAATGACGTGCTGGACTTTCCGGTCGGCACCGTCATCACCAAGACCTTCTACTATCCGCGGACCGGTACGCCGGACGAGGTTCGCAGCACGCTGGAAACCGCGCCGGGGTGGAGGCCCGACGGTCTCGATCTTGCCGGAATACGCCTGGTGGAGACGCGCATCCTCGTCCACCGCGAAGGCGGCTGGGTTGCCCTGCCCTATGTGTGGAATGCCGACCAGACCGATGCCGAACTGCGCCGCGCGGGCGAGATCATCCGCCTGACGGCCACCGACGCAGACAGCCGTGAGCAGGACTTTGCCTATGCCGTGCCGAACGCCAATCAGTGCGCCGGCTGCCACGCGGTGAACAATACGACGCGGCAGATCCAGCCGATCGGCCCCGCGCCGCGCCACATCAATCGCGACTACGCCTATGCCAGCGGCGCGCAGAACCAGCTGGAACACCTTCACGCCGCAGGCTATCTGGGCGACGGGCCGGGCGCAGAAACAGCCCCGCGCGCGGTCAATTATCTCGATGCCGCAGAACCGCTGGATGCGCGCGCACGCGACTATCTCGACATCAATTGCGCGCATTGCCACAACCCCTCAGGCCCGGCCGACACGTCGGGCCTGCACCTGCAGCACGACGCCCCCACCGGCCCCAATCTGGGTCTGTGCAAACTGCCGATCGCGGCGGGTGGCGGCACGGGCGGGCGGCGGTTCGGGATCATGCCGGGCGAGCCGGAAGAATCCATACTCCTCTATCGAATGGAGACGAATGACCCCGGCGCGATGATGCCTGAACTGGGGCGCGCAATCCGTCATGAGGAAGGCATTGCCCTGATACGGCAGTGGATTTCAGAGCTGGATGCGGATTGCCAGGCGCGCGGCTGACCCTCGCCTGTCACGCGAATTTCGCGAACCGGCATATTGAGAGAGGTGAGCGGCAAGGTTAACGTCACGGCTGGCGCGTCACGACGACCGGACAATCCAGCCAGGCGCGCCGTCAACGGGGAGATCATCCATGCTTCTGACAACCATCGCCGTCCTTGCCCTGCAAACCGCACCGGCCGACATGCTGGTCGAGAACGCGCTTCAGGTATCGACCGCCCAGGGCAGCTACATCACCTATTTCAATGCCGACGGCACCTACACCTCCAATATCGGTATCGAAGGCACCTGGGAAATCCGCGGCAATGAAGTGTGCGTCGAGCGTTCGACCGGCGAACACGGCTGCGCGCCGATCCAGGAAAATCTCGAACTCGGCGCCAGCTGGGAAGGCGAGAATGCCGCAACCGGTGAAACAGTGACCTATACCATCGTCGCACGCGAATAGGCCCGCGCCACCGCTGCAAATAAAAGGGGCGCTCGTTACGGGCGCCCCTTTCGTCTGCGTCCCGATCGCGACGGCGCGCTACTCGCCAAAGCTCCCGGCCGGTCCCGGGAAGACGACCGGCGTTTCCGAACCGTCCGCGGCGACAGCACTGACGCCGAAATAATAATTGTCGATCACGACATTCTCGAGCGTGTAGGTATCGGTGCGGCCGACGAACCGGCTCCACTGCCATTGCGGCTGATCGGTCAGGCGCCAATGCACGCGATAGCCGGCGAGATTCTCTGCCGCCTCGCCCTCGGCCATGTCCCAGCTCAACGTGGTGGACGGCTGCACCGCGCCCTCGATCTCCACATTGGCCGGGAAAGGCGGCGCGCCCGCCATCTGGGCCATAACGGCGACATTGAGCGCGGTCAGCTTGGCAGCATGGCCCGCATCCACGCCATCCATCGTATCGCCATAGACGCGGCCGTCCTCGGTGCGCAGATCCTGGTGCTGGCGGTCATAGTGCTCGTTCGTCTCCATGATCCGCACGCCCGGCATGCCCGCCTCGTTGAACGGGCGGTGATGGCCGCCGCGGCCGAACCGGTCGAGCCGGTAGACCATCATGACGTCGAGATTGGGGATGTACTGGTCGGCCGTACGATCGACGAAGCGCGCCAGATTGCGCGACGGGCTGTCGACCTCGCCTCCGGTAAAACGGCGCTGGCGGGCCTCTTCCTCGGTCTCCACATAACGCGTCCCTTCGGAGAAGACCCGCGCCGTCGTATTGTCGATCACGCCATTGATCCCGGCGATGTTGGAGATCATGTCATTGTTCAGCACGCCCTTGATGCGCCAGCCCTGCTCCAGCGCGTGCGCTGCGACGATACGGCCGCCAAACAGACCCTGCTCCTCGCCGGACAGGCCGGCATAGATGATCGAACCGGCGAACTCGTGCTGTGACAGGACGCGCGCCGCCTCGATGACGCCGGCCATGCCGGAGGCATTGTCATTGGCACCGGGGCTGTCGGATGTGCCGTCGAGCGGATCGGAGACCCGGCTGTCGATATCGCCGGACATCATCACGAAACGGTCCGGATCCAGCGTTCCGCGCTGGATGGCGATCACGGAGACAACCTCGGCAGGCTCGGGAATGCGCCGCTCGCCGGAGATCGTGTCCGAAACATACATCACCTCCAGACAGCCGCCGCACTCGGCCGAGATGCGCTCGAACTCGTCATGGATCCAGCGGCGGGCGGCACCGATACCGCGGCTGTCGCTTTCGGTTTCCGAGAGCGTGTGGCGGGTGCCGAAATCCACCAGCGTCTGGATATCCCGGCCGATCCGGTCGGCGGAGACCGCCGCAACATAATCGTGGACGGCGAGGACTTCAGCCGGCGGCGCGTGCTCCTGGGCCAGGGCCGGCATGGACAGGAGCGCCGCCGCAGCGGCGGCGGTGGTCAGATTACGCATGAGAGACTCCCCAATTCGTCTTGCCGCCAGTTTGGCGGCGATGCCGCGCGGGTCAAGCGGCGCGGCGCCCGGNCGGTGTGGCTTACGTCCGGCTAACCATACGCGCAGGTATCCCGGAATTCAGCCTCTGATTGTGCTAGCGGTTGAACGCTCAAAGCGGGCAAGCAGCTCTGCGATCACGGAGCACCAACCGGAGACGGGCAGATGNGGTTCTTCACGGCAATCGGGCACGGCTTCGCGCACTATGCCGACTTCAAAGGACGCGCGCGGCGCAGCGAATACTGGTGCTGGACACTGTTCGTCACCCTGGTGACAATCCTCACGCTGTATGCTGCCGCAGCGGCGGCTCAGCCCAAGAGCGGTACGGCCCTTTCCGGCCTGATCGGACTGGGACTGTTAGCCTTCTACCTGGCGATCCTCCTGCCCAGCCTGGCCGTAACGGTCCGCCGCCTCCATGACAGCGGCAAGTCCGGCTGGTGGTATCTTCTGACCTTCCTGCCCTTCGGCGGCTTCGTCGTCCTGATCTTCACCCTGCTCGACAGCGAGCCCGGTCCCAACCGGTTCGGCCCCTCGCCGAAGACGCCGGGGAGTTCGTACGGAGGAAGACAGCCGCAGGGAGCACCCGACTGGGTCGAACGGGCCGGGGCACGCGCAGCAGAGATTGCGCAGACCGGGCACCCGGCCGGCAATACATTGAGCAGTCGGCGACCGCCTGTATCGGGCGGTTTCGGTCAGCGCCCGACCTTCGGACGCCGCCAGACTCCGCCGGGCCCGGCGAGGGCCTAGTGATCTAGGGAACCAGCACGACCTTGCCGATCGCCTTGCGGCCGGAGAGCGAGTTGAAGGCGTCGAGGAAGTTCTCGAGCTTGTAGGTGCCCGCCACGTAGGGCTTGATCTTGCCCGCTTCGAACATGTCGAAGAGTTCCTGCATGTTCTTGCGGTGCTCCTGCGGCAGTGCCCCGGCCCAGGCACCCCAGAACACACCGACCACGCTGGCCACTTTCAGGAGCGGCAGGTTGAGCGGCAGNTTCGGGATATCGCCCGCCGCAAAACCGATCACCAGATGCTTGCCCCCGAAGGCGATGCCACGGAAAGCCGCTTCGGTGTACTCGCCGCCGACCGGGTCGTAGATCACGTCCACACCCTTGCCGCCGGTCAGTTCCTTGATGCGGACCTTGAGGTCCTCGGTGGAGTAGTTGATCAGCTCGTCCGCGCCGTGCTCCTTGCACACCGCCAGTTTCTCGTCCGAGGAAGCCGCGGCGATCACCTTCGCGCCCATCGCCTTGCCCAGTTCCACCGTTGCCAGGCCGACGCCGCCGGCGGCACCAAGCACGAGAAGGGTCTGACCCGGCTTCAGCTCGGCCCGCTGTTTCAGGGCATGATAGGAGGTGCCATAGACGATGGTCAGGCCCGCAGCCGCCTCGAACGGCATGCTGTCGGGGATCTTCGTCAGGGCGGGTGCCGGCATGACGGCCTCGGCAGCGAACGCGCCGGTCGGCGTGTTGAACATCACCCGGTCGCCAACGGCAAAGCCCTCGACGCCCTCGCCCAGCTCGCGGATCACGCCGGCCCCTTCCGTGCCCGGCACGAAGGGCAGTTCCGGTTTGAACTGGTACTGGCCCCGCACACACAACAGGTCCGGGAAGTTGAGACCGCCCGCCTTCACATCGACCAGGACATGGCCCGGCTTCAGTTCCGGCGCGTCGATCTCCTCGACGTTCATGTTCGCTTCGGGTCCGAATTCGCGGCACAGGAGCGCTTTCATGGATGTCCTCCCCGGACTGTTCGTGTGTGGGTTTGAAACCTAGCCCAGCTTGACGCCGTGATGGGCAGCGGCCTTGGTCAGGAACTTGATCGTCTGTTCGCCGCCGGCCTGGAACTCCTTCTGGGCGGCGGGATCCTTGATAGCGTCGAACTGCGCCGCGACATTCTCCGGCGTCAGCTCTTCCGGCGGCAGCTAGATGCCGTCGGTCTCGTAGATTTTCGTCGCGGCAAAACCGCCGGCACCGGCGCACAGGATGGTGCGCGAGGGGCCGTCTTCAGACACGAGGTAGACGAGCCCCGTCGACACGGTCTCCGGCTTCATCAGATCGAGCGCGGCCGGCGGCAGCAGGCCCTCGGTCATGCGCGTGGCCGCGGTCGGGGCCAGGCAGTTGACGCGGATGTCGTATTTCTGGCCTTCCAGATGCAGCGTGTTCATGAAGCCCACGACAGCCATCTTGGCGGCGCCGTAGTTGGACTGGCCGAAATTGCCGTAGAGGCCGGACGAGGACGAGGTCATCGCGATACGGCCGTAATTCTGCTCGCGCATGATGTCCCAGACCGCCTTGGTGCAGACGACAGAGCCCATCAGGTGCACGTCGACCACGGCCTGGAAATCGGCAATATCCATCTTGGCGAAGGACTTGTCGCGCAGGATGCCGGCATTGTTCACCAGCACATCGACCCGGCCCCAGCTGTCCATGGCCTGCTTGACCATGTCCGCGACCTCGTCGGCCCTGGTGACATTGGCGGTGTGCGAGATGGCCTCGCCACCCGCAGCGCGGATCTCGTTGGCCACGTCTTCCGCGGCCGAACCCGTGCCCGTGCCATCCACGGAACCGCCCAGATCATTGACCACCACCCTGGCACCGCGTGCCGCCAGCGCCATGGCGTGGCAACGTCCCAGACCCAGGCCGGCGCCGGTGACAATGGCCACGCGGCCGTCGTAACGAATCTCACTCATAACCAGTCTCTTCTCTTGAACGTGTCCGGATCAGCCGACGATCTGCAGGGTCAGCCAGTGCGCCATCAGGGCCGGCTTGTCCTCGCCCTCGATCTCGACGGTAACGGCGTATTTCAGCATCCATTGCCCCGGATTGCGCTCGGTCGCGTCTTCCAGGACGAAACGGCCGCGGATCTTCTTTCCGGCCCGCACGGGCTGCAGGAAGCGCACCTTGTCGAAGCCGTAATTGATGCCCATCGCGATGCCGTCGAGCACCAGCGTCGTGTTTCCAGCGAGCGCGGACAGCATCGACAGCGACAGGAAGCCGTGGGCGATCGTGCCGCCGAACGGCGTTTCCTTCGCCGCGCGCTCCGGGTCGATGTGGATGAATTGATGGTCTTCGGTCACATCGGCGAAGACATCGATGCGCGACTGGTCGATCTCGATCCAGTCGGACACACCGATTTCCTGTCCGATATGGTCCTTCAGCGTGTCGGCCTTGATTACCGGCATCAGGCAGTCTCCTCGTCGTTCAGAAGCATTTTGCGCAGCCCCGGCTTGTCGATCTTGCTCGTGCCGCCACGCGGCAGCGGCCCGTCCATGCGCCAGATACGATCGGGCAGCTTGAAGGCCGCCAGGTGCGGTTTCAGGAAGTCGATGATGTCCTGGTCGGACAGATCAGCGCCGTCACGCAGCAAGAGCGCCGCGCCGACGCGCTCGCCCAGACGCTCGTCGGGAATGCCGATCACGGCTGCTTCCAGAATGTCCGGATGCTTGGCCAGCGCGCCCTCGACCTCGAGGCAGGAGACATTCTCGCCGCCGCGGATCACCATGTCCTTGATGCGGTCGACGATGAACAGGAAACCGTCCTCGTCGATGATCCCGACATCGCCGGTCTTGAACCATCGGTCCTCGGTCAGAACGGCCGCCGTGGCTTCGGGCTGGTTGAGATAGCCGCGAAACACCGCCGGCGACTTGATCCACACCTCGCCCGGTTCGCCGCGCGGGGTTTCGTTGCCGGCCTCGTCGACCGTCTTGATGAAGGTGACCGCCGGCAGCGGCAGACCGCAGGAGCCCGGCTTGGCCTGGTATTCCGAATAGCCGTTATAGGTGCCCAGCGCGTTGGTCTCGGTGAGGCCGTAGCCGGACGATGCCCAGGCCTTCGGGAAGACCTGGTTGATCTTCTCGACATGCGCCTCGGGACGTTTGGCACCGCCTGTACCCATGCCCTGCAACGTATCCAGTGTGACGCCGCGGCGCTCGGCTTCCAGCGTCAGCTCGTGCGACATGGTCGGCACGCCCACCATATCGGTCAGCTTCTCGCGCTGGATCAGTTCGACCGCTTCACCCGCGTCCCATTTGCGCATCAGCACCATCTTGCGGCCGGAGAAAAGCGACAGCAGGAAAACGGCATGCGAACCGGTGCAGTGGAAAAGCGGCAGGCACACCAGCACACCCGGATCGCCTTCGGTGAAGTCCTCGTCATTATTGGCCAGGCGCAGGGATGCACCGAGCAGCGCAAAGGACAGGATCGTCGTCACGGCACCGCGATGGGTGAGCACGGCACCCTTGGGCGAGCCCGTTGATCCCGACGTGTAGAAGATGGCGAAATCGCTGTCCGGATCGATGGCGATGGCCGGCGGCTCCTGTCCCGCACAGGCTGCGACCATGGCGTCGAACGTGTCGGCGACATCCTCGAGCTCGCCACGGCCGGAGATCAGGGTGAGCCCCAGGCTCGCCTGGTGCGGCCGCAAGCGCTCGATCTGCCGGGCTCCGGCGATGACGATCCTGGCGCCGCAATCGGACAGGCCGAAACCCATCTCCTCGCTGGTCCACCAGCCATTGAGCGGCACCACGACACCACCGGCGGCGATGATGCCGAGAAAGGCCGCCATCCATTCCGGCGAATTTCGCATCGCCAGGGCGATGCGCGTGCCGGGTGTCACACCGTGACGCTGGATCAGCGCGTTGGCAAAGGCCACGGAGCGGCCGACCAGTTCACCGAACGTCCAGCGCTGATCCTCGAAGATCACGCCCTCCTTCTCGGCGTGCTCCATCGCCTTCATCAGCAGGAAGCGCAGATCGCCCGGTGCATTCACATAGGCCGGCTGGCGAACGCCGAGAATTTCGGCCTCGCCAACATTGAGGACTTCCTCGGCCTCGGTGATCTGGCGGGCAATCGCTTCCAGCTGCGCGCGGGCGGGCGCTTGCTTGCGCTGAGCCATGATCAGCCCTCCAGGGTTTCGTTGATGTAGCGCTTGAGTTCCTTGCGCGCGATGACCATGCGGTGCACCGCGTCCGGACCGTCAGCGAAGCGCAGCGTGCGCAGACCGGTGAACATCATGGCCAGCGGCGTGTCCTGGGAAATGCCCGTACCACCATGCATCTGCATGGCCTCATCCACGGTTTCCAGAGCGACACGCGGTGCGATCACCTTGATCTGGGAAATCCACGGCGCGGCCGCGCGCGGATCGCCCTGGTCCATCATCCAGGCCGCCTTGAGGCACAGGAGGCGAGCCTGTTCGATCGCCATGCGGCGTTCGGCGATGATGTCGCGATTGGCGCCCAGCTTGGCCAGCGGCTGGCCGAAGGCCGTGCGAGAGACCGAGCGGCGGCACAGGAGCTCCAGCGCCCGCTCGGCCTGACCGATGGCCCGCATGCAGTGGTGGATACGGCCCGGCCCGAGGCGGCCCTGGGAAATCTCGAACCCGCGGCCGCGGCCGAGGATCAGCGCATCCTTGGGCACGCGCACATTGGTGAACTTGATATGCATATGGCCATGCGGCGCATCGTCATGGCCGAACACGGTCATCGGACGCAGAATCTCGATGCCCGGCAGGCCGGCCTCGACGAGGAACTGCGAATGGCGGCCGTGACGGGGGGCGTCGTCGCCCTCGGTCTTGGTCATCAGCACATAGACCGAACAGCGCGGATCGCCGGCACCGGAGGCCCAGTATTTCTCGCCATTGAGCACCCACTCATCGCCATCCAGCTCGGCCTTGAAGGCGATATTGGTGGCGTCCGAGGAGGCGACGTCCGGCTCGGTCATCAGATAGGCCGAGCGGATCTTGCCCTCGAGCAACGGCTCCAGCCATTTCTTCTTCTGCTCGGCATTCCCGTAGCGCTCGATGACTTCCATATTGCCGGTGTCCGGCGCGGAGCAGTTGAAGGTTTCCGCGGCCAGGTGGGACCAGCCCATTTCCTCGGCGAGGTAGGCATACTCGACCGTGCTGAGGCCGTAGCCGCGATCGGAACCGGTCAGCCAGAAATTCCACAGGCCGCGCTCGCGCGCCTTCGCCTTGAGGCTTTCCAGGATCTCGGTCTGGCGGTCGGTAAAGGCGAAACGGTCGCCCGCCTTGCCGATCTCCGCGTGATACTCCGCTTCAAGCGGCATCACCTCGTCGCGAATCATCGCGCGAACCTGTTCCACCAGCGGACGTACCCGCTCCGTCATACCCAGATCCATCATTACTCCCCTTTATCGTCCTGGCTGTTGTCGTTTCTCGTTGAATTGTCAGACCGGCCGGCCGCGCTCGGCAACCATCATCCGGCGGAATTTCCGCATCCCGCCCAGCCAGCGGTCACGCTGGGTTGCGCGGGCAGCCTCATAACCGGCGACGCTGGCGTGCGGCAGGGCAAGGAAACGCTTCTCCTCGATCGCAGCAATCGCTTCGGCCGCCACGTCGGAGGGTTCCACCACACCGTCGGCGCCTGCGATACCGCCATCCGAGGAATTCTCGCCCAGCATGGCCGTGCGGACCGCCTGAGGGCAGACACAGACCACCTGCAGCCCGTCATCGCCGTGCGTGATCGCCAGGCTTTCTGCGAAAGAGACCGCTGCGTGTTTGCTGGCCGTGTAGGAGGAGGCCCCGATCTGGGCGAGCAGGCCGGCGGCCGAGGCGACCAGGATGAACACCCCGCCGCCGCGCGGTTTCATGCGCGGCCAG
>PANX01000057.1 GCA_002707795.1 Maricaulis sp.
CTCGTGGAGGGTTTCGTGCTGACACGCCTTTCCTCCCCATTTTATGGGGAGGTGGATCGCCGCAAGGCGGCGAGACGGAGGGGCGCCGCGCCAGCGGCGTCGTGCTTGAGACAGGCTCCACCGCCTCCCGGCGCTTCGCGCCGGCCCCTTCGACCCCTCCTTCGCCAAGGCTATGGAGGGCCCACTTCCCCACAAGGTGGGGAAGAAGAGCACCGAGCCGCTTTCCCCGGATTTATTCCGGGGGCTGGCGGCGTTTCAGGCGCAGGCTCCTCCAGGCCCCGGCACGGGGGCCGGGGAAAACAGAGCGGGATGGGCGAGAACTCAGCTGTCCAGGGTGGCGCGGACTTCGGCGCGCAGGATGTCGATCGGGGCGAGGCCCTGCTTGGTGCGGACGTGCCAGTAGGTCCAGCCATTGCAGGACGGGGCGCTTTGCAGCTGGGCGCCGACCTGGTGGATGGAGCCGGCGCGGTCGCCGGCGATCAGCGTGCCATCGGCCCGCACACGCGCCGAATGACGGCCCTTGGGGCAGTAGAGCGTGTCGCCGGGCTTTACGAGGCCGCGTTCGACCAGGGCGCCGAAGGGAATACGCGGCTGGGCGCGTTTGGACTGGGTGACGTTCAGCGCTTCGGTCGAGGCCGGCGTGATGGCGGCCAGCCGGGCGCGGGCGACGTCCAGATACTCCGGATCGCGCTCGATGCCGATGAAGTGGCGGCCAAGGCGTTTGGCGGCGGCGCCGGTGGTGCCGGTGCCGAAGAAGGGGTCGAGCACGATGTCGCCCGGATTGGTGGTCGACAGCAGGACCCGGTGCAGCAGGGCTTCGGGCTTTTGCGTCGGGTGCGCCTTCTTGCCGTCCGCGCCTTTCAGGCGCTCGCCGCCCGAACAGATCGGCAGCGTCCAGTCGGAGCGCATCTGCACGCCGTCATTCAGCGCCTTCATGGCGGCATAGTTGAAGGTCGGGCGGGCCTCCTTCGACTTGGCAGCCCAGATCAGGGTCTCGTGCGCATTGGTGAAGCGCGTGCCCTTGAAGTTCGGCATCGGGTTGGACTTGCGCCAGATGATGTCATTGAGCACCCAGAAGCCGGCATCCTGGAGAATGCCCCCGACGCGGAAGATGTTGTGATAGCTGCCGATCACCCAGATTGCGCCGTTCGGCTTGAGCACGCGGCGCGCCTCTTCCATCCAGCCCCAGGTGAACAGGTCGTACTCGTCGAACCCGCCGATCTGGTCCCAGTCATTATCGACCGCGGCGACCTTGGAATTGTCCGGGCGGTGCAGATCGCCGCCAAGCTGGAGATTGTAGGGCGGGTCGGCGAACACCAGGTCGACGCTCGCATCGGGAAGCGACTTCATCACTTCCACGCATTCTCCCTCGAGAATCTGGTCGATCCGGGACTCTGCCATGACACGCCACTCCACTCGTTCTTGCGAGGGGAAGTTTTCCCGCGTCTATGGCTAACGGGCCGTTAAGCATCAATCAAGTTTTCCACAGTCGCCCGCATCTGGGGATAACCCGGCGATTCGCAGGGCTTCGCGCACCGGCGCATAACTTGTTCTGTGGATCGGACAGGGGCCGAGGGCCATCAGGGCCTCGCGGTGGGGCTTGCTGGGATAGCCCTTGTGGCTTTCGAACCCGTAGCCGGCAAAGCGCCGGGCGGCTTCTTCCATCAGGGCATCGCGCAGCGTCTTTGCAATGATCGAGGCCGCGCCGATCGCCGGCTCACGGGCATCGCCTTTCACGATCGCCTCGGCCGGGCAGGGCAGGCCGTCGGGCACGCGATTGCCGTCGATCAGCACACGGTCGGGCCGCACGGGCAATCGGGTGACAGCGCGGGCCATCGCTGTCATCGTGGCGTGAAGGATGTTCAGCCGGTCGATCTCGGCCGGCTCGGCAATGCCGATCCCCACCCAGGCCTTGTCGCGGATCTCGCGGGCCAGGGCCTCGCGGCGGCGTGCTGTCAACGCTTTGGAATCGCCCAGCCCGGCGATCGGCCGCGCCGGATCGAGGATGACGGCGGCGGTCACGACCGGGCCGGCCAGCGGCCCCCGGCCCGCCTCGTCGACACCGGCGACAAGCATATCTGCAGCGTTGTCCGCAGCGTTAAGGCAATCCTTGTCTTTTGCTGAGAGGGTCATCGGCAAAGCAGATCCTTCGAGGCGCCGAGTGTATCGCGTTTTTTATTGCGTGACGGTCGAACATGACCTTCGGCTCGTCGCGGTTGCCGCCCTTTTGTGCGCCTTGTCGGCCTTTGCAGCCGTCGGGATGGCGCGCCGCGGGCAGTCGGCACCGGACGACCGGCAGTCTTTGTGGCTGATCGTGACCGGATTCGTCACGGGCGTCGGCATCTGGGGCACACACTTCGTGTCCATGCTGGCCTATGAAGCGCCGGTGCCGGTCGAGTACGGCCTGTTCGGCACGGTCGGCTCGCTTCTTCTCGCCATTTTCGTGACCAGTTGCGGCTGGACCTATGCCGTGCGCATGCCGCAGGCCTATGGCGCCCCGCTGGGCGGGGCCGTCGTCGGCGCCGGGATCGCGACCATGCACTTCATGGGCATCGACGCGATGAATGTCGGTGCAAACATCGTCTGGAACGCACCGCTGGTGCTGGCTTCCATCGGGGCCGGTGTGCTGTTTGCGGCCTTGAGCGCAACGCTTCTGGTCCGCGTCCGCAGCCTTGCCGGGCTTGCGGGCGCGGGCGCTCTGCTGGTGCTGGGCGTGGTGAGCCTGCACTTCACGGCGATGTCGGCGATGCAGCTGGTGCCGTCCGTTCCCGGCGTGCTCTACGACGCCGCGGTCTCTTCCAAACTGCTGGCCGTTACCGTGGCACTTGCCGTGGTCTTCGTGATCAGCGTCGGTCTGGCTGCAGCGGCGCTGGATGTCATCCTCGGTGCCCGCCGCCAGGCCGAGGCCCTGCGTCTGCAGGCGCTGGCCGATGCGACCTTCGAAGGCATCGCCGTCGTCCGCGAGGGCCTGGTGCGCGAGGTCAACGAACCGCTTTGCGACATGCTCAGCCTGCGTCGCGCCGATCTTCTTGACATGCCCGTCAGCAAGCTGGCGCTCGACGCGGCGGCGATCTCAGCCCTGGCGGATATCGATGACACGCGGCCGGTGACCTGCCGTCTGCGCGGCCGCAATGGCGGTGGGCTGACGGTGCAGGTGCGGGCCCGCAAGATCGATTTCAACGGCGAGGCATCGGACGTCCTCGTGTTCCGGGATGTCTCCGCGGAGGAGCGGGCACGGGCACGGATGACCCACCTGGCCCACCATGACACCCTGACCGGTCTGCCCAACCGGCTGCGTTTCCGCGAGGCTCTCGACGACGCCATCGAGCAGGCCTGGCAGAACGACACCATGGTCGCGGTGGTGATTTTCGATCTCGACCGGTTCAAGGAAGTCAATGATGTTCATGGCCATGCGACCGGGGATGCGCTGCTCAAAACAGTCGCCGAACGCATGCTCGACACGCTGCCGGACAAGGCGATCCCGGCGCGCCTGAGCGGTGATGAATTTGCCGTCCTGCTGCCGGATGTGTCCGGTCATGACGAGGTGCTGGGCACGGCGCAGCGTGTCGTCGACCATATCGGCGTGCCGGTGGTCATCGACCAGCTGACGCTGAATGTCAGTGCGTCCGGCGGGGCGACGGTTTTCCCGCTCGATGGCGAGGATCCGGACCGGCTGATGAACCAGGCAGATCTGGCCCTGTATCACGCCAAGGGGCAGGGCCGGAACCAGGTGCGCGGCTTCGATCCCCAGCTTGGCCGGATGCTGCAGGAGCGCCGCCTGCTGGAGGCCGATCTGGCCATGGCGATCGAGGACGAACTCCTCGAACTTCACTTCCAGCCCCAGGTCCGCCTCGGCGACGGTGCCATTGTCGGCTATGAGGCGCTGGTGCGCTGGAATGACGAGAAGCGGGGCTATGTCTCGCCGGCGGAATTCGTGCAGATCGCCGAGGAAACCGGCCAGATCCTGAAAATGGGCGAATGGGTGATCCGGGCGGCCTGCCGCGAAGCGGTCGGCTGGCCCGAGGACCGCCGGGTTGCCGTCAATGTCAGCCCGGCGCAGTTCCGCCAGGGCAATCTCGTGCTCAGCGTCCAGCAGGCGCTGCGGGCGTCCGGTCTCGAACCGGGCCGGCTGGTGGTCGAGATTACCGAGGGCGTGCTGATCGACGATGAGGACCGGGCCCTGCAGGTGATGCGGGCGCTGAAGGATCTTGGCGTGCGTCTGGCCATCGACGATTTCGGGACGGGGTATTCTTCGCTCGCTTATCTGCGCACCTTCCCCTTCGACAAGATCAAGATCGACCGCTCCTTCATCACCGGGATCGAGGATGATCGCGAAGCGCAGATCATCGTCCAGGCGACGATCGATCTGGCGCGGGCGCTGGGCATCAGCGTCGTGGTGGAAGGCGTCGAGACGTTCGGTGAGCTCGCCGCGCTGGGCTGCCAGCCCGACCTCGTTCTGCAGGGCTTCCTGGTCTCGCGGCCGGTTTCACGCGGGCATGTGCCCGGCTTCGACAGTTTCTCGGCCGAACAGCGCCAGGCCATTGCCGACCAGGTCAATGGCGGCAGCGGTGACCTGCTGCGCGACCGCGCCTGATCTAGCGCGGCTCAGAAAAGNCTCGGCTGGCCGGCCGAGCCAAGCGGGCGTTCGAATTTGGAAAAGTCGAGTTCGGTGCGCGGTGCGGTCAGGCCGTAGCGGCGTATGGCAGCGCGCACGCGGTTGACGATCAGTTCGGCCAGCGGGCCCTGGCCGCGGCCGCGCGTGCCCCATTGCGGATCGTAGTCACGCCCGCCGCGCATCTGGCGGATCAGCGACATGACGCGTCCGGCCGCATCGGGCCGGGCCGTCTGCAGCCATTCGCGGAACAGGTCCTTGATCTCGAGCGGCAGGCGCAGCAGCACGTAGGAGGCGTTCACGGCACCCGCTTCGGCGCCGGCCTTGAAGACCGCCTCGATCTCGTTGTCGTTGAGGGCGGGAATAATGGGCGCCATCATCAGCGTGACCGGCAGGCCGGCCTCCGACAGACCCCGGATGGCGTCGAGCCGCCGGTGCGGCGCTGCCGCACGCGGCTCCATGTCCCGGGCCAGACGCCGGTCGAGCGTGGTCACGGAAATCGCACCCTTGGCGAGGCCATCGGCGGCCATCGGGCCGAGTATGTCCAGATCGCGCAGGACAAGCGCTGACTTGGTGATGAAGCTGACCGGGTGCCGGTAGCGGGCAAAGACCTTCAGGATTTCGCGGGTGTGCTGCAGACGGCGTTCGACCGGCTGCCAGGCATCGGTATTGGCGCCGATCACGATCGGTTTGGGCCGATAGCCCGGACGGTTGAAAAAGGCCTCCAGCAGGGCCGGTCCGTCGGGCTTGGCGAAGATCACGCTTTCGAAGTCGAGGCCCGGCGAATAGCCCCAATAAGCGTGGCTGGGCCTGGCATAGCAGTAGATGCAGCCATGCTCGCAGCCGCGATAGGGATTGATCGACTGGTCGAAGGAGATGTCGGGCGAGCGGTTGGTCGCGACGATGGATCGCGAGGCATCCTTCAGGATCGTCGTGCCCAGGCGCGGCGCCGGCGCATCCGCCTCGGTCCATCCGTCATCGAAGGCTTCGCGGGCAAAGGCCTCGTACCGGCCGGACGCGTTAGACCGAGCGCCCCGGCCCCGGACGCCGGCCCCCGGGGCGGTGGGGGATCCGGCAGAGGGGGCCGCCTGAGGGGCGTTTAGGGCGTAGCCACCTGGGCGCTCGGTCATGAGCGCACTATGACTCATGACCAGAACAAATCAAGAACAAATTTTCAGGGGCCCTGAAAAACGTGGAAGGCGGGCCGGATCAGCCCACNTNCCGCAGGTCAACCAGGAAGCTGGAGATATTGTCTCGCAGCGCGTTCAGGCTGCGTTCCTGGCGCAGGAGGATGTCGGTCGAGCTGATCACCGTTTCGACCGAGGCCTGGGTGGACTCGGTGGCGGAGTGAACCACACCGATGCCGCTGGAAACCTCGCCGGTCCCGGCGGCGGCCTCGTTGACATTTCGGGCGATCTCGCTGGTTGCGGCGCTCTGTTCGGTGACGGCGGCGGCGATGGCATTGCACGCGGTATTGATGTCCTCGATCGCGGACGAGATGACCGGGTTGGCCGACACCGCGCCGGTCATGGTGCGCTGCAGGTCCTGGATCTGGTGGCCGATATCGTCTGTTGCCTGGGCGGTCTGGCCGGCCAGCGTCTTCACTTCCTGGGCGACGATGGCAAAGCCCTTGCCGNCCTCGCCGGCCCGGGCCGCCTCGATGGTCGCGTTCAGTGCGAGCAGGTTGGTCTGGTCGGCGATGGCCTCGATCAGGCGAACGACATCGCCGATCTTGCCGGTCACACCGGTCAGGCCCTCGATCGTCGCATTCATGGCGCTGTTTTCAAATCATTGACAGGGCAGCACACGGAATGCGTGCTGCATCTAGCCCGCAAGCCGCGCTTCCAGGGCCAGCATGTCCTGCCACGCCAGACGCTTCTCCGGTGGCCGCCGGAGCAGGTAGGAGGGATGGAAGACGGGCAGGACCGGAATGGTCCGGCCGGTCGGTTCGCCCGCCGCATCGCGCAGGGCATACTCGCCCCACTGGCCGCGCAGCCGGGTGATCCCGGTCGATGTCCGCATCAGGGACTGGGCGGAGATACCGCCGGCGACGACGAGAATGTCCGGTGCCTTGAGGGCGATGTGCCGTTCGATGAAGGGCAGGCACATCGTGATCTCTTCCTGGGTCGGCGTGCGATTGCCGGGCGGACGCCAGTTCAGGATGTTGGAAATATACAGATCGTCCGGCCCCAGCCCGATCGCGGCGAACATGCGGTCCAGCAATTGTCCGGACCGGCCGACGAAGGGCTGGCCCTGCTCGTCCTCTTCCTTCCCCGGCGCTTCGCCGACCACCATGATCCGCGCTTCGCGATTGCCGCGGGCGAAAACCGTGTTGCGGGCGGTGCGCTTGAGCGGACAGCCTTCGAACTGCGCAATGGCGGCCTGCAGAGCATCCAGAGTTGAGGCGCCGGCTGCGAGTTCGCGTGCTGAGGGGCCATCATCGGGTGTCTGGCCATAGCCGGCTGCCCGTGCCGCCGCCGCGGTGGCGGTGCGCTGGGGCGCAGCCTGTTGCGTATCGCGGACGGTGGCGGGTGTTGATGAGGGAGGCGCCCGGTCATGCGCCGCACCGGCCGCCGGCGCAGGCCGGGGCCGCTGGATCGGAGCATCGAGCTCGATCCCGGCTTCCTCCCACCACGCGATCAGGGCCTTGAGGGCCTTTTCGTCGTGCGGGTCGAGTGTGGCACCTGGGTTGGACATGGCTTACGCGTACGTCAACGTAATAACTTTGATCCGGACAGCCGGACACGCTAGATGGGTATTCGATCCTAAGGTATGACCGAAGGCCTGCAAGCGGGGCAGTGCTGAAACCGATGAGAAAAGAGTGGGAGCTGGAATGACCGACGCACCGATCGAACGCGAATCTATGGAATACGATGTGGTGATCGTGGGGGGCGGCCCCGCCGGTCTGTCGGCCGCGATCCGTCTGAAACAGCTCGCCGATGAAGCCGGGCAGGAGCTGTCGATCGCCGTGCTGGAAAAGGGCGCCGAGGTGGGCGCACACATCCTGTCCGGCGCCGTCGTCGATCCCAAGGCGCTCAACGAGCTTATCCCCGACTGGGCCGAGAAGGGTGCGCCGCTCAACGATCCCGTTAAGACCGACATTTTCGAAGTGCTCGGTGCGGCCGGTTCGATCAGCCTGCCGACGCTCTTCTTCCCGCCGCTGATGAGCAATCATGGCTGCCACATCGTCTCGCTGGGCAATGTGTGCCGCTGGCTGGGCGAGCAGGCCGAAGCGATGGGCGTTGAAATCTATCCCGGCTTCCCCGCTGCCGACGTGATCGAGGAAGATGGCGCCATCAAGGGCGTGGTGACCGGTGATTTCGGTCTGGCTCGCGATGGCGGTCACAAGGATGGCTACCAGCCGGGCATGGAGCTGCGCGGCAAGTACACGCTGATTGCCGAAGGTGCCCGCGGCTCGCTCGCCAAGAAGCTGATCGGCCGCTATGGCCTGTCCGAGGGCAAGGAGCCGCAGAAATTCGGCATCGGCCTGAAGGAGCTCTGGCGCGTGAAGCCGGAGAACCACAAGCCCGGCATGGTGAAGCACACCATGGGCTGGCCGCTCGACAATTCCACCGGCGGCGGCTCCTTCATGTACCACTATGGCGACAATCTGGTCTCGATCGGTTTCGTCGTTCACCTCAACTACAAGAACCCCTGGATCTCGCCCTTCGAGGAATTCCAGCGCCTGAAGACGCACCCGGCGATCCGCGACGTGCTGGAAGGCGGCGAGCGCATCTCCTACGGCGCCCGCGCCATCACCGAAGGCGGCTTCCAGTCGGTTCCGAAACTGGCTTTCCCGGGCGGTGCGCTGATCGGCTGTTCGGCGGGCTTCGTGAACGTGCCGCGCATCAAGGGCAGCCACAACGCCATGAAGACCGGCATGCTGGCGGCGGAAAGCGTGTTTGCCGCCATCGGTGCCGGCCGCGCGCATGACGAGCTGGCGGAATACCAGACGGCCTACGAGAATTCCTGGGTCGCCAGGGACCTCAAGGCTGTGCGCAATGCCAAGCCGCTCTGGTCGAAATTCGGCACCACGATCGGTATCGCCCTGGGCGGGCTGGACATGTGGTGCAACACGCTGTTCGGCGGCTGGTCGCCCTTCGGCACGATGGGTCACGGCAAGACCGACGCCGAAAGCACCCAGCCGGCGGAGAAGTTCCGCAAGATCGATTACCCCAAGCCGGACGGAAAGCTGACCTTCGACCGTTTGTCCTCGGTCTTCATCTCGAACACCAATCACGAGGAAGATCAGCCGGTTCACC
Source organism: Maricaulis sp. (assembly GCA_002707795.1). Lineage (GTDB taxonomy): Bacteria > Pseudomonadota > Alphaproteobacteria > Caulobacterales > Maricaulaceae > Maricaulis > Maricaulis virginensis. The sequence continues at coordinate 8,875 of PANX01000057.1, forward strand.
TCAAGGTGGCCGATATGGACCTGCAGAAGACATCCGAGCTGGAGGTCTATGGCGGCCCGTCGGCGCGCTATTGCCCGGCCGGTGTCTATGAGTGGATCAAGGACGAAACGACGGGCGAGGAACGCTTCCAGATCAACGCCCAGAACTGTGTCCACTGCAAGACGTGCGACATCAAGGATCCCAACCAGAACATCAACTGGACCACGCCGGAAGGCGGCGGCGGTCCGATGTATGCGGGAATGTAATCCGGCGCACAGCCATCAGGCCTTGCGCGCCGGGCGGTGCGGAGCGAGCATGACGCCATGACAAGCATCCTGCGCGCCTGGCCCGCACTGCTCGCGGCAACGGCCCTGACATCCTGCGTGACCGTGCCGGCCGAGGAGGAAACCTCGGCCTATGGCGCCTTTCTGGCGGCCCGCTATGCCGGTGTGAACCGCGACGCGGCGGGAGCGGCGGACTATTATCTCGAGGCGCTCGACCGGTTGCCGGGCAATTCGGTGCTCGCTGACCGGGCCTTCATAACATCGGTCATCGCCGGCGATCTGGACCGGGCCTCGGCCCTGGCCGTCTCGGCAAGCGAGGCGGGCGATCCCAGCCGGCTTGCGACCCTGTTTCGCGCCTCCGACCGGATCTCGCGTCACGACTATCGCACGGCCCTGAGCGTTCTCGACGCGGCGCCGGACTATGGCCCTTACAACACCTTCTTCCAGGACATATTGCGCCATTGGGCGCTGATGGGCGCGGGCCGGGGCGACGAAGCCCTGACCGAGGTCGGCGACATGCAGGCGCCGGGCTTTCTGGCGTCGCATCTGTGGCTGCACAAGGCGATGCTGTTCGAGGCCGCGGGCAATCCGGCGGCGGCCGAGGCGGCCTACCGTTCGGCGGTCTTCACCTCGACCTTCCGCCGCCTGTCGACGGAAATGTATGGCGGCTTCCTGATGCGCGAAGGGCGCCGCGCCGAGGCAGCGACCCTGTTTGAGACCTATCTGGAAGACGACCCGAACGAGGCCAGCATCCAGGCGCTCTACGAGACCGCCAGCCAGGGCCGGAGGGCGCCGCGCCGGCCGGACATTCCGGGACTGGCCGCCCGCGCCGTGCTGGGGCCGACGGCCGATCTGGCGGCCCAGGCCGACATGGATCTCACCATCATCTACATGCGCATGGTTCAGCGAATGGATCCGGACCTCGCGCCTCTGCACATCGTGCTGGCCGGCTCGCTCGACCGGATCGGACTGCATGATCTCGCCCTGGCAGAATATGCCTCGGTTCCCGAAGGTCCGTTCCGCTTGGGTGCGCAGATCGACCGGATCGTGCTGATGGCGACGCTGGGCCGGATCGAGGCGGCCCATGCTGCTGCGCGCGACCTTGCCGAGCGGACGGGAGCCGCAGAGGCCATCCTGCTCTACGCCGACATGTCCCGGATCTCGGGCGAATGGGCGGCAGCGGTCGATCTCTATGGCGAGGCGATGGCGCTCAACCGCGAGCAGGGCCTGCCGGATGACTGGCGCTATCACTATTTCCGGGCGTCCTGCTTTCTGATGCTGGACAACTGGGAGGCTGCCGAGGCCGAATATCTCGCCGCGCTGGAACTGGCCCCGGGCCAGTCCACCGTGCTCAACGATCTGGGCTATATGTGGATCGATCGCGGCGAGCGGGTCGACGAAGCTTTCGAGATGATCGCGCAGGCCGCCGACATGGCGCCGGAGAACGGCAATGTGATCGACAGCCTGGGCTGGGCCTACTACCAGCTGGGCCATTACGATCTGGCGGTGCAGGAGCTGGAGCGGGCAGCGGAACTCAATCCGGGCAGCGCGACGGCCAATTACCATCTCGGCGATGCCTACTGGCAGGTCGGCCGCCGGCTGGAAGCGGGCTTCCAGTGGCGCCGCGCCATCGATCTCGGTCCCTCGGACGAGCAGCGCGAGGGGCTGGAATACCGCCTCGAGCACGGTCAGCCGCCGGAACACACGCCTGTCTATGCCGCCAATGGCGACGCACCGGCCGATCCCGCCGAGGTGCCGGAGCCGTGAGCCCGGGCGAAGTCCGGGAATTCGCACCGGCGAAGGTCAACCTCACCCTCCGGGTCGGACGGGCCCGGGCGGACGGCTATCACCCCCTCGACAGCCTTGTCGTCTTTGCCGACTGGGGCGACGAAATCCGCGTCGATGACAGCCCGGCCTTCCTGCTGACCATGTCGGGCGAACCCTCGCGGCGGCTCTCCGGCGGGCACGACAATCTTGTCATGAAGGCCGCCGTCGCCCTGCAGCGCGCGGCCGGTCTTGATCGCGCGGCGCGCATTCATCTGCACAAGGCGATTCCGGTGGAAGCCGGGCTGGGTGGCGGATCGGCGGATGCGGCAGCGACGCTGCGCGCGCTCAACCGGTTCTGGAAGCTGGACTGGCCGCTCGACCGGCTGGCCGAGCTGGGGCTTGGCCTGGGCGCGGACGTGCCGGCTTGCCTCTACTCCCGGCCGCTGCGCATGCGCGGGATCGGCGAATGGATCGAGATGGTCGAGATCGGGCCGGGCCTGCCGGCTGTCATCGTCAATCCCGGCGTGGCTGTCCCGACGGGACCGGTCTTTGTCGCCTTCGACAGCCGGGATCCCGGACCGCTTGCGCACGGGCCCTGGTATCAGGGCGATCTGGCGGGCTGGCTGGCTGGTGAGGCCAATGATCTGGAAACCGTCGCGATCGGCCGGGAAGGTGTGATCGGCGATACGCTGGAATGGCTGCACGCCCGGCCGGGCGCCTGGCTGGCGCGGATGACCGGATCGGGCGCCAGCTGTTTTGCCCTGTTCGACACGCTGGACGAGGCGGAAAGCGCCGCCGGGGCCTATCCCGGTTTCGCGCAGGCGGTGACCCTGGGAGCGCCGGAGATGCCGGCATGATGGCGGGGCTTGTCTCTGCCCTGACGGCTTTTCTCGTGGCGCTGATCGTGGCGGGTGTCATGCTGCGGGCCGGCATTATCGACCGGCCCAATGCGCGCTCCAATCACGACAGTCCGACACCGCGCGGCGGCGGGCTGGGCGCGATGGCGGGCGTGTTTTCGGCCTGGGCGCTGCTGGACGCTGGCAGTCCGGCAACCGGCGCAGCGCTGGCCGGGATTGCGCTGGGCGGCGGGATCGCGGCTGCGCTGGGGCTGCTGGACGATCTGGTCACCCTGTCCGAGACGCTCAAATTCATGGTTCTGGCCCTGGTCTCGATTGCCGTTGCCGGCATGGCAGGACCGGTCACCGAGCTGGGGATTGCCTTGCCCTGGCTCGTCGGACTGGCCGGCTCGGCGCTATGGATTTTCACCACGGCGAATGCGGTCAATTTCATGGACGGGTCGGACGGGCTGATCGCCGCGGTCCTGATCCCGGCTGCGCTGGCGCTGGGTGTTCTGGCCGGGGGCAGTGTCGCCGTGGCGGCGTTTGGCGTGGCAGGCGCAATGGCCGGGTTTGCCGTGTGGAATGCGCCGCTGGCCGGCGCGCGCGGACGCCTGTTCTGCGGCGATGCAGGGGCGCTGGGGATGGCGGTCGTCTTTGCCGGACTGGCGCTGTTCTGGGCCCGGATGTCGGGCGAGGGGACGGTCTGGCTGGCGCCGCTGCTGATCCTGCCGCTTCTGGGTGATGTCCTTTTGACCATGGCCGCACGGGTGCGCGCCGGTCGGTCAGCCTTTGTGGCGCACCGGGCGCATGCCTATCAGCTGATGATCGCGCTGGGCGCCAGTCATCGCCGCGTGGCGGGACTGTGGGCGGTGTGGAGTGCGGGTTGCGGTGCCGTGGCCCTGGCGGCCCAGGCGCTGGGTGGCGGCTGGATCAATGCGCTGGCCCTGGCGGCCGGGATTGCGGCCTTCTGGATCTTCCATCGCCAGGTCCGCAAGCGGGCCGATGCGGCCGGTCTGGACGTCTATCAGTAGCGAAATTGGTGCATCATCCGTATGACACAAGTGCACCATAAGGGGCACATGACGCACCCATTGCGGTGACAATCAGGCATCACGCTCGCGCAGGATTCCGGCATCGCGTTCGCGGCGCGTCGGGAAGCGGTAGAAGATGTGCGTACCGATCCGGCGCGTGCGCACCAGATTGTCGTTCCAGTAGGGATCGACGGCGACGGTGTGATAGTGCGTCGCGCGGCGGGTGACATCGCGGCCGAAGCCCATGAAGGCGTGCTGGGCGACCAGTTGCGAGCGGCGCCAGGAACGGCCGCGCGGTTCGCGGATCATCGAGCCGTCGCAGGTGAAGGTGAACTGGCAGCCGGTCATCCGTTCGGCGCCCTCGAACACCACACCGCAGATCGTGCTCGGATAGGCCGGATGGCGGACCCGGTTCATGATGACCTGGGCGACGGCCAGCTGGCCGACAAAGCTCTCCGAGCGCGCTTCGTAATAGATCGCGCGCGACAGGCAATCGACCTCGGAGGTCAGATTGGCGGCGGTGGAGAAGTGCGAGCTGTCGAAGGTCTGCAGATCGTCGAGCGAGCGGGCGCGCAGGATGGCGCCGGCTTCACTGTCGGACTCGAGCAGGATGGAGGCGATGCGCAGCGTGCGCGGCGCCTGCCAGTCGGTGTCGACATCGCCGCGGGCGAGATAGGTGCCGGCCAGGCGCTGCCATTGCAGCGTCTCGTCCTGTTCGCGCGCGCGGGCCGAGGCCAGGTTCAGCACCAGGATGCTCAGTGCGCACAGCACCAGGGCGGCCAGCATGTGAAATGCGGTCGCGAGCTGCTTCTGCTGGCTGCGTGCGTCGTCCAGATTCATCCGATCACTGTTCGTTCTGACCATTCGTCGAATCACTCTGCAGATTCTCCGAATCTATCATGGCCGCTGCTTACTGAATCCTTCATGAAATAAGGAGCGCGTATCTATGGGCGTGCGCCGGTCAGGTCAATATCACCCGCCGATTACAAATAAGAAATGACTCTCCCCTCGCAAGGGAAGAGCCGATTTCTCTTGTGTTTTTCTTGCCTTGCCTTGGCCATCCGCAAAGGAATGGCGGGCCTGCACCCGGTCTCGTCAGAGCCGGCGCAGCCGGGCCTGGGCCGCGGCAAGCCGGGCGATCGGCACGCGATAGGGCGAACAGGAGACGTAATCCAGGCCCACTTCCTCGCAGAAATCGATCGAGTTGGGATCGCCGCCATGCTCGCCGCAAATGCCCAGCTTGAGGCCCTCGCGCTCGGCGCGGCCGCGTTCGACGGCGATGCGCACGAGATCGCCGACACCGTCGCGGTCGAGCGAGACAAACGGATCCTTCTCGAAAATCCCGGCTTCCAGATAGTCGTTCAGGAACTTGCCGGCATCGTCGCGCGACAGGCCGAACGTGGTCTGGGTGAGGTCATTGGTGCCGAAGGAGAAGAATTCCGCATCGCGGGCGATATCCCCGGCGCGCAGGGCGGCGCGCGGCAGTTCGATCATCGTGCCGATGAGATATTTCGGCTTGCCGCCGGTCTCCTCGGCCACGGCCTTGGCGACACCGGCGACGCGGGCCTTGAGGATGGACAGCTCGGCGGCGGTGGCCACGAGCGGGATCATCACCTCGGCGAGGGGCTGGAAGCCGGTCTCTTTCTCGACAGCGACCTGGGCCTCGAAAATCGCCCGGGCCTGCATCTCGTAGATTTCCGGATAGGTGATGCCCAGGCGGCAGCC
>PANX01000058.1 GCA_002707795.1 Maricaulis sp.
CCTGACCCCGTCGCTCGGTGCGTTGCAGGATCGCGGCTTTCATGTCGCCCTGGTGACCGATGGCCGCATGTCGGGTGCGTCCGGCAAGGTGCCGGCTGCGATCCATGTCAGTCCCGAGGCGGCGCTGGGCGGCGCGATCGCGCGGGTACGTGACGGCGACATCGTACGCGTCGACGCAGCCGGCGGCCGGCTGACAGTGTCTGCCGATGGCTTCGCCGCCCGCTCGCCCGCCCTTGCTCCGGCCACGGTGCATGCCGGCATGGGACGCGAGCTTTTTACCGGTTTCCGGCAATTATGCGGTCCGGCCGAAGAGGGCGCGCTGTCCATTCCGGGCCTTGCAGAGGCGGCTGCCGGGCGGACTGCAGAAACGGTCTAGAAAAAGCGGGTTTCTGCATCAGGCGTGATCTCAATCACGTATGTTGCTGACACAAAGTTGCTATTCGGAACATGCCGCTTGAAAGAGCGGTCCCAAACTCCTCTCCGTCGGAGGTCCACCTGCGCCGGGGATCCGGTGGGGCGCGAATCCTTGCCCGATGCGAAGCCCCAACTTCGCAATTCGCTCCCCACCACCCCCCGATCCCGCATCCCGAACCGACCGAAAGCCGCGCCGGAGACCTTGGCCGGCGTTTATGGTATGCGGGAAACCTTTCTCCCCGCAGTTGCCTGTCCCCGCCAATCGCCCAATGATGGTGCGTCCGAAACGGGGGGAGCAGGGGCATGTCCGGGGACAACCGCTATCGGGCGTTTATCAGCTATAGCCATGCCGACCAGGCCTGGGCGCGCCGGCTTCACCGCGCTCTGGAAACCTATCGTGTTCCGACCCGTCTCGTCGGCCAGGCCACACGCAAGGGCGATGTGCCGCGGCGCCTGACGCCGATCTTCCGCGATCGCGACGATCTGTCGGCCTCCGGCGACCTGTCCGCCTCCGTGCGCGATGCCCTGGCGCGATCCGGCACGCTGATCGTCATCTGCTCGCCGGCCGCGGCGGACTCGCGCTGGGTCAATGAGGAAATCCGCGTCTTCCGCGAACTCAATCCCGGCGGCGATGTACTCGCCGCGATCCTGTCCGGCGAGCCGGATGCGATTTCTGCAGGCCGGCCGGCCGGCCGGGAGTGTTTTCCGCCGAACATGAGGGCGCCGGACGGTCTGGTGGCCGAACCGGTCGCCGCCGACTTCCGCCGGTCCGGCGACGGCTGGCGCATGGCCTTGCTGAAACTTGTGGCCGGCCTGATCGATGTGCGGCTTGACCAGCTGATCCAGCGGGACCTGCAACGCCGCCAGCGCCGCGTGACGGTGATCACAGGCGCAGCCATTGCTTTGTCTCTTACGATGTCGACGCTGACTTTTTTCGCGATCTCGGCCCGATCCGAAGCCGAACGTCGCAAGGCGGAGGCAGAGGATTTGATTGAGTTCATGCTGAGTGATCTGCGCGCGAAACTCGAACCGGTCGGGCGCCTCGACGTTCTCGATGCCGTGGGCGAGAAAGTGATCGCGTATTATGACGAGCGCGACCCTCGCCAGATGTCGTCCGACGATCTCGGCCGGCGGGCCCGGGCTTTCCATCTGCTCGGCGAAATCGACTCCGACGAGGGCGATCTGGAGAGCGCGTACCGCCACTTCAATACAGCCTACGAAGCGACCAGCCGCATTCTTGCGGTCGATCCGTCCTCGCCGGCACGTATCTACGAACATGCGCAGAGCGCCTTCTGGGCGGGCTATTTTGCGTGGCGCCGCAGCGATCTGGATACGGCGGAGGCCCGTTTCATCGAGTATCGCGACCTGTCGCGCCAGCTGCTGGCCGACGAGCCGGAAAATCTGGAATGGCAGGCCGAGGCCGCCTATGCCCACTCGAATCTCGGCACGGTCTATATCGGCCATGAACGCCTGCGCGACGCCCAGCGCGAATTCCGCCAGGCGCTGGAACTGTTCCAGTCGATCGCGGACGAGTCGCCGGATTCCGAGGCCGCCCTGATCGACCTGGCCGATGCCTGGGGCTGGATGGCCTATGTCGCCGAACCGCTTGACGGCCGGGGTGCCGCCATGGAGGCGCTGCGCCAGCAGATCCGCATCTATGACGAGCAGCTGGGCGGTGGCGCCGACAACTGGACGATCCGCCGCGACACGATGACCGCTGAATATGCGCTCGCGCGCCTGCACATCGCCGAAGGGCGCGGGGCGAGCCGGGCGGATATCGAGGCGGCTCTCCAGATCCTCATTCCGGCATCGCACGAGGCCGATGCACTCGTCGCGCACGATCCTGCAAACCTGCAATGGCGGCTGGTCGTCATTCGCCAGCGTCTCTGGTTGTGCGATGCGCAATTGCTGGCCGGCGACCTCGACGCGGCCCGCGAGGCCTATCTCGATGCTTCGGCCTACATGACGCATCCCTCCTGGATCTCTGCCGAAGGGGATGTGTTCGACGATACGCGCCTGCATGCATCGCTGATGGAGGCGCGCATTCTGGCGGGTCTGGGCGATGTCGATGCGGCCAGCCTGGCGCTGCAGCATCTGTTGTCGGAACTGGAGCAGATCGACGACTGGCAGAACCGCCTGAGCAAGGGGACCTACCTCTATGCTGCCGTTTCCAACACGCTGGCCGAGCTTCTCGATCAGCAGGGGGAAGACCGGGAAGCGGCGCGTGTACGCGAGGCGATGGTGAACCGGCTCACGCCGGTAATCGCGCGCGTTCCGGCCGACACGCGGGCAGAATACGACAGGGCCCGCGCGGTCCTGCAACGAGAGCGCATCAGTGCCGAATGATTGGTGACGACAGGGCGGAGACATCCGCCCTGGTGGGGACGTGTGACCACCCGAAACGGGCAAGCAAGGGGAAATCATGAGCACGATCGACGCAACCTGGCTGGATGGCAGCCAGACACAATCCGGTTTGACAGACGCCTGTGCCACGGCCGCGGGCGTGACCCAGATCAGCCTGATCGCCAAGGCGACCGACGGATTTCTCGTCGTCCAGGGCAGCGATGCCGGCCGCGAGACTTTCGACGACGCCGATGTCTCGGCGATCTTCGTCACCTTCGCCGACACCGTCGCCCAGTACCCGCTGGCCGACACATCGACGCTTCGCACGGCTGTGCTGTCGGCGCTGGCCGGACAATGGACAGCCAGTGCAACGATGGGCGCCAGCCCCTTCGACGAAACGGTCGAAGAACCGGCGCGTCTCATCTTTCATGTGCAGATCCCGGGCTGGGGTTTCGAGCCCGCCCGGATCAAGTTCAAGTCCGAAGTGCCGGCCGGCGAGTTCTGCGGCCTGGCCTGGCTGATGCTGAACGGCGCGACGTGCGAGCCCTACAGTTTCGAGTTCTTCGCCAGTTGTGCGCAGGCCGGAGAGTACGACTACTCGCTCTTCATCAAGGCCTCTCAGGACGCCGGCAACCAGTCGACACGCGTCATTATCGATCCCAAGATCAAGGTCATTCCCTGATTGAAACCGCCCGGCCGCCGGGCCGGGACGGGCAGGACTGAATGACGCAACGCGACGACATTGCCGACCGGTTCAAGCAGGGCGACCTGGCACGGGCCTATGATCTGTGTCTCGACGCCCTGCGCCACCGGCCAGACGATCTGTGGCTGCGCCACCGGGCTGTCCTGTGCCTTATCCGCTCCGGTGCCCTGGAGCGTGCCGAGCGCGACTTCTATCGTTTCCGCCTTGCCGAAGCGCGCCACAACGAGGATTGCCTGGCGCTCGGCGCACGTCTCCTGAAGGCCATGGCCTTCGAGGCCAACGCGGAAGACTTCCCGACGCTGGCGCGGTCTGCCGCCGATCGATACGCAGCAGTCTTCGAGCAGACGGGCGGTCATTATCCCGGCATCAATGCAGCCACCATGGCTTTGCTGGCCGGCGATCGCGAGCGTTCGGTCGATCTTGCACGCCAAGTCCTGGAAAGCTGCCGCTCCGGCCTGCCGCTGGATCCCGAAGCCGCCTACTATCAGAAAGCTTCCGAAGCCGAGGCCCATCTCCTGCTCGCCCAGCCGGGCGCAGCCAATATGGCGCTGCGATCGGCGATTGCCTGCGATCGCGAGAACTATCTCGCTCATGCCACGACGTTGCGCCAGCTGCGTCTGATCGTTGCTGCGCTGGACATGCCCGATGCCTGGCTCGACGCGCTCGAACCGCCGCGCCCCGCCCACTATGCCGGCCACCTTTTCCGCACGGGAACCGGCGAAGGGATGGTCGCGCCCGATCGTGAAGTGCGGCTCAAGACCGCCATCGCCACACTGCTGGAGCGCGAGAATATCGGCCCGCTGCACGGGGCGCTTGCGGCGGGATCCGACATCCTGATCGCCGAGGCGGGCGTGGCGGCGGGGTGTGCTCTGACCGTCGTTCTGCCGGTCCCCGTTGCGGTTTTCATCGATGCGTCCGTGCGTCCCTACGGACAGGCCTGGGTGCGCCGGTGCGAGGTTTGCCTGGAAGCGGCCGCAGACATCGTGGAAGTCACGACCGACCGGCGGATTCTGTCCGAGTTCAGCCTCAATCATGCCAGCGTGGTCGCCATGGGCATGGCGCGGATGCGGGCATCGGTGCTGGCCAGCACACCGGTTCAGCTGCTTGTCTTCGATGGCGAAGCCGGACGGTCCGAATCCGGTACGGCCAGGGATGCCGCGGTCTGGCGCCAGTCCGGACTGCCGCAGCATATCCTTCGCTTCGAGCGCAGTGTCCCGTCGGCATCGTTGCCAGTCATCGCCGGCGATGACGCGAGCGACGACTTCAATCTCGTCATCCGGGCCATGCTCTTTCTCGACATTCGCGGATCCACCTCGGTGCCCGACGATCGTATTCCAACCTTCGTGCAGAAGGTGCTTGGCCGGCTCGCGGCGGTCTGCGAGAGCGGACCCGACCGCCCGCTCTATAGCGACAGCTGGGGAGACGGTCTTTTTCTCGTCTTCGGCAGTGTCGCGGAGGCCGCGCGCGCCGCCGTCGGTCTGCGTCGCGCATTCGATGCGATCGATCTGGAAGCGCTGGATCTGCCGCCCGGGCTCGGTCTGCGGATCGGCGGACATTGCGGGCCGGTGCAGGAGGGCATGGATCCGGTACAGAAGCGGACGGCCCCGTTCGGCGGGCAAGTGGCCGTCGCCTCTCGGATCGAGTCGGTGACGGTGCCCGGATCGATCTTCGTCAGCGAAGCCTTTGCTGCACTTCTGTCGATGTCGAGGCCTGCCGAGTTTCGATGCGAATATGTCGGCCGCACAGAGATCGATCCGCTGTTGCCGATGACCCGTCTCTACGCGCTGCGCAGCGTCGCGCCCGGGTCTCCGGCATCGGGAGAAATCCGGGCGTCAGCTCGAACCGAGCATCCGGCTCAGCAGATCGGGATCGACCAGTTCGAATGACCGGTTATTGCGCTTGAGCAGGCCGCGGCGTTCCAGATCGTTCACGGTCCGGGATGTGGTCTCGCGCGTGGTGTTCACGCGGCGGGCCAGTTCGGTCATGGACGGGGCGACCTGGATGGTCCGGCTGTTTCCGGCCTTGTCCGACGGCTCGGACATGCGCAGCAATTCCGCGTATATGCGGCCTGGCGCCGACAGCGAAGACAGTTCGAACATGCGTTGTGTGGTGTGATGGATCCGCGTCGCCAGGATGCGGCACAGGGCCAAGCCGATACTGCCGTGTCTGCGCAGAAGATCGAAGAACTGCGCGCCGGTGAGTGCCGCGATGCGGCACGGTGTCTCCGCCACGATTTCCGAGGTTCTCGGTTTGCCGGTCAGCGCTGCGAGCTCGCCGAAGATGGCGCCGGCACCGAACCAGTCCAGCCAGATCTCCTGGCCATTCTCGGACAGCAACACCACACGGACCGACCCTTCCAGAAGGATGAAGACGTGATCCTCATCTTCTTCCTGGGCGATAATCGTGGTGCCTGCTTCGGCATGACGGATATCGGACATCGCGATCAATGCCTCGCGGGCCCCCGGCTCGGGAATGTCAAGCGAGTCCAGGGCTATGGTCCAAGCCTCGTCCTGCTCCATCCGCGTTTCTCCGAATCGATCCCGCACGATTGCAAATGATAGTCGGTACTTGCCGGGAAAACCAAGGCACTGCGCCGGAGAAAGTACCGAACGAACGGGATTTGTCGCCAAGCGTGTGCTGAGGGGTTAGCGTGGAGTAAACAGTGTTCAGGCGGGGAGGTTCGAACATGGTGTGCCAACGGATGACGATTGCGGCCCTGGCCGCTCTTCTGGCAGTGACGGCGTGCTCCGGGCCTTCGCCGCAACAGCCTGTGGAGATTTCAACAGACGAGGCCGATACGGACGGGGCTTTCCCGGCAACCGGTGTGACCGGCCGTCTGAACGCGCAAATCGCGCGCGATCCCGCCCTGATTGATGATGAAGACTGGGCGCTGGTGCAGCGCGGTTTTGTCGCACGCGACGCCGACCTGGATATCCGCGATGCTGACGGGCGTCCGATCTGGCGACCCGCCGACTATGACTTCCTCGACGGGGAAGACGCGCCGGACACGGTTCATCCCAGCCTGTGGCGGCAAGCCCGTCTGAATGCCGAACATGGCCTCTACGAGGTCGTTCCGGGCATCTACCAGGTCCGCGGCTACGATCTGGCCAACATGTCGATTGTCGAGGGTGAGACCGGACGGATCATCATCGATCCGCTGACATCGGTCGAAACGGCACAGGCGGCGCTGGCGCTCGTCGAGCGCGAACTCGGGCCCCGGCCGGTATCCGCCGTCATCCTCACGCACAGCCATATCGACCATTTCGGTGGTGTCGAGGCGATCGAGGGCGCGCTGGGAGACGGTCCGGTGCCCGTCATCGCGCCGGCCGGCTTTCTCGAAGAGGCCGTCAGCGAGAATGTCATGGCCGGGGTCGTGATGGCCCGGCGTGCAGGCTATATGTACGGCACGCATCTGCCGCGTACCGCGCGCGGGCATGTCGGTTCCGGCCTTGGCAAGCATCCCGCGCTGGGCCGCCACACCATCGCTGAGCCCGATATCATCGTCGACCACACCGGCCAGGTGCTGGAGATCGATGGCGTCCGGATGGAGTTCCAGTACGCGCCGGACACCGAAGCCCCGGCCGAGCTGACGGTGTTCTTCCCGGATTTTGGGGCCTGGTGCGGTGCCGAGCTTGTCTCGCGCAATCTGCACAATCTCTACACCTTGCGAGGCGCGCAGGTGCGTGACGCGTTGGCCTGGTCGGCAGGGATAGAAGAAGCCCGCCGCGTCTTCGGCGGGCGCGCGGAGGTGGCCTTCAACAGCCATCATTGGCCGGTCTGGGGGGCAGACGAAGTCGACGATTTCCTCGTCGCCCAGCGCGATATCTACAAATACATCCACGACCAGACCCTGCGCCTGGCGGCCCGCGGCCTTGGGCCGGACGAGATCGCCGAGACGATTGTCTTGCCGGACGCGCTCGCCGGCCGGTTCGCGGTGCGCGGCTATTACGGCACGCTGCGGCACAATTCGCGCGCGGTCTATCAACGCTATTTCGGCTGGTATGACGGCGTTCCGGCCAATCTCGACCCTCTGCCCAGAGGAGAGGCCGCGCAGCGCTATGTTGACCTGCTTGGCGGCGTGGAAGCCGTCATCGCGGAGGCGGAGACCGCGTTTGCAGACGGCGACTACCGCTGGTCCGCCGAGCTGGCCCAGCACGCGGTCTATGCGGCTCCGGGCAATGAAGCGGCCGCCGCCATCCTGGCACGCAGCTATGAGCAGCTGGGCTACCGCGCGGAATCGGCGCCCTGGCGGGATGTCTATCTGTCGGCCGCCCGTGAATTACGGCACGGTATTCCGCAGACAGATGCGGTGCGGGCATCGGAAGGCATTCTGGACGCCATCCCGCTCGACATGTTCTTTGCGGCAATGGCCACGCGGATCGACGGACCGCGCGCTGCCCGCAATGACCGGGTGTTCAATTTCGTCTTCACGGATGTTGGCGAGACACACGTCATCGAGCTGTCCAACGGGGTCATGCACCATCATCGCGGGGAGCCCCGGCCGGACGCGGATGCGACGGTCGAGCTGACCCGCACCTTCTGGATGCGCCTGCTGCAACAGGAGGCCGGCCTGGTCGACATGCTCGCCTCGCAGGAATTTGCCATTCGTGGCGACCGGCGCGCACTCCTGGGCTTCTTTGCCTTGCTGGAACAGCCCGATCCGGACTTTCCGGTCGTTACCGGACGGCCCGATGCGCGTTGAAGCTTTTGCGCTGCGACGAAAACCTGATTAATTGCCGCGGCAAAGGACATGAGGGGTATGGCAATGCGTGCACTGGCGACAGCAATTCTGGCGGCGCTTTTCGGAACCATCGGGGCAGAGGCGCAGACGGCGCCGCTGACGGTTCGGTATGATGACGGCATTCCCAGCCTCCTGTCCGAGTATGGCTACGAGTTCGGTGTCGAGATCACGCCGCCGGCCGAGGCCGTCGATTATCTCTACACCCTCGCCGAAGCCGCGCCGGACCGGATGCGCGTCGTCGAATATGCCCGCAGCTGGGAAGGCCGCCCGCTTGTCTATGCCGTGATTGCCCGCCCCGAGACGATGGAACGGCTCGACACGGTCCAGTCAGGTCTGCAGCAACTTGCCGATCCGGCAGGCTTGAATGCGGCTGACCGGGATCGCCTGATCGCCGACCTGCCCGCTGTTGTCTGGCTGTCCTATGGCGTGCATGGCGATGAAATCTCGTCGACCGATGCCGGTCTGCGCATGGCCTATCATCTGCTGGCCGCTCGCGGTGACGCGGTCGTCGACACCATCCTGGACAATACGATCGTCATCATCGACCCGACGCAGAATCCGGACGGCCGCAACCGTTTCGTCCAGTCCTTCCGCGCCGCCCGCGGGCTTTCGCCCAGCGAGGACCGGTTCACGGCCGAACACGATCAGCCCTGGCCCGGCGGCCGGTTCAACCACTATCTCTTCGATCTCAACCGCGACTGGTTCGCGCGCACCCAGCCGGAGACGCGCGGTCGCGTCGACGCCATCCTGGACTGGCGGCCCGTCGTGGTGGTGGACGCCCACGAGATGGGCGGTGACAGCAGCTATTTCTTTGCGCCGTCGGCGGAACCCTTCAATCCGAACATTGTCGACAGCCAGCGCGATGCCCAGGCGCTGATCGGCCGCAATCATGGTGAGTGGTTCGACCGTCTTGGATACGACTACTACACGCGCGAAGTCTTCGACGCCTTCTATCCCGGCTATGGTGACATGTGGCCGACCCTGCAGGGCGCCATCGCGATGACCTATGAACAGGCCTCGGCCCGGGGTCTGGAATGGCGCCGCCGCGACGGATCGCTCCTGACTTATGCGGACGGGGTGGACCGCCATTTCATTGCCAGCCTGTCGACAGCCCAGGTTGTCGCCGAGAACCGGGCGCGTTTCCTGCGCGATTTCGTGGCGTTCCGGGACAGCGCGTCGACGAGCACAGACGGACCGCAAGCAGTCCTTCTGGACATTGCCTCCAATCGCTGGGGCGCCGAGCGCATGGCGCGGAACCTGGCGGCCCAGGATATCGCCGTGTCACGGCTGGCGCCGGGGGCGTCGGCCTGCGGTGCAAGCTTCGAGGCGGGCGCTTTCCTCGTGCGCTTCGACCAGGCCTCCGGCCGTCTCGCCCGCACTCTCATGGAGGCGACGACGGATCTTCCCGCCGACTTCATGCGTGAGCAGGAGCGCCGCCGCAGTGAAGGTCTGGGACATGAGCTTTACGACGTGACCGCCTGGTCACTGCCGCTGATGGGCAATGTGGATGCTGTGGAGTGCCGCCGTACGCCGGCAGTCGATGGCCAGCCGGTCAACGCGGAAATGCTGATCGAGCGGATCGCGGGCGGCGGTTCGGCCGAGTGGGGCTATGTCGTCCCCTGGAGCGATGCCGGTCAGGCCTATCTGGTGGCGGCTCTCGCCCAGGAAGGCGTGCCCATGCGCACGACGAATGCCAGCTTCCGCATCGGTGACATCACCTACCCGCGGGGCAGCGTCGTTGTGCCGCGTCATTCCGCGCCGGACGATCTCGACAATCTCATCACGCGGCTGGCTGCCGAGATCGGCGCGCGGTTCGACGGCATGCCCAGCAGCTGGGTGGATGATGGTCCCAATCCCGGTTCGGACAATTTCTACCCGGTGCACGAGCCGCGGGTCGCGATGGTCTGGGGAGACGGGGTCGATCCGACGTCGGCCGGCGCGACACGTTATGTCCTGGAGCGCCGCTTCGGCATTCCGGTTGCGGTCATTCGCACAGGCACGATCAGCCGGGCCAATCTCGACAATTACGATGTCCTGATCCTGCCCGAGCAGCGCTGGGGTCAGCTGGGTTCGGAACTGGGCGATGGCGGCCGGACGGCGATCCAGGGCTTTGCCCGCGGCGGGGGCGTCGTTGTCGGCCTGGGNGACGCGACCCGCTGGCTGGCGGACAGTGAGGTCGCGATGATGCCGGCCCAGCGCGAGCGCGCCGCAGATTCTCCGCGCGAAGCCTCGGCCAGCGGCGAGGTGATCGACGGACGGATCCTGGCGAACCGGGAAGAATTGCGCGCCAGCGAGACAGCTTCGGGCGCCATGCCGGACTCGTCTCCGGGGGCCCTGGCGCGCGTCGAGGCCAATCCGGATGTGTGGATGTCGGCGGGCTATGACCGCGGGGCGGCGGCGCTGGTGACAGGGTCGGACATCTACGCGCCTGTCGAGATGGACGATGCCGATACCGCGTTGCGCTTTGCCGGCCCGGACGATCTCGTTGCCGGCGGGTATCTGTGGGACGACTATGCCGAACAGCTGGCCTACAAGCCCTTCGTCCTGTCGCGCAGCTATGGCAGCGGCCAGGTCGTGGCCTTCACCCAGTCCCCGACCACCCGGGCCTATCTCGACGGTCTTGACCTTCTGTTGCTCAACGCCGTGATCCTGGGACCGTCGCGCTCCCGCGCCTTCCGTTAACGCACAAGAAAGTCTGCACAATCGCATCTCCGGGGTTGACCCGGAGGCCGAAGCAGCGTGCTCGCTTGACCGAGTTGACCGAGTTGACCGAGTTGACCGAGTTGACCGAGTTGACCGAGTTGACCGAGTTGACCGAGTTGACCGAGTTGACCACTCTGTCGTCTGCAATCTTGAGTTTGAGGGTGGCAGGTGAAGGCCGAGGACAGCCCGTTTACGCCCGGAGCGGGCGTCATGCCCGACGTGATGGCGGGCCGCGACGCGGTCGTGGCGGCCATGACGGCGCAGATGCGGCGGGCACTGAAATACCGGGCGGCGCGCAGCCTGGTGCTGCACGGGCTGCGCGGAACCGGAAAGACATCCATTCTTCTGGAGGCTCGCGAACAGGCCGAAGCTCTGGGCTGTCTGGTGTCCTGGATCGAGGCGGTGCCAGACAGGCCCTTCCTGCAGCAACTCGTCGCCCAGTTGCGCAAGGTTTTGATCGGACTCGACAATATCGAGAAGGCCCGGACGTTTGTACGGGCGGCGGGCCGGGCGCTGGCCAGCCTCGTCCGGTCGGTGAATATCGATTTTCCCGGCGGATCCGTCGGTATCGAATTCGAACCCGAGCCGGGCATCGCCGACAGCGGCGATCTCGAGACCGATCTGCCCGATCTGTTCGAAGCCGTCGGCGTGGCGGCCAGGCATGCCGGCACCGCTGTCGTACTGATCGTGGATGAGCTCCAGTTCGTCGGACATGGGCACCTCAATGCCCTGATCGTTTCCATGCACCGGATTGCCCAGCGGCGGCTGCCGGTCATCCTGATAGGCGCCGGACTGCCCAACATACTGCNGCAGCTGGGCGAGAGCCGTTCCTATTCCGAGCGGCTCTTCATGGCGGAGACGATCGGCCCGTTGAGCCGCGAGGCGACCGATACGGTCTTTCGCGACACGCTGGCACTGGAAGATGTGGAAATCGGAGACGGGGCGCTGGAAGCGTTGTGGGCCGAGACGGAGGGCTATCCGCATTTCATACAGGAATGGGGCAATGGCTGCTGGGCCGTTGCCAAAGCCTCACCGATCCGCCGCCGCGACGTAGAGCGAGCAGCGGGCCGCGTACGTGAGGCGCTGGATCGCGGCTTCTTCCAGATGCGTCTGGACCGGTGTACGCCCCAGGAGATGGACTATATGCGGGCGCTGGCCACGCTGGGACCGGGCGAGCACCGGCCCGGTGCGGTGGCGAAAGCCTTTGGTGTCGGCTCGTCCAGCCAGCTCAATTCGACGCGCCAGCACCTGATAGAAAAGGGCATGATCTACGCCCCCAGTTACGGGCAGCTTGCCTTCACGGTTCCCCGGTTCGACGCCTTCCTGATGCGTCATGCAGACTAGCCCTCGCCTTCGATCTCCTCGCGCAGGGCCTCCAGCTCCAGCCACTGCTCTTCCTTTGCGTCGCGTTCGGCGAGCGCGTCGGCCAGCTGCCGGGAGACCTGGGCGAAGCGGGTGCTGTCGGCAAACAGCGCCGGATCGTTCATCTGGCCTTCGAGCCTGGCGATGGTCTCGCCCAGCGCGTCGATCTCGCCCGGCAGGCGTTCCAGCGCATAGCGGTCCTTGTTCGCCATGCGGCGTTTTTCTGGCTTTGGCGCTGCCGGCTTCGGCGATGTAGCGGATGCCGGCTTGGCGGCGGTCACATTGCCAGTGCGGTCGTCCGGCGAGACACCGCGGCCGCGCTGGGCGAGCATGTCTGAATAGCCGCCGGCATATTNGCGCCAGCGCCCGTCGCCTTCCGATACGATGACNCNGGTGCAGACCCGGTCGAGAAAGTCGCGATCGTGCGAGACCAGGAAGACCGTTCCGGCATAGTCGTCGATCAGCCCCTGCAGGAGATCGAGCGTTTCCAGATCGAGATCGTTTGTCGGTTCGTCCAGCACCAGGAGGTTGGAGGGCAGGGCAAGGGCGCGGGCCAGCATCAGGCGGGCCTTCTCGCCGCCGGAGAGCACGCGCAGGGGCGTGTTGGCCTGCTCGGGCGGGAAGAGGAAGTCCTTCATGTAGGCCATGACGTGCTTTGTCTTGCCGGCCACCTCGACCTGGCTTCCGCCGCCCTGGGTCAGCGCTTCCGACACGGTCCAGTCGTCCCTCAGAGCCAGACGCTTCTGGTCGAGACTGGCGATTTCCAGCTTGGTGCCCAGGCGCACTTCGCCGGTATCCGGCGCAAGCTGTCCGGTGAGGATGTTGAGCAGCGTCGTCTTGCCGGCGCCATTGGGGCCGACCAGGCCGATCCGCGCCTTCCGGGCGATCTTGGTGGAGAAGTCCTTCACGATCGAGCGGCCGCCAAAGCCGATCGAGACATGCCGGGCTTCGGCGACCAGCTTGCCGGAATCCTGGGCCTGGCTGGCTTCCAGCTTGACCTGGCCCTGCGGGCCGCGATGCGTCGCGCGCTGGCGCTTGAGATCCTGCAGGTCGGCGAGACGGCGCACATTGCGCTTGCGGCGCGCCGTCACGCCATAGCGCAGCCAGTCTTCCTCGCGCACGATCTTGCGGTCGAGCTTGTGCAGTTCTTCCTGCTCCTGCTCGAACACCTCGTCGCGCCAGGCTTCGAAGGCGCCGAAGCCTTTTTCAAGCAGGCGCGTGCGGCCGCGGTCCAGCCAGAGCGTCTTGCGGGTCAGGGTTTCCAGGAAGCGCCGGTCGTGGCTGATCAGCACCAGGGCAGAGCGGCAGGCTGCCAGCTCGCTTTCCAGCCATTCGATGGCGGGCAGGTCGAGATGGTTGGTCGGCTCGTCGAGCATCAGGATGTCGGGATCCGGCGCGAGCGCTCTGGCCAGCGCGGCACGACGGGCTTCGCCGCCAGAGATCACGTCCGGCTTTTCCTCGCCCGTCAGACCGAGCTGTTCGAGCAGATAGTCGGCGCGATAGTCCATATCGCCTGGCGCCAGTCCGGCGACCACATAGTCCCGCACGGTCGCGAAACCGCCCAGGTCCGGATCCTGCTCGAGATAGCGTATGGTGGCGCCGGGGTGCACGAAGCGTTCGCCACCGTCGGCTTCTACCAGTCCGGCGGCGACCTTCATCAGGGTCGATTTGCCGGAGCCATTGCGGCCGACGAGGCACAGCCTTTCGCCTTCGCCGACCTGCATGTCGGCGCCGTCGAGCAGTGGCGTAACGCCAAAGGTGAGGTGAATACCCTGCAGGGTGAGAAGCGGTGGTGCCATACGCCGACGCATACAATTGCGCGGGCCTGTCGTCACGGGTTTCCGGCATCGCGCGTATGAAGGGGGGACAAGGGGAATAACCGTCCCTCTGGTGGGGTTTGTGTACAAAGGCTCATTTGTGCCCGATCCGGGACAGGCCTAGTCTTGCCCCAATTTTGCCATTTTCAGGGGAGGCGGCTCGCAGGGGCCGTGACGGGACATGTTGGAAATCAACAACCTTACCAAGACTTATGCGGGTGGCGTGCGTGCCATGGACGGCGTCACGCTGAACATTCCCAAGGGCATGTTCGGTCTGCTCGGCCCGAACGGTGCGGGCAAGTCGACGCTGATGCGCACGCTGGCAACGCTGCAGGCGCCGGACAGCGGTACGGCCACGTTCGACGGTATCGATATCGTGCGCGAACCCAAGGCGCTGCGTTCGGTGCTGGGCTATCTGCCGCAGGACTTCGGCGTCTATCCGCGCATGTCAGCCCGCGCCATGCTGGACCATCTAGCCGTGCTCAAGGGCATTTCCAACGGCAAGGAACGCAAGCAGGTCGTCGAGGCCCTGCTGGAACAGACCAATCTGACCCAGCATGCCGGCAAGTCCGTCGCCAGCTATTCCGGCGGCATGCGTCAGCGTTTCGGCATTGCCCAGGCGCTGCTCGGTGATCCGAAACTCATCATCGTCGACGAGCCGACCGCCGGCCTCGACCCCGAAGAGCGCAACCGCTTCCACAATCTCCTGTCCGAAATCGGCGAGAACGTTGTCGTCATCCTGTCGACCCACATCGTCGAGGACGTCGCCGATCTCTGCCCGGCCATGGCGATCATGAATGGCGGCAGGATCGTTGCCCAGGGCGCTCCGGCGGACCTGATTGCCGAGCTGAGCGGCAAGGTCTGGGCGAAGACGGTGGCCAAGGGTGAACTGCCGGCTGTCCGCTCCCGTCTCAACGTCATCTCGGAACGCCTGACGATGGGCCAGGTTCTTGTGCGGGTCCTGTCGGATACCGATCCGGGCGAGGGTTTCGAAGCCGCGACGCCGGATCTCGAGGATGTCTATTTCGCCACCATCACCGACGGCCGCCGGGCCGCCAACGCTGCATAAGCGGCGCGAGGGAGGCCCAGCCATGCTCTGGAAAATCGCCGGATTCGAATTCCGGTTTCAGCTCTTTTCGCCGGCATCCATTGCCATTTTTGCGATCTTCTTCCTGCTCGTATTCGGCGGGGTGACGATCGACCAGATCCAGGTCGGCGGCGGTGGATCCGTCAACATCAACTCGCCCAATGCGCTGACCATCAACATCCTTGTCTTCTCGATATTCGGCGCGATCATACCGACGGTCTTCCTGTCGTCCGGCGTGTTGCGGGACTTCGGGTTCAAGACGTCTGAACTGTTCTATTCGCGGCCCGTGCGGGAATTCGATTTCGTGCTCGGCCGCTTCATCGGCGGTTTCGTCATTACGGCCTTGGTGTTCTCGGCCGTGCCGCTGGCCTTCCTCATCGGCAGCGTCATGCCCTGGCTCGACCCGGAACTGGTCGGGCCCACAAATCTCGCTTGGTATCCCTATCTCTTTGCCGTGTTCGGGCTGGTCAATCTGTGGGTGATCGGCACGATCCTGTTCACGGTCGCCAATTTCACGCGTTCGACCATCGCGACCTATGCGGCCTTCGTGGCGTTGCTGGTTCTCTATTTTGTCGGTGTCGGCCTGTCCCAGTCCCAACCGGAGCTGCGCGATATGCTCGCGCTGATCGATCCCTTCGGTTTCAACACCTTCGGCGAGGTCACACGCTATTGGACCGTGTTCGACCAGAACGAGCGGGTTGTCGCCTTCGAAGGCGTGATGATGCAGAACCGCCTGCTCTGGATCGGCATCGGCCTGGTGCTGCTGGCGATCAATGTCGCGACCTTCCGCTTCCGCCAGGGCAGTTTCAAGCTTCCCGGCCGCAAGGCCGCTGGCGCAGTTGCTCCGGCCGGCGCGGCCAATGCCATTTCCGAAATCGAGCTGCCGCGCGTGACGCCGAAACTCGATGGTGGAGCCGCCTTCCAGCAATTCCTCGCCCGGCTGAGCTTCGAGTTCAAGGGCGTGGTGTTCAATGTCGCCTTCTGGATTCTTCTGGTCCTGGGTCTGCTCAACACCGTTCCGGGCTTCTTCCTGGGCAATGAGTATTACGGCACGCCGAACTATCCGCTGACGCGGATCATGATCGACGTCATCAACGGCGCCTTTTCATGGCTGCCCAGTGTCGTGGTGATCTACTACGCAGCGGAGGTGATGTGGCGCGAGCGCCGGGTCGGCTTCTCCTACATCGTGGATGCGACGCCGACACCGAGCTGGGTGTTCATGGCGACCAAATTCCTCGCGCTTTGCCTGGTTGTTGTCAGCCTGATCGGCCTGGCCCTGCTTGCCGGCGGCGTATCCCAGATGATCCAGGGCTTTGCCCCGGTCGAATGGGGTCAGTACGCCCTGCGCGGCCTGGTCGGGATGATCCTGCCGACGGCGATTTTCGCGGCCCTGGCGATCTTCGCCCAGGTGCTGATGAATAATCGCTGGCTCGGCATGGCCTTCATGCTGGTCTTCCTGATCGTCTCCATCGTGATGTCGCAGATGGGGCTCGACCATAATCTCTACCAGTATGGCAGCACCCCCGGTGCGCCCTATTCGGACATGAACGGCTATGGCCATTTCCTCGGCATTTCGCTGTGGTTCTATGCCTACTGGTCGTTCTGGGCGTTGCTGTTGCTGGTCCTGTCCTACCGGCTCTGGAGCCGCGGGTCGCTGTCGCCGATCCTTGCCCGTCTGGGGGCATTCGGTCGCGGCATGACGCCGGCAACAGCGGGTCTGATCGTTGTAGCCCTGGCCGGTATCGCCGGTACAGGCGGCTGGATCTTCTACAACACGAATATCCGCAACGAGTATCTGTCCTCCAACGACTTCCGCGGGCTGCAGGCCGAGTATGAGCGGGAGTATCTCTACCTTGAGGATGTCGATCAGCCGACGATCGTGGAAACGGCCTACGAGGTGGATATCTACCCCTCCGAACGCCGCTACACGGCGCGGGGCCAGTATGTGCTGGAAAACCAGACGGACGCCCCGATCGATACGCTGTGGATCTCCTATGGCTACGGTACGACAGTGCTGGCACAAGAGGCGCAGGGTGCGCAGGTCGATGCGGAAGATCCGCGTTTCCTGACCTATTCCTTCCGCTTCGACACCCCGATGCAGCCGGGCGAGACGCGCACGTTCGACTTCTCGGTCGAGCGGGCCAATCCCGGTTTCCGCAATGCGGGCAATGTCAGCACGGTCAATTACAACGGCACCTTCTTCAACAATGGCGAGTCGATGGCCAATATCGGCTTCAACGGGAACTGGCGTCTGCAGGACCGCCAGCAACGCCGGCGTGAAGGGCTGGAGCCGATCGACCGGGCCTTCCCGCTGGAGGACGAAAGCCATTGGGACGAGAACGGTCTGACCGGGTCCCACTACGTCACCTTCCGCACGATCGTGTCGACCTCGGCCGACCAGATCGCCGTCGCGCCGGGCTATCTGGAACGCGAATGGGAGGAGAATGGCCGCCGGTACTTCGAATACGTGATGGACCGGCCGATCCTGAACTTCTACTCATGGCTCTCTGCCGATTATGCGGTGGCCGAGCAGGAGCAGGACGGGATCGATCTCCAGGTCTTCTATCACCCGGAACATGCCTGGAATGTGGACCGGATGCTCGAGGCATCGGCTGACTCGCTGGCCTATTTCTCGGAGCATTTCAGCCCCTTCCAGTACCGGCAGTTCCGGATCCTGGAATTCCCGGCCTACCAGACCTTTGCCCAGTCCTTCCCCAACACGATCCCGTATTCCGAGGGCATCGGCTTCATCGCCAATCTCTCGGACCCGTCGGAGATCGACTATGTCTACTACGTGACTGCGCACGAGGCGGCGCACCAGTGGTGGGCGCACCAGGTGCTGGGGGCGAATGTGCAGGGTGCCACCATGCTGGTGGAAACCT
Source organism: Maricaulis sp. (assembly GCA_002707795.1). GTDB lineage: Bacteria > Pseudomonadota > Alphaproteobacteria > Caulobacterales > Maricaulaceae > Maricaulis > Maricaulis virginensis. The sequence goes on from PANX01000058.1 coordinate 18,053, forward strand.
TCGCCCAGTACTCGGCACTGATGGTGATGCGCGAGGAATATGGCGAAGACCATATGCGCCGCTTCCTCAAATACGAGCTCGACAGCTATCTGTCCGCTCGCGGCTCCGAGTCGATCGAGGAATTGCCGCTCTACCGGGTCGAGAACCAGCCCTACATCCACTACCGCAAGGGTGCGGTGATCATGTATGCCCTGGCCGACTATCTCGGCGAGGATGCGGTGAACCGCGTCATGCAGCAGCTGATCGCCGAGCGGGCCTATTCCACCGACCCGTATGCCACGACGCTCGACTTCCTGCGGATCCTGCGCGCCGAAGCCGGGCCGGAATGGGAAAGCGTGATCCACGATTTCTTCGAGCGGATCGTCGTGTTCGACCTGGAAGCCGTTTCGGCGACCGCGAGCGAGCGCGAGGACGGCCGCTGGGATGTCGCCATCGAGATCGAGGCGCACAAGTTCGAGGCCGACGGGGCCGGCGAGCAGACCGAGGAGGATATCGACTACATGATCGATATCGGCCTGTTCTCGGAGAATCTCGACGATGCCTATGAAGGCAGCGATCACGTGCTCTACATGGAGAAACACCGGATCGACGAGACCACGATGCGTATCGAGCTCATCGTCGACGAGCAGCCGCTCTATGCCGGTATCGATCCCTACAACAAGCTGATCGATCGAGATTCAGACGACAACCTCGTCCGCGTCACCGTCGAATAGTGCAGGCAGAAAACAGGACGGCCGGTCCGCCTGGCGGGCCGGCCGTCTTGATTCTTCGGTCCGGGCCTGGCCGTCAGATGGCCGTGCGCACGTCGGTGTAGTGGATGTCCTCGGAGGTGCGCGTCAGCGAGCGCAGGAAGCTGGGGAAGATGTCCAGCGCGTCGTCGGCCGACAGGCTGCCCTTCTCCCGGTCGGTCCACCAGTAATTCCAGAACGACGTCACATGGGTGACCGCCGAGAGGTCGCTGCCGAGCTGACCGAAATAGGCCGGCGCCTTGAGCAGGAAGTCGCGGATCGCCGTCGGGTCGCCGCCCTTGCAGAAGCGCGTGTACTGGGCGTCGTAATCGTCGATCACCGTGGTCAGCGCGGTCCAGCGATCCTTGGCCATTTTCAGGATGGCGCGGCGGATGTCGTTGACTTCCTTGTTCTCTTCCCAGGTTGCGCCGCGAACGGTGACATTGTTCAGCTCGACCAGGAATTGCCGCAGCCCGTTGCGAGCCTCGCGGATGCGCCAGCGGTAGTAGAGAATGCCCTTCCAGCCGAAAATGCCCTCTTCATACTGCTCTTCGCTCATGCCGAGGGTTTCGCGCAATCCGACCAGCTTCTGTTTGTCCTCGCCGTCCAGAAGCTGGCGGGCAAACTTGCGGGCGCGGTCATCATTCGGGCTCAGGATCTCGTCATTGAAGGCCAGATTGACGATGCCGAATATCTGCCGCGTCACATGGCCCAGCATCGCTTCCTGCTCGTCCGGCGAGATGTTGAAATAGAAGCGGCCGACAGGGCGCTCGCCGGTGGCATAGCGGTCGGCGAGGAGGAAGGGGTCGAAGGAGGGCATTGCAGCGAGTTCCTTCACCCGCTGCAGGTCGGCCTCGAATTTCGGATTGATCGAGCCGGTGCCCAGGAATTCCTTGAGCCGGCGGTCAAAACCTTTTTCCTCCACAAAGAAGGAATGCCCGCCCATCGCCAGATCGTCGACGGAGACGGGGATGATCAGCTTGGTGGCGACCGGGTTCTCCGTCAGCAGATAGGGCCGGTCATGCGGGCGAACGGTGTGCTTCAGCATGAAGCTGGCATTCAGCCGCACATTGCGGAAGAAGGGCTTCGCCGCGAATTCCAGGGTCTGGCCGTATTTGCGGTGGATCGACCATAGGTCGAGAATACGGGGCGTTGCACCGCCGCGCACGATCCGGCGAAGGCTGCTTCTGTCTGACCCGCTCATCCATTCCGTCCTGATTGCCCCAGCGCTGCAACGCTAGCGGGAACAGCTTAATATCGGATGACCTTGCCCCTTATTCCACTGCATGCGGGGCTGCTGCCTGAACGGTGGGCAGCAGCCCCGGCGGGCAGGACGATGGCGCGGTCTCAGGCCGCGTCCGTCGTCACGACGACCGGTTGGGGGATGGGTGAGCGCAGGCGCCGGCGGGCTTCCGTGCCGGTATGGCTGGCGCCGGGAGCGGTCCGGGTCACGCTGGCGATGAAGTCCGAGAACAGCGTCACCGCCTCGCGGGCGTGCAGGAAGCCCTTGGAGTTCTGCTTCGCCCAGTAGCGCCAGTAGCCGGGCACATGCCCCACCACCGAAAGATCGCTGCCCACATCGTAGAAAAGCGAGGGCGCCTTCAGGAGGAAGTTCCGGAAACCATGCGCATCCTCGCCGCGGCAGAAGCGGCCGAACACGGTCTCGTACTCCTCCATCACCGTCGTCAAGCAGGCCCAGCGGTGCCGGGTCTCGTCGATGATCGCGCGGCGCATGTGCTGCAGCTCGGAATACTCGTGCTCGCTGGCGCCGACGATCGAGACCGCCTTGATCTGCTGGATGAAGCCTTTCAGTGCCGAGAGCGCCTCGTTCATGTGATAGCGATAGTAGAGGATGCCCCGCCAGCCGAAGATGCCGGAGCGGAACTCCATCTCGGTCATGTCCAGCGAGCGGCGCAGATCGCTCAGGCGGCCGTCCAGGTCGCAGGCCAGCAATTGCCGGGTAAAGCGCAGGGCGCGTTCCTTGTCCTGCTGGGAATGATCGCCGAAGGCGAGACTGACCACGTCGACGATCTGGCGCGCCACGGAATCCTCCATGCGCTCCTTCTCGTGATCGGAAATGTTGAAGTAGAGATCGTCGATCGGCCGGGCATGATCGCGATAGCGTTCGGCCAGGATGAAAGGGTCGAAACTGGGCAGCGCGGCCAGTTCGCGCAGCCGGATCAGGTCGAGATCCATCAGGTGCGGCTCGTCCGGGCGCTCGAACAGGGTGCGCATCTTCTGGGCAAAGCCGATCTCCTCGACGAAGACGGCATGCCCGCCCAGCGACAGGTCGCTGTCGGCGAGCGGCACCAGAACCTTGGTCACGACCGGCTGGGACGACATCACATAGGGGCGTTCATGGACGCGCACCGTGTGCTTGATGATGAAGCAGCGGTTCAGGCGCGGGTGCAGGAAGAAGGGGTTGGCGCTGTGCCGGTCGTATTCGCCATAGCGCCGGGCGATCGAATACAGGTCCAGGATCCGCGACGTGGCGCCACCCTTGATGATGTTGCGCAGATCCGAGCGCATGGTTTCGCGGACACGTGCCATCGAGAACCCTCCCAGACAGGTGCATAACCCGGCCGGACTTAAGGCGAGGTCTGTCCTCGCGCTCGGAATTGAGTCGAATGCGATCTATCGCCGGGACGCGGTGTGGGCGGGCGGCTTCAGGCTGGCAAAGAGAAAGCCGGCAGCGGCCCCGCCCAGGCACAGGGTCAAGAGGCCGGGCAGATCGCGCGAGGAGGCGACCGGCGTGATCGTCGCGTCGAGGACCTGACCGTAGAAGGCTGTGATGCCCAGCATGATGGCGGCTATGGCTGCACCCCCGGCGAGGGTGAAGCCCAGCCGCTGCCAGCCGCGGCCCAGGACCCGGCCCAGCAGCCCCGCGACCGGAAACGCGACGGCAAAGCCGAGGAGGATCAGCACGAAGAGTGTGGGTGCGAAACCGGCGAGGTCCTGCCGGATCGCGTCCAGGCGGACCGCGGTGGGGATGCTGGCTCCGGCGCGAACGAGGGCCTGCAGGACGACATGCGTGTTGGCGATGCTGACGAGCACGGTGCCCGTCACGACGGCGAGCAGGTAGACGGCAATCATGCGGGCCGTGGCCATGGCGTCCCCCGAATTGGGCTCAACAGCGATGGGCCGAGCCTATAGTGTGACGTCATTGGCGACAATTCGCTTGGGGGATGAGATGGCCGGAAAATCGATCGTGCTGGGCCTGGCCCTGATGCTGGCCGCCGCGCCGGGACACGCCCAGATGCATCTGGAAACCCGGGTCGAGGGGCTGGAACACCCCTGGAGCCTCGCCTTCCTGCCCGATGGCCGCATGCTGGTTACCGAGAAGCCTGGCCGCCTGCGCCTTGTGGCGGCGGATGGCACGCTGTCCGATCCGCTCGCCGGCGTGCCGGAGGTTCTCTATTCCGGCCAGGGCGGTCTGCTGGATGTCGTGCTGCACCCGGATTTCGAAACCAATGGCTGGCTCTATCTGACCTGGTCCGAAGGACGTCCGCGGGACAATACGCTGCATCTTGGCCGGGGGCGGCTGGTGAGCGGTGCGCTGGAGGATTTCGAGACGCTGTTCTCGGCCACGCCTCGACGGCGGACGGATGTCCATTATGGCGGGCGTGTTGCCTTTCTGGCCGATAACAGCCTGCTGCTGGGGATCGGCGAAGGCTTCGATTTTCGCGAACAGGCCCAGAATCCGCAAAGCCATTTCGGCAGCTTCGTCCACCTCGCCGATGACGGAACGCCCTTGGGCTCCGCCTTTGAGGGCGCGGCGCCGGGCGTCTTCTCGATCGGCCATCGCAACCCCCAGGCTGTCGTGGTCGATCCGGTCACCGGCACGGTCTACGCCAATGAGCACGGGCCGCAGGGTGGCGACGAGATCAATGTGCTGGCCGAAGGGAATAATTATGGCTGGCCGATTGCCAGCCATGGCGTCGACTATACCGGCGCGCTGGTCACGCCGTTCGAGACCTATGCCGGCATGACCGACCCGATCCATGTCTGGGTGCCCTCGATTGCGCCCGCGGGGATGGCGATCTATCGCGGTGACATGTTTGCGGACTGGGACGGCGATCTGCTGGTCGCCGCCCTGATTGCCGGCGATGCCGGCGTGCCCTCCGGTCATGTGCGCCGGGTCGATCTGGAGAACGGCACGGTGGCCGGCGAAGAGGTGCTGTTCGGCGAGCTGGAGGCGCGCATCCGCGATGTCCGGGTGGCGCCCGACGGCGCTGTCTGGCTCGTCACGGACGAGGAAAACGGCCGGCTGGTCCGGGTGAGCCGGGAGTAGGTTCCTGAGGTAATATGTTGTGAACGCCGCCAGCATTGACCTTCGGGCCGGCTGCCCACTATATCCTCCCCATACAGCCGCCTCGTTCCAGAGGCGATCATCCTGAAGGCCCCCGGATAGCTTGTCTTCCGGGGGTTTTCATTTAACATTATGCAAATGAAGGTTGCAATTCTGATCGATGGCGGCCATTTGCGTGCCGGCGCAAAGCAGGCTCGCAAGACATACGACAACGACTTTATCGAGGCTTTCGCACGAGGATGTGTCGCAGGAGACGAGTATCTGCTTCGAATTCTCTACTACGACTCCCCGCAATATCGTGGGCAGAAGAGCCTCCCCATTTCAGGCAGGCCGCACCAATTTACCGCGTCAGACAAATGGATGGTCGATCTGGCAAAGCGCGACCGCTTCGCCGTGCGCCGTGGAACACTGGCGTTTCGAGGCTGGAAACCGAAGGCACTGCCATTGAAGCAAACTGCGGTTGATCTTGTCGATACAGACTTCGACCCGATCTTCGAGCAGAAGGGCGTGGACATGCGCGTCGGGCTCGATATCGCGACATTGTCAAACGAACGCCTCGTAGACCGGATTGTACTGGTATCGGGCGACACGGACATGATTCCGGCCATGAAACACGCGCGGAAAGCCGGCGTCGAGGTCGTAACCGTTCAACTCCCCAAGCCTGCCATGGGGCTGCACGATCAGATCATGGCGCATTGCGACAGCGTCAGGCCGGTGGTGTGGCCGTAGAGGACGGTGAGCCAACTGAAACGATGCCGGTACCTTGAGTGACGGAAAGTCGCAATCGAGCGCCGGCAAATCGTAATTGGAGGAGTCCGGCCGTTTGGTGGCCTTGATCTTCTCTATTCCGCGGGGCCCGATCCCTCTCGGATCCCGAACCGTCGCTTGCCGTACCACATGTCCAGGAATTCCCGGATTGCCCGTGCTCGCTGCCGCCGCCAATTGCCCAGCCGCATGGGCGCGCCCAGCATGACCGGGGTGAGCACCAGCGTCAGCAGGGTCGAGAAGCCCAGCCCCCAGACCACCGCCGAGGACAGCTGCACCCACCATTCCGAAGCCGGTCCGCCGATCGACAATACGCCATGGGCGAAGTCGGCATTGATCTGGAACACCATCGGCAGCAGGCCGAAAATCGTCGTCACCGTCGTCAGCATGACCGGGCGCAGGCGCTGGGCGGCGGTGCGCACGATGGCCTCGTCGACGGCCATGCCCAGGCCGCGCAGGCGCTGGAAGGTGTCGATCAGCACGATATTGTTGTTCACGACGATGCCGGCCAGCGTCACCACGCCCGTCCCCAGGAAGAGGATGGAGATGTAGGGGAAGGTCAACAGCACGCCCAGCAGCACGCCGACCACCGACAGCACGACCGCCTGCAGTGTCAGCACGACATGCCAGAAATTGTTGAACTGCCAGAGCAGGATCACCGCCATCATGAACAGCGAGGCCAGCATGGCGTTGCCGAAGAAGGCGCCGGCTTCGGCATTCTCCTCGTCGGCGCCGAGATAGTCGATATCGACCCGGCGATCGATGGCGCCGCTTTCCACCTGTTCGTCGATCCAGGCCCGCAGCTCGGCCAGCAGGATATTGCCGGCATGGCCTTCATCGGCATTGGCGCGGATCATCAGCACGCGCTTGCCGTCGCGGCGGTTGATCGAGTCGATGCGCTGATGCGCCTCGCGCGTGACGAAGTTCGAGATCGGCACGGCGCCGGTCTGGGTGTTCACACGCAGATCGTCGAGCCTTGAAATGTCGCGGTCGCCTTCGGGGAAGCGCACCCGGATATCCACCTCCTCGTCCGCATCGTCGGGGCGGTAGCGCCCGACCAGCGTGCCGGTGGTCACCAGCTGCACCGCTGCGCCCACCTGGGTGACCGTCGGCACCGAAGCGGCCGGCCTCTTCGCGATCCACGTCGAGGCGCCATTCGACGCCCGGCAGGGGCAGGGTGTCCTCGATATCGGTCGTGCCCTCCATCGCGTCGATATAGGAACGGATCAGGCGGGCGGCCTGTTCCAGCGCCGCCGCGTCGTCCGAGCGCAGCTCGACCTGGATGTCCTTGCCCACGGGCGGGCCCTGCTGGAAGGGGCGCACTTCGATGATGACGCCGGGAATACCGGTCATGGCTTCGCGAATGCGGCGTTCGATCAGACGGCCATTGGGGCGCTGTCCGAAGGGTTCGAATTCCACGAAAATGCGGGCCACGCTGTCGGCCGGAGCCGCACCGGTGCCGTCGAAGGGCGACTGGCCCGGCGGTTCGCCGGCGACGGTGTAATAACCCTTGATGCCCTCGATCCCTTCCAGGCGCTGTTCGGCCTCCAGGGCGAGTTCATACTGTTCGGCCGGCGAGAGATTGCCGCGGGCGCGGATGAAGACGTAGAGCTGTTCCGGCTCGGCATCGAGGAAGAACTCGGTCCGCATGCTCGAGGCGCGGGCTCCGAAACTCATCACAATCACCACGACCAGTGCCAGCGCGGCGAGGCTGACGAAGATCGGCCGCTTTACCAGCACCGAGATCATGCGGGCATAGGCACCGGTGAAGCCGGGCAGGGATTCGGGATCGCCTTCCTCGGTCGCGTTGAGGTGGGCGACGGCGGAGGTCTCGTCCATCACACCGCCCTTGCGGCCGAAGACCGAGCCCAGCGTCGGCAGGAAGACCAGCGCCATCACCAGTGCCGAGGTCAGCACGAAGATCAGGGTCAGCGGCAGGAAGGCCATGTACTGTCCCGGGATGGAGTTCCAGAACAGGAAGGGCACGAAGGCCGCCAGCGTGGTGCCGGTCGAGGAGACGATCGGCCAGAACATGCGTTTGCCGGCAGCGGCATAGGCGGCCTTGCGGGTTTCGCCCTCGGCGAGTTTGCGGTCGGCGTATTCGACCACCACGATGGCACCGTCGACCAGCAGGCCCACGGCCAGCACCATGGCGAACATCACCATGAAGTTGACGGTCAGCCCGTAGATGCTCAGCAGCAGGAAGGAGAAGAGAAAGCTCGACGGGATCGCGATGCCGACCAGCAGGGCCGAGCGCACGCCCAGCGCCGCCACGACCAGGATCAGCACCAGCACGATGGCCAGCATGATCGACGAGGTCAGGCTCTGCAGGCTGTCACGCACATAGGTGGACAGGTCGAGGCTGAAATCATGGCGGACGGTTTCCGGCCAGGTTTCGGAAATCTCGTTGGTCAGCGCCCGCACGGCGGCGGCGGTGTCCATGATGTTCTCGCCGGACCGGCGCACGACCTGCAGCGTATAGGCCGGCGCGCCGTTATAGCGCGAGAAGCTGTCGGCATCCTTGAAGGTACGGCGCACGGTGGCGACGTCTTCCAGGGTGACCACCGTGTCGCCCGACCGGGTCAGCGGCAGGCGCAGCGCATCCCCGGCATCCTCGAACAGGCCGGGCACCTTGACCTGGAAGCGGGCTTCGCCGCTGTCCAGCGAGCCGGCCGCGA
>PANX01000059.1 GCA_002707795.1 Maricaulis sp.
ACCGTGCTGCATCGCGCCTGGGACATGCACTGCCTGCCCCACCCGTTTTCGCGCGGCATCATCATCTGGGGCGAGCCGATTTATGTGCCGTCCGACGCCACGCCGGAACAGCTGGAAGCCGCCCGGCTGGAGCTGGAGACCCGGCTCAACCGCATCACGCGCGAGGCCGACGAGGCCATGGGTGTCGACGTTGTCGAGCCTGACGAGCGCCGGCGTCCGGGAACGGCGCGGCCCCGCCGCAATCGTGCGGGAGGCGAGGCGTGAGCCTGCCGCCTGCCCTCGGCCTCTACCGCACCGCGACCCGGCTGGCGGCCCCGCTCCTGTCCGGGCTGCTCGCGCGGCGGACCCGGAAGGGCAAGGAAGACCCCGAACGCCGCCATGAACGCCTGGGCCGGCCCGACCGCGCGCGTCCCGATGGCCTTCTGGTGTGGATGCATGGGGCCAGTGTAGGCGAAAGCCTGGTCGTCGCCAGTGTGGCAGAGGCGCTTCTCGCCCGACGTCCGCAGCTGAACATTCTGGTGACGAGCGGTACGGTGACCTCGGCCCGCCTGCTGGCCGCGCGACTGCCGGAGCGGGCCTTTCATCAATACATCCCGGTCGACACGCCGGCCGCCGCCCGGCGCTTCATCACACACTGGAAGCCCGATCTCGCAGTGTTTGCCGAGTCCGAACTCTGGCCGAACCTGATCGTCGAGACCGCCCGCCAGGAAACGCCCATGGCGCTGATCAATGCCCGCATGAACGACAAGTCGATCCGCAGCTGGCGCCGGCGCCCGGATACGGCACGCTGGCTGCTCGGCCGGTTTTCCTGGATCGGCGCCGCCGACACCCGCACCCGCGACGGGCTGGAGGATCTGACCGGCGTCCCGGTGAGCCTGGCCGGCAATCTCAAACTGGAGGCACGCCCGCCAGCCCCCGATGCGGTCGAACTGGACCGTATCCGCACCGCTCTCGGCAACCGGCCGGTCTGGCTGGCGGGCTCGACCCATGAGGGCGAGGAAGCCATCGTTCTGGATGCACACTTGAAGCTGCTCGCCGGGAATCCGGCTGCCCTGCTCATCCTGGCGCCCCGCCATCCGGAACGCGCGGCAGCGGTGGCGCGCCTGATCGCAGACCGGGGGCTGACGACCGTGCGGCGGTCGGAACAACGCCTGCCCGATGCGCGCTGCCAGGTCTGGCTGGCCGATACGCTGGGCGAGATGATGCTGTGGTATGCGCTGGCGCCCGCCTCGCTGATCGCCGGCAGTCTCGTACCCGGGATCGGCGGCCACAATCCCGTCGAGGCCAGCCGGGCGGGCACGGCCGTCATCACCGGTCCCCATGCCGCGAGCTTTGACGATCTGTTCGATGCCTATCGCCGCCACAAGGCCGCGATCGAGGCCGCCGATGCAGAATGCCTCGCCGAGGCGGTGCGCACGATCTGGCGCGGCGACGGTCCCGCCATCGAAGCCGCGGAGGCCGCGCTGGCGGACGCGTCCGGCGGGGCCATGGAGACGACCCTGGAACAGCTGGAGTGCCTGCTCGACGGCAAGGCGGTGCGGCGATGAGGGAGCCGGCCTTCTGGCGTACCGATGGCGGGCGCGGCTCCGGCGCCCTGGCGCGGGCCCTGCTCTCGCCGCTCGGTCATGTCTATGCCTGGACCGTGGCGCGCCGCCTGCGGCGGACCGAGCCCGTGAACGTCGGCATCCCGGTCTTCTGTGTCGGCAATCTGACTGTCGGCGGCACGGGAAAGACGCCGGTTGCGGCGGCCCTCATGGCGCGGCTGAAGGATATGGGCCGCACACCGGCAGCGCTGTCGCGCGGTTATGGCGGCACGCTGCCCGGCCCGGTCGAGGTCGATACCACTCGACATTCCGCCCGCGAGACCGGCGACGAGCCACTATTGCTGGCGCGGGAGGCTGCTGCCTGGATCAGCCGTGACCGGGTCGCGGGGGCGCAGGCGATCGCCGCGTCAGGCGCCGACGTGATCGTGATGGATGACGGACACCAGAACCCCGCCCTGGCAAAGGACTGCTCCATCGTCGTGGTGGACGGTGCCGCGGGCTGGGGTGCCGGCACGCTGTTTCCGGCCGGACCGCTGCGCGAGCCGGTGGCGGCCGGTCTTGCCCGCGCCAATGCCGTGATTGTCATGATGCCCGGGCCCGGCCACACGCCGGACTATCACCGGCTTGGCCTCGCCGATCTGGAAATTCCGGTCTTCCACGCCTGGCTGGAACCCGCCGCCCCGCCGCCCGACGGCCCCCTCGTCGCTTTCGCGGGAATCGGCCGGCCGCAGAAATTCTTCGACGCCCTGTCTGCGGCGGGCGCCCGGCTGTCCGAGATCGCCGACTATCCGGATCATCACCCCTATTCGGAGCGCGATATTGCGGCGCTCAAGGCGCTCGCCCAGGCCCATGATGCGCGCCTGGTGACGACCGAGAAGGACTGGGTGCGGCTGGACAGCGAGACGCGCCGCGATGTGATCGCCTGGCCGGTGAAGGCCGAGTTCGCCAATCCCGCGGCCCTGGACGGTTTGTTGCGCGATGTATTGGACGCGGCGAACACGGATCGCTAAATCCCTTTCATGATCGAAGCACAACGCAGAGCCTCGCTCCTGACCCGGATCGGCTGGCGCGTCGAGGCCACCGCCTGGGACGCCTATGCGGCCTGGTACAAGATCAAGGGAATCGATCGTGCGTCCGACGCGGCGGGCGACCTGCTGCGCAGGATCGGGCCGCTGACCCCCACCCAGCGCATTGCGCGCATCAACATGCAGCGCTGCTTCCCCGAAGCTGCCGAACCGGAGATCGACCGGCTGCTGGGCGGCATGTGGGAGAATTTCGGCCGGCTGGCAGGCGAGATGCCCCATCTGGGCGTGTTCGCCGGGCCGGAATTCGAGGAACGGGTGGAGTTCATCGGGCGCGAGCGGCTGGAAGCGGCACGCGATGCCGGCCAGCCCCTGGTGCTGATCGGCATGCACAATGCCAACTGGGAGATCGCCGCGGCCGCAATCAGCCAGACCGGCCTGCCCTGCCATATCACCTACCGGCCGGCCAATAATGTGCTGATCGACAAGCGTATCTCGAACATGCGCGTGGGCTATGGCGTGAAGACTCTGACCGCCAAGGGCGGCGAAGGCGCCAAGCAGATCATGCAGGCGCTCAAGGCCGGCGAGTCGGTCGCGCTGATGAACGACCAGAAGATGAATGACGGCATCGCGGCGCCCTTCTTCGGCCACCCGGCGATGACGGCGCCCGGCCCGACCCGGCTTGCCATGCGCCATAATTGCCCGCTGGTACCGATATCGGTCCGGCGCACCGAAGGCGCGCGCTTCCGCGTCGAGATTCTGGAGCCGATCGAGATTTCGCAGAACCCGGATCGCAATGCCGCTATTCTCGAGACGGTGACCCGCATCAATCAATGGGTGGAAAGCGAAATCCGCAAGGCGCCGGAACAATGGTTCTGGGTGCACCGGCGCTGGGCCAAGGACGTCTACCGCGTCTGAACCTGCATGACCGCACGGCGTCAGCCGTCGAGTGCGCGCGGATCCAGATCGAGCAGCGTGGCCGGATCGGCATAGAAGCTGTTGCGCAGCTTCACACGCCAGTCGAGATGCGAGCCGGTCGCCCGGCCACCGGCGCCCATGCGGCCGATCAGCTGTCCCTGCTCGACGATATCGCCAGCCTGCACGTCGACGCCGCACAGGTGGAGGAAGGCCGACACCAGGCCCTGGCCGTGATCGATGAAGATCAGCCCGCCTTCGTAATACATGTCCGGCTCTGCCAGGGTGACGAGGCCACCGGCCGGCGCGTGGACCGGCGTACCCACATCATTGGCCCAGTCGAGCCCCCAGTGCGGGCTGCCTTCATGGCCGTTATTGTAGACACGGGCCGAACCGTAGACGCCCGTCGTGATGCCCTCGGCCGGCGGAATGAAGCCGTCGAGGAAGCCGGTGCCGTCCCAGACGGAGTTGAACGCGTCCTGCTTCTGGGCGTATTCGCGCTGGCGGCGCGGCAGGGTGGACGGGTCCGGGGTGACGGTCGCCTGGGGCACGCCATTGACCTGCTGCAGATCGTATTCGCGCTGGGCAATCGTAACGCGTTCGGCGATCTCGCCGGGCACACCATCGGTTCGGGTATAGGTGATGCGCAACGGCATCTCATCCGGCGCCTGACGCGGAATGGCCAGCATGACATAGCCATCGGTGTCAGCACGGACATCCATGTCACCGAACTCGACACGTGCATCCGGCAGGAAGCGGCAGACCAGGAAACTGCCTTCCCGGAAGGTCCCGCTGCAGAAGGAGGCCGGGGCTGCCGCGATGCGCATCTCGCGGACGCTGGCCGCATTGTCCTCGATGAAGTCGGCAATCGGATCAGCGGCCGGCCCCGCGCCACCGGCTTGCAGTGCCAGCGCGAGAACGGCGCCGATCATTGGCCCGGCTCCGCGTGCAATTCCAGCCAGCGCTGCTTCGCGATCATCGCGTCGCGATAGGCTTCCTGCTCATCGACATTCCAGTAGCGCAGCTCGGCCAGCGGGATCGGATCGCCCGTCACGGAACAACGCACAAAGGCGCCGGCCTTCAGGATGATGAAGTCGCTGTCGCCATACTCCAGGATCGCTTCGCCCTGGAATTCCTTGTCGAATGTGAAATCGCTCATGAGGCCGACTTAGCACGCGTTGTCAAAAAGGGGGAGAGGTCTCTCGCGGTCCCCTCAGAACAGGGTTCCCTGCCCGGCCGCCGGCGGTTTGGCGCGCGGTTTCGGCCTGGGCTTGACCGCGGCCGGTTTGGCCGCAGGCGGTAGGGATGAGGGCGTCTCGCCATCGACAATCGCGGATCGCCGCATGTCGGCGAACTCCAGCTCCACCTTGTCGCCACTGTCGAGCGCCTGGCCGGAGCGGACCAGCTGGCCCTCGCCATTGCGCACCAGGACAAAACCGCGGCGCAGCACCGATTTGTGGCTGAGCGAGGCCAGCCGGGCGCCCCAGGCATCCAGCGCCCGGCTCTCGCGCTGGAGAATGCGCTCCAGCGCCGGGGTCAGCCGGGCGCCGCGATCGGCCAGCCGTTCCTGCTTCTGCCGGATATCCCGTTTCAGCGCGGCCGGCTTGAGGCCGGCCTGCAGTACCAGAAGACGCGAACGCTTGCCCGCCGCATTGTTCTGCAGGGCCGGATCGAGCCGGTCGGCAATCGTGTCGAAGCGCTGGCGCTTGAGATCGAGCAGCGCGGCGGGTCGCGGCAGGGCGCGGGCAGCGCCGCGCAACTCGGTCCGCCGGCGCTCGATATGCCGCGACAGCGCCGAGACCAGACGCGCGCCCAGCGCGTCGATATCGGCTTTCAGTTCGGCGCGGACCGGCACCGCCATTTCCGCCGCCCCGGTGGGGGTCGGGGCCCGCCGGTCGGAGGCAAAATCGATCAGCGTGGTGTCGGTCTCGTGACCCACGGCCGAGATCAGCGGGATCGTGCTTTCCGCCGCAGCCCGCACCACGATCTCTTCGTTGAAGCTCCACAAATCCTCGATCGAACCGCCGCCGCGGGCGACGATCAGCACATCGGGGCGCGGGACCCGGCCGCCTTCGGGCAGCGCGTTGAAGCCGCGAATGGCGGTGGCGATCTGTTCGGCCGCCTGCTCGCCCTGCACCAGGACCGGCCACAGGATGACGTGCCGGGGAAAGCGGTCCTGCAGACGGTGCAGGATGTCCCGGATCACCGCGCCTGTCGGCGAGGTGACGACACCGATCGTGCGCGGCAGGAAGGGCAGCGGCTTCTTGCGCGCCGGATCGAACAGACCCTCGGCGGCCAGCGTCTTCTTGCGTTCTTCCAGCAGCGCCATCAGCGCGCCGGCGCCGGCCGGCTCCATCGATTCGACGATCAGCTGGTATTGCGAGCGGCCCGGATAGGTCGACAGCCGTCCCTCGATGACGACTTCCAGCCCCTCCTCCGGGCGGAAACGGAAACGTGCCGCCGTGCCCTTCCAGGCAATCGAGGCGATGACCGAGCGCTCGTCCTTCACATCGAAATAGACATGGCCCGACTTGGCCACCACGACCCGGCCCAGCTCGCCGCGCACCCGGACATGACCGAACGCGTCCTCGACCGTGCGCTTCAGTGCGCCGGCCAGTTCGGAGACGGAGAATTCGTGGATGTTTCCCGGCGCATCGCTCATGCCTTATCTGGTAGGATGTATCGCCCCGCATCGCAACGGTCCGGCGGACTCGCGATCCGGAACGCTTTGGGCTAGGCAGAGCCTGAACACACAGTCGGCGTCGGGACGCGCCAGAAGGCATGAGGTCAAGATGAAGGTTCTCCTTGTCGGTTCGGGCGGCCGCGAACACGCGCTGGCCTGGAAGATCGCGCAAAGCCCGCTCCTGACGGCCCTGCACGCCGTACCGGGCAGCGATGCCATCGGCGAGCTGGCGACCTGTCATGACGGCTCGGTGTCCGACATTGACGGCCTTGTCGAACTGGCCCGGAAAATCGAGGCGGACCTGGTCGTTGTCGGTCCGGAGAACCCGTTGTGCGATGGGCTGGCCGACCGGCTGCGCCAGGCCGGCATCGCCACTTTCGGCCCGTCGGGCCTCGCGGCACGGCTGGAAGCGTCCAAGGCCTATGCCAAGGATTTCTACGCCCGCCACAAGGTGCCCTCCGCCGGCTATGGCACCTTCTCCGACGCCGCGGAGGCCAAGGCCTTTCTCGACCGTGTCGAGCCGCCCTATGTTCTCAAGGCCGACGGTCTGGCCGCCGGCAAGGGCGTGGTGATCCTGGACGATCGCGCCGAAGCGGAAGCCGAGATCGACGCCTTCCTGTCGGGCAAGTTCGGCGAAGCCTCCAAGACGCTGGTGATCGAGGAATTCATGGCCGGCGAGGAAGTTTCCATCTTCGCGCTGTGCGATGGCGAGACCGTGCTCTATTGCGGCGCCGCCCAGGACCACAAGCGCGTCGGCGAAGGCGATACCGGCCCCAATACCGGCGGCATGGGCGCCTATTCGCCCGCCCCGATCGCCACGCCCGAGCTGATCGACACGGCGATGAAGACCATTGTCGAGCCGGTCGCCCGCGGGCTGGCCGCCGAGGGTCACCCTTTCCAGGGCGTGCTGTTTGCCGGCCTGATGGTCACGAAGGACGGGCCCAAGGTCGTCGAATTCAACATCCGCTTCGGCGATCCGGAATGCCAGGTCCTGATGATGCGGATCGATACCGACCTGCTGCCCTACCTCATGGCCACGGCCACCGGCGCGCTCGGCGAGATGCCGCCCATCACCTGGTCGCCGGATCCGGCGATAACCGTCGTGCTCGCCGCCAACGGCTATCCGGGCGACTACAGGAAGGGTTCGGTGATCAAGGGCGTCACCGAGGCCAACCGGATGGAGGGCGTGCAGGTGTTCGAGGCGGGCACGGGCCGCAATGCCAAAGGCGAGCGAATCGCCGCCGGCGGGCGCGTGCTGAACGTCACCGCCTCGGGCGAAACCCTGCACTATGCCGTCGAGCGTGCCTATGCCGCGATCGACCAGATCGACTGGCCGGAAGGCTTCTGCCGCCGCGACATCGCCTGGCGCGCCCTGCGCACCCACTAGGCTGGCAGTTTTTCGACGTACAGGTACGCTCGCCGTTTGACTTCGCTGCCGGCTTGATCATCCTTTGCCCCACGTATTCGAGGGGAGAGGATCATGCTGAGAACCGTAGCAACGGCGCTGGCCGCCACGGCGCTGGCCGGACTGGCCCAGGCGCAGGATGCCGAAGAGGCGCTGACCGTCATTCACGCAGGATGGCTGCTGGCCGTGCCGGGCGAGGCGCCTCTGGAGCAGCAGTCCATCCTGGTCCGCGGCGAACGCATTGAAGGCATCCAGGCCGGCTATGTGACGCCCGACGGCGCGACGGTGATCGACCTGAGCGACGACTACGTCATGCCCGGCTTCATCGACAGCCATGTCCACCTGCAGTCGGAACTCGGGCCGGGCCGGCGCTTCAACACCTTCACCGAAAGCCCGTCCGATCTCGCCTTTGCCGGCGCCGACAATGCCCGCACCACGCTGATGGCCGGCTTCACGACGGTGCAAGATGTCGGCGGCAATTTCGAAGCGGCCCTCGCCCTGCGCGACGCTGTCGATGCGGGCTTCGTTCCGGGACCGCGCATGCGGGTTGCCGGCACCGCCGTCACGCCGACCGGCGGCCATGCCGACGTCAACGGTTTCGCCCTCGACGTGCTGCACCAGTTCACCAGCCCGACCGCCTGCAACGGCCCGGCCCAGTGCCGCGAAGCCGTGCGCACGCTGATTCGCGGCGGTGCCGATGTGATCAAGATCACCGCCACCGGCGGCGTGCTGTCCGACACGGCGGCCGGCGTCGAGCGGCAATTCTTCGACGACGAACTTGAGTCGATCGTCGAGGCCGCCCACATGATGGGCCGCCAGGTCACCGCCCATGCGCATGGCGTGACCGGCATCAACGCCTTCCTGGAGGCCGGCGGCGACTCGATCGAGCATGGCACCTATCTGGACAATGACTCGATCCGCCTGATGCGCCGCAACGGCGCCTATCTCGTGCCGACCGTGCTGGCCGGTGTCACCGTGGCCGAGCTGGCCGAGACCGCCGATTTCATGACCGACAACCAGCGCGCCAAGTCGCGCGCTGTCGGCCCGCAGATGCTGGAGATGGCGCGGCGGGCCCATGATGGCGGCGTGACCATCGCCTTCGGCACCGACAGCGGCGTGTCCCGGCATGGCGATAATGCCCGCGAATTCGAACTCCTGGTCGAGGCCGGCCTGACGCCGATGGAAGCCATCGAGACCGCCACGATCCACGCCTCGCGCCATGTCCGCATGGACAGCGATATCGGCACGATCGAAACCGGCAAATATGCCGATATTGTCGCCGTCGACGGCAATCCGCTGGAGAATATCTCCGAGCTGCGCGACGTCGATTTCGTCATGAAGAACGGCACGGTGTATCTGAGCGAATGAGCAAGATCGACGAACAGTATTCCGGCACCAAACAGGTCGCCGACGCCCTCGCCTTCGACGAGGCCCGGCTGGCTGCCTGGATGGCGGAGCAGGTCGAGGACTATGAGGGGCCGCTGACGGTGAGCCAGTTCCGGGGCGGCCAGTCCAACCCGACCTACAAGCTGGAAACGCCGGGGCATTCCTATGTGCTGCGCCGCAAGCCGCCGGGCAAGCTCCTGCCCTCGGCCCATGCGGTGGACCGCGAATTCGAGGTGATGAGCAAGCTGGGCAAGGCCGGCTTCCCCGCACCGAAAATGCACGGGCTGTGCATGGACCGCGATGTCATCGGCACCGAATTCTACGTGATGGATTTCGTCACCGGCCGGATCTTCTGGGACCCGCTCCTGCCCGACCTCGACAAATCCGAACGCGGCCCGATCTACGACGCCGCCAACGCCACGCTGGCGCATCTGCACGGCATCGACCACGAAGCGGCCGGACTGGGTGAATATGGCAAGCCCGGCAATTACTTCCAGCGCCAGATCGGCCGCTGGTCCAAGCAATACCGTGCCGCCGAAACGGGTACGGTCGAGGCGATGGACAAGCTGATCGACTGGCTGCCCCAGGCCGCACCGGAACAGGAACGCACCAGCGTCGTTCACGGCGACTACCGTCTGGACAACATGATCTTCCACCCGACCGAACCGCGCGTCATCGCGGTGCTGGACTGGGAGCTCTCCACGCTGGGCGATCCGCTGGCCGACTTCACCTATCAGCTGATGGGCTGGGTGATGCCGCCGGAAATCCGCAACGGGCTCGCCGGGGTCGATATCGCCTCCATGGGCATTCCGACCGTCGAGGAATACACCGAGGCCTATTGCCGCCGCACCAATCGCGACAGCATTCCCGAGCTGGATTTCTACTTCGCCTACAACATCTTCCGGCTGACCTCGATCATCCAGGGCGTCTATGCCCGCTCGCTGCAGGGCAATGCCTCCAACGAGCGCGCCAAGGAGATGGGGGCCGCGGTCCAGCCCATGGCCGAAGCCGCCTGGAGCTTTGCAGTGAAGGCGGGGGCTTAGGTCCCCGCCTCGCCGGCATACACGCCGGCTGTCTACCCTGCCCGGCCGCCTATGTGTCCCAGCCAGGGCGCCATCAGGGCGAGGCCGATCACCAGTTCGAACCCGACCGAGAACAGATTGTATCCGGTCCGCGTGCCGTGCCTGGCATGATCCGCCAGCATCGACACGGTGCGCCCGATCGCCATGCCGAGCCAGGCGGCGCCGGCTGCGAAGCCGGCGGCAACCACGCTTGCCATGCCGGCCTGCTCGCGCATCGCGATTGCCAGCAGCACCGCGCCATGCAGCAGGAGCAGACCGCCGCCATAGCTGGCCCGGAACTCGGCCCAGCCGCCCGGCCTGTCCGCCATCGGCTGCAGACGCACGACCGACGCGCCCCAGGCCGGACTGATCAGACTGCCCAGTCCGAGAAGGGCGCCGACAAGCGCCGCAGCGCCGCTGATGATGACGGTAACGGTCATGCTGTTCCCCTGTATGGTGTCCCTCCCGCCATATAGTGCGAGAGAGCCCGCATTTCATGTCCGGACTGATCATCCTCACCGGCGTCTTCGTCACCGCCTTCATCTCCGGCGTGTTCGGCATGGCCGGCGGGCTGATCCTGATGGGGATACTGGCGCTGGTCCTGCCCGTCTCGGCCGCCATGGTCGTGCATGGCGTGGTGCAGAGCGTGTCCAATGGCTGGCGCGCCATCCTGCATGCGCGCTGGATCGACTGGCGCATTCTGGGCATCTACCTGTTCGGCTCCGGCGCGGCGGCCGCCCTCCTCGTACTGGCGACCTTCGAACTGTCCAAACCCTGGCTTTTCATCGTGCTGGGCCTGGTGCCCGGCGTGATCTGGCTGCCCAGGCGCTGGGTCCATTTCGACGCCGCCCGGCCCTCCCATGCGGTGGCCTGCGGCTTCACGGTGACCGGGCTCAACGTGGTGGCCGGCGTGTCCGGACCGCTGCTGGATGTCTTCTTCGCCGACACAGAACGCGACCGCCGCTGCATCGTTGCCACGAAGGCCGCAACCCAGGTCGTCTCGCACGCCGTGAAGATCGCCTACTACGTCCTGCCGGCGCTGGCGGCGGAAAGCCTGCCCCAGGCGCAATGGCTGCTCGTCGCCGCACCGCTGGCCATTATCGGCACCACGCTGGGCGCCCGCTTCCTGGCCATGATGAGCGATATCCAGTTCCGGCAGTGGACCAAATGGATTGTCTCGGCGATCGGTCTTGTCTACATCGCCAGAGGCTTGATTATCCTGACAGGAGTGGCGCCATGAAGCTTGAACCGGCCGTGCTGGAAAACGCCGTTGTTCGCCTGGAGCCGCTGACCGAAGCCCATCGCGAAGCCCTGCGCCCGCTGGCCCAGGAGGCCGAGATCTGGGCGCTGACCTCGCTGCGCGGCGATGGCGAGCATTTCGACAGCTGGTTCGACCTGATGCTGGAGGGTAGCCGGGCCGGCAGCCAGATCTCCCACCTCGTCCGGCGCCAGTCAGACGGGGGCCCCGTCGGTCATTCCGCCTTTCTTTCCATCGTTCCGGAGCACTGCCGGCTCGAGATCGGCTGGACCTGGTATGGCGCGACAGCCCGCGGCACCCAGGTCAATCCGGCCGCCAAGCATCTCCTGCTGGGCCGGGCCTTCGAATGCGGTGCCGAACGGGTGGAACTGAAAACCCACCACCGCAATCTGCGCTCCCAGGCCGCGATGACGAAAATGGGTGCGACCCGCGAAGGCACGCTGCGCCGGCACCTGAAGTGCTGGACCGGCGAGTGGCGCGACACGGTGTGGTTTTCGGTGCTGAAGGAAGAATGGCCCGCAGTGGCCGCCGGGCTGGAAGCCCGTCTTGCAGTCTAGCAGGTCCAGCGACGGGAAACCGGTTCCCGCTCTCACCGACAGATGTCGGGGCTTTGATGACTAGCCGCTGCAGACCGGCATGACGCCGACAATACGGCCGTCCCGGATTTCCATCTCGATCTGGCCCGGGCCGGTTTCCTCGGCATAGACGAGCAGGTCGGCCGGTGCCCCCGGCATGACAAGTTCGCGGCGTCCGGCGCGGGACGGGGCGCGCGTTGCGGTGCGGATATAGATGGCGCCCGGCGCGGCTTCGGGGCGCGGGCTGACGACGGCCCCCGGTCGGCCCAGAACCGTCACGGCCTGACCGGTTTCCAGCACCAGGTCCGAACCGACGGCGGAGATCCGGCCGTTTTCGATGAAGATGTCCTGGTCGCTCCAGCGGCCCGAGGCATCGACAATGGTCACATCCTGCAGCAGGAGCGGCGTCGCATCACAACCGGTATCGGCCGCATGCGCCGTTGCCGCCAGGGCAAGAGCACCAAGCGAGCTTGTCAGACATTTGTTCAGGACACGAAGCATTTGTCACTCCAGATGAGTGCGCTCCTCTTCGTCCGTACACCGATTCCGTTCAAGACAAGGTTTTATGACAACGGCGTTTATACGCGTTTTATCAAATTATTCCGGGACTTGCACAAGGCCTGCCCGGCGCGGTCCTGAAGAGGATGACAGATCAGCCGCCCTTGCGCCGGGCCCGGAAGAAGGACCGCAACAGTTCGGCGCTTTTCTCGGCCAGTATCCCCTGCGCCACATCCGGTCGCCAGTGACAGGTCGGCTGCTGGAAAAAGCGCGGGCCGTGTTCCACGGCGCCACCCTTGGGATCGCTCGCGCCAAAGACCAGCCGGCCGATCCGTGCATGGCTGATCGCCCCGGCACACATCGCACACGGTTCCAGCGTGACGTAGAGCTCCAGTCCCGTCAGGCGGTAATTCTCCCGCTTCTGTGCTGCCGCGCGCAGCGCCAGGATTTCCGCATGCCCGGCCGGATCATGACCGGCAATCGGCCTGTTGTGCGCTTCCGCGACGATCTCGTCCGTGGCCGGATCGACCACCAGCGCACCGATCGGCGCTTCGCCGGCCTCAGCGGCTGCCTGCGCCAGTTCTAGCGCTCGGGCCATAAAACGTGTATCGCGCGGGTCCGTCATCCGCTGCGGGTTAGAGTGGCCGCCAGAAAGGGTCAAGCGTGAGCGAAGCCTCCGATACGTCCGAACGCATTGCCAAATACCTCGCCCGGGCCGGCGTGGCCTCGCGCCGCGAGGTCGAACGCATGATCGAGGACGGCCGCATCTCCCTGAATGGCAAGCGCCTGGACACGCCCGCCGTGAAGGTCACCCAGGCCGACCGGATCGAGGTCGACGGCAAGCCGGTCGACCCGCCGGCGGCGACACGCCTGTGGCGCTATCACAAGCCGACGGGCCTGGTGACCACCCATGCCGACCCGGAAGGCCGCGAGACCGTGTTCGATGCGCTGCCGAAGGATATGGGGCGTGTGATCTCGGTCGGCCGCCTCGACCTGACCTCGGAAGGCCTCCTGCTGCTCACCAATGACGGCGCCCTCGCCCGCGCCCTGGAATTGCCCGCCACCGGCTGGATGCGCCGCTATCGCGCCCGCGCCTTCGGCTCGATCGATGAGGCCGCCGTGAACAAGCTGCGCGCCGGCGTCACCGTGGACGGCATCAAGTACGGCCCGATGGATGTCGAGGTCGAGCGCGAGACCGGCTCGAATATCTGGCTCGATATCGGTATCCGCGAAGGCAAGAATCGCGAGGTCCGCAAGGCGCTCGACAGTGTCGGCCTGAAGGTGAACCGGCTGATCCGCACGGCCTACGGTCCGTTCCAGCTGGGCGATCTGCCGCGCGGCGAGGTCAAGGCCGTGCCGGGCCGCGTGCTGCGCGACCAGGCCGGGCATCTTGTCGAGATGGCGGCCACCACCGGCGAGGCTGTCGCGAAGAAAAAGCCCGCCCGTCCCGGCCGCAAGCCGGTCAAGCGCAAGATGGGCGGGGCCGGTCAGCCCGGCCTGCCCAAACCGGCTGCTGACGAGGATGGCGCCAAGCCGCTCAAGCGGGCCCGCGGCCGTCCCGCCGTGCGCCGTCCAGCCGGAAAATCGGCGGCAGCCGATCGCGATACCGCGCCCGGCCGTCCGCCGCGCAAGCCGCAGGGACGCCGCTAGGACATGCGGGTCGTCGGCGGAAGATTCCGCAATCGCGCCCTGGTCGCGCCGAAAGGCCGTTCCACCCGCCCCACCTCGGACCGGG
>PANX01000060.1 GCA_002707795.1 Maricaulis sp.
GGCGGGTTCACGGGCGGGCGGCTCGCTGGCCTCAGGCGCTTCGGCCGGCGGCGCGACGGCTTCGGACGCGTCGGCGGTCTGCATTCCGGCGGGCGGGGTGTCGGCCTGCTCCGGCCCCGTTGCAGTCGTGGCGGCGCCGGCCTCGCTGGAGAAGCCGGCCTCGACCTGGGCGATGAAATCGCTTTCGACCGCGGCATTGGCGGTCTCGCGTTCGCTGTCACCCTGCATCGCTTCCCAGACCAGGATCACACCGGCGCCGGTGAGCATGACCAGGGCGATCACGGGCAGGGCATAGAGTGCCAGACGGCCCGTGCGGGACTGGCGCTGCGGCGTGTCGGTGCCCGGATAATAGGCGGTCGAGCGGGTGCGTTCGCGGGCGGCGGCGAGGAAGTCGGCAGCGGCCGTGGCGCCCAGGCGTCCGGACGGACGCGGCCGGCGGGCCGGCGGCTGTTGCGGCTGGACCGGGGCAGGCTGGGCAAGCACGGCCTCCGCCGGAGCGGCCTCGGCACGGGCGCGGCGGCGGCGCGGACGCTCCGGCTGCGGCAGGGCTTCGGCCGGGCGCTGCGGGCGTGGTGCCGGCTGGGTGTTCATTTCGGCCAGGAAGGGATCGCTCTCGCCATCGTCGAAATCGCCGGCCGGCGTTTCCGCCTGCGGCGGCGGGCCGAGCGGTGTGTCGAAATCGAAGTCCTCGTCCGCATCGTCAGCGCTGTCGGCGGGCGTATCGGCAGGTTCAGACTTCGGCGCCTGACGGCCCTCGATCGCTTCGAGGCGGTCGGCGAGTGCCGACATCGCACGCTGTACCGGGGAGAGGGCCTCCTCGGTCTCCGAGCGTACCGATGCCATGCGTTCCTGGACGCTGCCCAGCGCATCCTCGATCCGCTTGGCGGTGCGCTCTTCGGACTGGCGCAGGCGGTCCTCGAGATCTTCCTCGCGGGCCGTGCGGTGGGTGTCGAACTTCTCGATCATCTCCGCCATGCGGTCGGTCGCGGTCTCGACGACGGCATTGGCACGGCGTTCGGAATGCTCGATCCGGTCGGCCAGCGAACGGCCCAGACGGGTGACTTCCTCGCCCATCTGCTTGATCGCGTCGCGGCTTTCCTGGCGCACCGCATCGAGGCGGCGGTCCAGCTTGCTCTCGGACTGGCTCTCGCGCAGGGCTTCGGCAGAACGGCGTTCGCTCTCGCTGAGGCGGCGGTCGTTGGCACCGGCCAGCTTGGTGATCTCGCGGCCCAGCCGGGACATGTTGTCGCCCTGGCGGCGCTCGGCCTCGTCCATCCGGGTCATCGCCCGGGTGAGGGCGTCCTCGAGACGGTCGATCCGCGGCTCGGAGGCCGCGCCGGAGACGGCCTGGGCCACCTGGCTGCGGGTTTCGGCAATGATCCGCGCGACATCGTCGGACAGGCGTTCGAAACGGCGTTCCAGTTCAACCGTGTCGCCGGAATTGCGGGTCTCCAGATTCCGCATGCGATCGTCGAGACGCGCGACCGAGCTTTCCAGCGCACGCGCGGCGTCATTGGTGATGCGTTCGGCGCCTTCGACGCGGGCCTTCAGGGTCTCGGTGACGGTGCGCAGGCCGTTGATCGTGCGGGCGGTTTCGTCGTCGCGCTTGCGATTGCGGTCGACCGTGTCCTCGGCGCGGGCTTCCAGTCGGGCAAGACGCGCTTCCAGCGTTTCGGAGACGGAGCGGGTGTCCTCGTCGACGGCGTGCAGCCGCGCGGCGGTGTCGTTCTCGTGTTCATAAAGCCGGCGCGCCAGCTTCATGATCGTGGTCTCGACCGCGCGCACGTCCTCGGTGGAACCGGAGCCCGGCGGTGTGCTTTCCAGCGAGCGGACGCGATCGCCCAGCTCGTCCTGGCCCTTGCGGACGCGTTCGAGGCTTTCCTGGGCCGCGGCCAGTTCGGCGCTGTAGCGCTCGCCATTCTTGCTGATCTTGTCCGCCAGCTGGGTGATTGCCTTGTCGATGCCGGACAGGGTGCGGGCGGAGAGCTTTTCGGAGGATTCCACGCGCTCGGTGAGACGGTTCACCATGGCGCGCAGAAGACGGTCGTCCTCCTCGCTCAGGGCCGAGCCGCCGCCGAAGCCCGGATAGGCTTCCAGCGCATCGTCCCATTGCGGGTTGGACGGGTCGGAACCGTCGAGGATGACACGGTTGATCCATTCGCCCAGCGTCAGTCCCTCGCGACGCGCCGCGGTTTTGGCGCGCGCCCGGGCGCGGGGATCGATCCCTTTCACGCTCCAAGGACCACTGGACGACATTCCGAATCGCTCGCTCAAACCTAACCGCTCCACGCTATTCTGCGGTTAATATTGTGTAAACCGAAGCCCGGGACCCAAGATGTAGTGTTTCCACACCGAATCGCAGGCGTTGACCCACAAGCCAATTTCCTGAGTCAACACAAGGCTCTGACTCGGTTAACGCGCCGTAAAATGTGTGGATTACCGTATTAACGCTGAGCGGCGGGACCGAAGAAACCGGGCGCAAGTGTCCGCAATTGTTCCTGCATTGCCGTGGCTTCCCGGGTGATGGGAAGCGGGCCGTCGGCGGGCAGGGCGCGGGCGAGGTCGAACAGGAGCCAGGCCGACTCGACATCGCCGGAGCCGGCGGCATACCGGCCGGCATGCCAGTAGGTCAGCGGGGCGTGGGGGTCGTCCTCTGCGCTGTCGGCAAACAGGGCGAGCGGATCGAGTTCGGATGCGGCTTCACCATCCGTCGTGCGCAGGGCGGCCACGGTCTGGGCGGCGAGCGCATGGGCAGCCGCACCGGCAAAGGCATCGCGATGCAGATGGGTGCGGAAGGTCTCCAGCGCGGCGGCCGGGTTCTCGCTCATATCCGCCATTGCCGAGGACAGGGTCTCGAACTCGGCATTGCCGATGCCGGCGGCCGTGATCTGGCTGAAACGGTTGCACAGCGGCCGGGTGGAGCGGGGTTGGCAGGGGCCGGAATGGTGGCCGGACTGATAGAGCGCGAGATAGGCGCCGGCCATGTCGGCGCGCCGCTGGGCGGCCTGGGACGCGGCGATGAAGGTGGAATCGGTCGGCCGGGCTGCAGCCGGCGCGCGCATGGCTTCAAGCCCCGCCGCCAGCAGGCGCGTTGTCGCGGGGTTGGTGACCTCATATCCCTCCGCCGGGGCCGGCGGGACATTCTCGGGCCAGGGGAAGGCGGCTTCGCCCGAGCTGGCATTGAGCCGGGTCCAGGTCTCGCGCCGGCCCGCCGGGCTGGACGGGCTGAACACGACAAAGCTGAAACGCTCCGGGATGCCGAATTCCGGGTCGAGTTCGGCAAGGGCGTCGGGATGGATCGCCAGGGCGTGGCGCATCCAGGCGCGGAACAGTTCGGCCTGTTCGCGCGTGCCGGTATTGTCGGTGTCGAAGCCGAAAATCTCGCTGCCCAGTGCCGAGCGCCGCACGCCGGTATGGCCCTCGTCATCGATATCGACGAGCAGGTCGACGCTGGACAGGCGCACCCCCATGGCGGCCTCGATCCAGAAGCGTTCGAACTGGATGCCGCCCGGGCCGGTCACCTCGTTGAGCTCGCCGCCCTGGGGGTAGAAGGCGAATGTATTCATCTGGCGATGGACGTGAGCGACGATCGGCGTATTGCGCATGACCGGACCGTCCAGCGACTGGATCCGGGTGAGCGTGCGTCCGGTCGCGAAGTCCTGGATCGTGCGGTCCTCGCTCGATCCCGGCTCCGTGGCGTAGCCGTCGCCGATAACGATCTCGCGCTGTTCGGTACCGATCCGTTCGCCCTCGACCGAGACGGTCTCGACCCGCCAGCGTGTGCGGATCACGGCGTCGCTGCGATTGCCGCGTGCCTGGAGATACTGTTCGCGATCCAGCCATGGGCCCGCGATGGCGGCCTGCATGGCTGCCGGGGCATCGTCCGTGGCGGTAGACGTTGCCTCTTCCTGTTCCGCATCGGGATCGAGAATGGAAAAGCCAGGGTCAGGCCGGGGATCGTCGGTCTGTTGCGCCAGCCCGGACGGGGCGGCGGCAAGCAGGGTGGACAGGGCCCCGAGGGCATACACGAAAGAGCGGTCAAGGATCGGCATGGCGCGACTTTGCCGCGAGTGGCGCCGCGATGGAAGGGCAAAGGCGGGTCTGCCACAGAATTGCCCGATGTCACAGATTTGACGTTGACGTTCGCGTAAGTTTGTGAACACCATTCACTCCATGGTCAAACCGGTCGCTCCCGATTCCGAATTCACCATCCGCGAGCTCGCTCACGAGTTCGGCGTGACCCCGCGGACCCTGCGCTTTTACGAACAGAAGGGGATGATCAATCCGGACCGTCGCGGCGCGGCGNGGATCTATTCCGCTGCCGACCGGGCCCGGGTCGAACTCATACTGCGCGGCAAGCGCGTCGGCTTCGCCCTCGACGAGATCAAGGAAATCCTCGATCTCGAGGCGATCGACCGCGGCGGCCGCGAGCGCCTCGAGCCGGCGATCGACCGTTTTGTCGGCCGCATCGAGGTGCTCAAGTGCCAGCGCGAGGATGTCGAGCGCGCCATTGCCGAGCTTCAGGCCGGCCTCGACTGGATGCGCGAGCGCCTGGAAGACCGTACGCCGCCGGACGATGTCCGCCGCCGCGCCCGTGCTTTCGAGGCGCTGGCCCAGGCGCGCCTCGACCCCTGGTCGGGGGTGAGCGCCGGCTGACCCGAACAACAACCCGTTCCGAGAACCACACAACGCCCCTTCGGAGACCTTGATCCATGACTGCCTCCTACCGCGCCCCGGTCCGTGACCAGCGTTTCGTCCTGCACGACGTGCTCGATATCGCCCAGTATTCCAGCCTGCCCGGCTTCGCCGATGCCGACGCCGACACGGTCGACGCCATCCTCGAGGAGGGTGCCAAGTTCACCGAGGGTGTGCTTGCGCCGCTGAACAAGGTCGGCGATGTGGAAGGCTGCACGCGCGATGCAGACGGCAATGTGAAAACGCCGACCGGCTTCAAGGACGCGTTCAAGCAGATGGCCGAAAGCGGCTGGACGGCCCTGTCGTCCGATCCGGAGTATGGCGGGCAGGGCCTGCCGCACGTGCTGAACCTGGCGGTCAACGAGATGGTGTCGTCGGCCAATATGGCGTTCGGCATGTATCCGGGCCTCACCCTGGGCGCCGCGGCCGCGCTGGCGGCTGCCGGCACGGACGAGCAGAAGCAGCTCTATTTGCCCAAGATGATCTCCTGCCAGTGGGGCGGGACGATGAACCTGACCGAGCCGCATTGCGGTACCGATCTGGGTCTCCTGCGCACCAAGGCCGTGCCGCAGGCCGACGGTTCCTACAAGATCACAGGCCAGAAGATCTGGATCTCCTCCGGCGAGCACGACATGGCCGAGAATATCGTCCACCTCGTTCTGGCCCGTATCGAGGGCGCGCCGGACGGCGTGAAGGGCATCTCGCTCTTCGTGGTGCCGAAATTCATTCCCGACGAGAACGGCGATCCCGGCGAGCGAAACACGCTGAAGTGCGGCGGCCTGGAAGAGAAGATGGGCATCCACGGCAATGCCACCTGCGTCATGGACTATGACGAGGCGACGGGCTGGCTCGTGGGCGAGGAAAACAAGGGCCTCAAAGTCATGTTTATCATGATGAACGAGGCCCGGCTCGGCGTCGGCCTGCAAGGCTATGCCATTGCCGAGGCCGCCTATCAGCAATCCCTCGCCTTCGCGAAGGACCGTCTGCAGGGCCGCTCGCTCACCGGTCCGAAAAACCAGGACGGTCCGGCCGATCCGATCATTGTGCACCCGGACGTGCGCCGCATGCTGATGGATCAGAAGTGCTTTGTGGAAGGTGCGCGCTGCTTTGCGCTTTGGACTGCGCTGCAGGGCGATCTGGAAGAGAAGTCCGACGATCCGGCCGTGCGTGAGAAGGCCGGCGACTACATGGCGCTGCTCACCCCGATCGTGAAGTCCTACCTCACCGGCAAGGGCTATGACATGGTCTCCAACGGNCTGCAGGTGCATGGCGGCTCCGGCTTCACCGAGGAGTGGCGCGCGTCCCAGCTTCTGCGCGATGCCCGCATCACCATGATCTATGAAGGCACCAACGGTATCCAGGCGCTCGATCTTGTGGGCCGCAAGCTGGCGATGAACGGCATGCGCCCGATCACCTCCTTCTTCGCCGAGATCGACGCCTTTGTCGCCGAAGGCGGCAATGACGAGACGCAGGCCTTTGTCGATGCCGTTGCCGGCTGCAAAGGCAAGCTGAAGCAGGCCACAGACTGGCTGATGAACAATGCGCTGAACAATTTCGACCATGCCGGCGCAGGCAGCCACGATTATCTCAACCTCTTCGGCCTGACCTGCCTGGCCTATATGTGGGCCCGCATGGCCAAGACGGCTTCGGCGAAGATCGCGGCGGGTGACACCGATCCGATCTATGCCGCCAAGCTGAAGACCGGCCGGTATTTCCTGGACCGCTGGGTTCCGGAAGCGGCGATGCACCTGGCCAAGGTCGAAGCCGGCGCCGACTCGATGATGGCGCTGGAAGAAGAGGCCTTCTAGGCAAACTGCCTGACCGGGCGGGACCGTTCGTGAAGAAACGGCCCGCCTGCCGCACCGCCGATGTACGGCGCCGGCATACAACAATGACAAGAACGACCCCTAGGGAGGATGGTTGATGTTTCAGGACCCGCTCAACGTACCGCGGCCGGATTTTCTCGAACGCGAGGATGTGCGCATCTTCGAGGACGCCGTGCGCGGCTTCATGGCGCGCGAATGCGTGCCCAATGCCGAGGCCTGGGAAAAGGCCGGCATGGTCGATCGTGAGATCTGGACCAAGGCCGGCGAGGCCGGGATCCTGTGCCCGTCCGTGCCCGAGGAATATGGCGGGGCCGGCGGCGACTGGGGCCATGAATACGTCTTCCACACTGCCGGAGCCGAAGTGGGCGCGTCCGGCTGGGGCGTCGGCCTGCACAATTCCATCATTGCGCCCTACGTCATCCATTACGGCTCGCACGAGCAGAAGGCATCCATCCTGCCGCGCATGGTCTCCGGCGAGCTGATCGGTGCGATCGCGATGAGCGAGCCGGGCACCGGCTCGGACCTGCAGAACGTCAAGACGACGGCCGTCAAGGACGGCAATGGCTACCGTATCAACGGCTCCAAGACCTTCATCACCAATGGCGGCTCGGCGAATTTCGTGATCGTCGTCGCCAAGACCGACCCGGCCAAGGGGTTCGACGGCGTCTCGCTCTTCCTGGTCGAGACCGACAAGGTGGAGGGCTTCAAGCGCGGCCGCCTCCTGGACAAGGTCGGCATGAAGGCCCAGGACACGGCCGAGCTCTTCTTCGAGGACATGTGGGTGCCGGCGGACGCCCTGCTGGGTCCGGAAGAAGGCCAGGGCTTCATCCAGCTGATGCAGCAATTGCCGCAGGAACGCCTGCAGATCGCGGTGCAGGGCGTCGGCGCCATGAAGCGCGCGCTCCATGAGACGATCAATTACGTCAAGGAACGCGAGGCTTTCGGCCGGCCGGTGCTGAAATTCCAGAACACCCAGTTCAAGCTCGCCGAATGCAAGACCAAGGCGACCCTCGCCGAGGTCTTCGTCCATCACTGCTCGGAACGCCTGATGAAGGGCGAGCTGGATGCTGCCACCGCCTCGATGGCCAAATACTGGGTTTCCGACGCCCAGAACGAGGTGATCGACGAATGCGTGCAGCTGCACGGCGGCTATGGCTACATGAATGAATACCCCATCGCCCGCATGTGGCGCGACAGCCGCGTCCAGCGCATCTATGGCGGCACCAACGAGATCATGAAACTGCTCATCGCGAGGACGCTGTAGGGATGAAAAGCGCAGTCGCCTTTTCCTCCCCATTTCATGGGGAGGGGGACCCGCGAAGCGGGGGAGGGGCCGCCGCGGCACGCGGCGGAATGGCGGAGCGAGGTTCCGCTGTCCTCCGGCGCTTTGCGCCGCCCCTTCGACCCGATGCTGCGCATCGGCCCACTTCCCCACTTCCGTGGGGAAGAAGGATGGCGCCGGAGTCCGCCTGATGTACACCCCGCCCGCCTTCCGCATGACCGATGAGTCCGAGATGCGCTCGGTGATGCGCACCTATGACTTTGCGCTGGTTTTGGTGCCGGGTATGCCGGACCTGGCGGCGACGCACATGCCGCTGAAGCTGGCCGATGAGCGCCAGGTGCTGATCGGGCATGTCGCGGCGGCCAATCCGATGGCCGACGCCATCCGCCAGGGCAAGGAGGCGATCGCCGTCTTCTCCGGCCCGCACGCCTATGTCTCGCCGACCTGGTACGCCAATCCGTCGGTCAATGTGCCGACCTGGAATTACGTCGCCGTCCACGCCTTCGGCACGCTGGTGCCGCTGGAGGGCGAGGAGGCCGAGCGGGCGCTTTCGTCGCAGGTCGCCGACTTTGAGGCCGAGTGGCGCATCACCCATATCGATCCCAAGCGCCGGGCCCGGCTGGAGGCCGCCATCCAGGTCTTCGAATTCGAGATCCACCGTCTGGAGGGCAAGGCCAAGCTCTCCCAGAACAAGCCCGTCGAGGAACGCCTGCGCCTGGCGCACGCCCTCAACGAACGCGGCGAACACGCCGTCGCCTTCCACATGGTCGAAGACCAGGAGGACGATGAGGATGAGTGAGCAGCAGGTGTTTTTTCCTCCCCATTTCATGGGGAGGGGGACCCGCGAAGCGGGGGAGGGGCCGCCGCGGTACGCGGCGGAATGGCGGTGTCAGACGGTGCCGGTTCCCGGCGCTTCGCGCCGCCCCTTCGACCCGATGCTGCGCATCGGCCCACTTCCCCACTCTCGTGGGGAAGAAAGTCCGAGCGTGGGCGAACCCGGGCAGGACAAGTACCGGACGATGACGCGGGCACGGCGTCTGCGGAGGTTGATGACCGATGCGGAAATGATCCTCTGGTCACGCATTCGCCGTTGTCAGGTTGAAGGGTTCAGGATCCGGCGCCAGCACCCTATCGGTTGCTACATTGCCGATTTTGCCTGCCCTGAGGCGAAACTGGTGATCGAAGTGGACGGCGAAACCCATGGCAGCCCCGAGGAGCTGGTCCGCGATCTCAGGAGAACCCGCTTCATGGAGGCGCGGGGCTGGCAAGTGATCCGCTGCTACAATGTCGAGGTCTATCGCAATCTCGACGGTGTCCTGATCCAGATCGCAGAGGCACTGAATGCTCGCGCCACACCCCCGCTCCGCGGGGGCAGAAAAAGTAGAAGTCGATAAAGGAAACCAGCCCGCAAAGGGAAAGGAAGCCAAGATGACCGAAGCCTATATCTACGACGCCACGCGAACTCCGCGGGGCAAGAAGAAAAACGGAGCGCTCAACGAGATCACCGCGCTGCAGCTGGCCACCCAGCAGCTCGAGGCGATCCGTGACCGCAACAATCTCGACACCTCCCTGGTCGACGATGTGATCATGGGCGTTGTCTCGCCGGTCGGTGAGCAGGGTGCGAACATCTCGCGCTCGGCCGTGATCAACGCCAACTACGCCGAAACGACCGCCGGCTACCAGATCAACCGGTTCTGCGCCTCGGGCCTGGAAGCGGTGAATGTGGCGGCGGCCAAGGTGATGTCCGGCGAGGCCGATTTCGCCATCGGCGGCGGTGTGGAAGCCATGTCGCGCGTGCCGATGGGTTCGGATGGCGGTGCGATGGGCGCCGATCCTGAAATCTCCTTCGACCATTATATCGTGCCGCAGGGCGTTTCGGCCGACCTGATCGCCACCAAGTACGGCTTCTCGCGCGACGATGTCGATGCCTATGCCGTGGAAAGCCAGAAGCGCGCCGCGCGGGCCTGGGCCGAGAAGCGGTTTGCCAGATCGGTCGTGCCGGTGAAGGACCAGCTTGGTGTCACCATTCTCGACCATGACGAGCATATGCGTCCGGACACCGACATGCAGGGCCTGGGTTCGCTGAAGTCGGCCTTCAAGGATCTCTCCGATTTCGTCGGCTTCGAGGCCGTCGCCACCCAGCGCTATCCGGAAGTGGAATACCTCAACTGGGTCCACACGGGCGGCAATTCCTCCGGCATCGTCGACGGCTCCGGCATGGTGCTGGTCGGCTCGAAGGAAGCCGGCGAGAAGGCGGGCCTCAAGCCGCGCGCCCGCATCCGCGCCATGGCGTCGATCGGTTCGGAACCGACCATCATGCTGACCGGCCCGGTCCCGGTGACCGAGAAAGTGCTCAGGAAGGCCGGCATGAACGCGTCGGACATCGACCTGTGGGAGCTGAACGAGGCGTTTGCCGCCGTCGTTCTGCGTCTGATGCAGGCCTACGAGATCGACCACGACATCATGAACGTCAATGGCGGCGCCATCGCCATGGGTCACCCGCTGGGCGCCACCGGCGCGATGATCCTGGGCACCGTGCTCGACGAGCTGGAGCGCTCCGGCAAGTCCACCGCGCTGACCACGCTCTGCGTCGGCGGCGGCATGGGCACCGCGACGATCATCGAGCGGGTGTAGGCCGGTGAGCACCGCCGCTTCTGCCAACCTCCCGTCCTCCCCCTTGATGGGGGAGGTGGCTCGTCGCGGCAGCGGCGAGACGGAGGGGGTGGGGGCAAGGTGCCCGCATGACCAGCACCGGGATTCACCCCTTCCGACCCGCGGCTTCGCCGCGGCCCACCTTCCCCATCAAGGGGAAGGATGACGTCACAACTCGTCGCGCCGGGAAAATCCGGCTGCGAATGGGAGACATGAAATGACCCTGAAAAACTTCACACTGGAAACCGATAAAGACGGCATTGCCCTGATCACGTTCGACAGCCCGGGCAAGTCGATGAATGTCATCTCCGCCGATGTCATGGACGACTTCGACGCGCTGACGAAGACCATCATCGAGGACGACAGCATCAAGGGTGTCGTCATCACCTCCGGCAAGGACGCCTTCTGCGCCGGCGCCGACCTGTCCGAGCTGGGCGGGGCGAATGACGCGCTGGCCAAGCTGCCGGAAGAGGAGATGAAGCAGAAACTGTTCGAGCAGTGCTTCCGTCTCAACAAGACTTTCCGCGCCCTGGAAACCTGCGGCAAACCGATTGCCGCGGCGATCAACGGCCTCGCCCTGGGCGGCGGATTCGAGATCGCGCTGGCCTGCCATTACCGGGTCATGCCGTCCGACAATCCCAAGGCCAAGCTGGGCCTGCCGGAAGCCATGGTCGGCGTGCTGCCGGGCGGCGGCGGCACCCAGCGCCTGCCTCGTCTGGTCGGCGTGATGAATGCCGCGCCGGTCCTGCTGCAGGGTCAGCAGCTCGATGCTGCCAAAGCCCAGGGCCTCGGCATTGCCGACGCCGTGGTGCCGCTGGCCGAGCTGG
The DNA here is from genome assembly GCA_002707795.1 of Maricaulis sp. Classification (GTDB taxonomy): domain Bacteria; phylum Pseudomonadota; class Alphaproteobacteria; order Caulobacterales; family Maricaulaceae; genus Maricaulis; species Maricaulis virginensis. Next base: position 11,283 of record PANX01000060.1, read on the forward strand.
TCGCGAAGGCCAAGGAAATCGTCAAGGAAGACCCCAAGGGCGCGAAGCAGCCCTGGGATGGCGACAAGTTCAAATTCCCCGGCGGCGGTCCCTACCATCCCGCCGGCGCCCAGGTCTTCGGTGCCGCTTCGCCGATGCTGCGCAAGAACACCTACGGCAACTACCCGGCCCAGCGCTATATCCTGTCCTGCGTCTATGAGGGGTCCCAGGTCTCCATGGACCAGGCGATCCGCATCGAGAGCCGGTATTTCACCAAGCTTTTGCTGCGCCCGGAAAGCCGCAACATGATCCGCTCCATCTTCCTGTCCAAGCAGGACCTGGACAAGGGCGGCCGCCGTCCGGCCAGCCAGTCCAAGGCGGATATCAAGAAGATCGCCATCATCGGCGCCGGCTTCATGGGTGCGGGCATCGCCACGGTCTCGGCCCAGGCGGGTATCGAGATCGTGCTGATCGACGCCACCCAGGAAGGCGCCGAAAAGGGCAAGAAGCACTGCACCGATCATTTCGAGAAAGGTGTCGCGCGCGGCAAGCTGACCCAGGACAAAGCCGACGCCATGGCGGCCCTGATCACGCCGACCACCGACTACACCCTGATCAAGGATGTCGATCTGGTCGTCGAGGCCGTGTTCGAGAACTCCGAACTCAAGGCCAAGATCACCAAGATGGCCGAGGAACAGATCGGTGAGACGGCCGTGTTCGGCTCGAACACCTCCTCCATTCCGATCACCGATCTGGCCAAGGCGTCGGCCCGTCCGGCCAATTTCATCGGCATCCACTTCTTCTCGCCGGTCGAGAAGATGAACCTGGTCGAGATCATCATGGGCGGCGAAACCGGCGATTATGCCCTCTCGCGTGCGATCGACTTCGTCACCAAGATCAAGAAGACCCCGATCGTGGTGGCCGACACGCGCGGCTTCTACGCCAATCGCTGCGTCATGCGCTATGTCGGCGAAGGCCTGAAAATGCTGGGAGAGGGCGTCAAGCCGGCGCTGATCGAGAATGCCGCCAAGATGGCCGGCATGCCGGTCGGCCCGCTCTCCCTGCAGGACGAGGTTGCGCTGGATCTCGGCGTGAAGCTGATCAAGCAGACCCAGGCCGATCTGGGCGACAAGTACCAGCCCAGCGGCACCGAGCCGATCCTGTTCAAGATGGTCGAGGACTATGACCGTCTGGGCCGCAAGAACGGCAAGGGCTTCTACGACTACCCGTCCGAGAAGGGCCAGCCGAAACGCCTCTGGCCGGAGCTGGAGCAGTTCGCGCCGGGCGGCCAGTACGCCGCCGAACAGCCGACGGCCGACGAGGTCAAGGACCGCATCCTCTACACCCAGGCGCTGGAAGCGGCGCGCTGCATGGAAGAGGAAATCGTTGCCGATCCGCGTGAGGCCGATGTCGGCTCGATCCTCGGCTGGGGCTTTGCGCCCTATACCGGCGGCACGCTGTCCTTCATCGACACGGTGGGCGCCAAGGCCTTCGTGAAACGCGCCGAAGAACTCGAAGCCAAGTATGGCGACCAGTTCAAGGTGCCGGCTCTCCTCAAGGAGATGGCTGAGAAGGGCGAGACCTTCTACGGCCGCTTCGGCACAAAGGAAGCCGCAGCCGCCTAGGGCGCGACTGCATAAAGACTGTAGAAGCCGGTGCAATGCGAGTTGCGCCGGCTTTTCTTTGCCGCTATTCGGGGCGTGTTTTCGGGGTGTTGGAAGTTTTCACCAGGATTTCCACAGAAAGCCGAAACTTTTCCACCAAGCGCGCGAACTTGTCCACGAAACGGGGCGTTTCGTGCGTTGCCGGACCCGCGGTGTGGTGGTCTACTCAATCCATCGACAGCGACCGAAGCGGGCCTCCGGGCCCGGGGATCGCCGGAAAAGAAGGCTCCAGGGGAGACGGTCCGCAAGGACCGGCGACCGGACGAGCGGCCCCGGAACAGGCCCGAAAGGGCGGGTTCCCCCAGGCCAGGACGACAGCAAGGATCCGCAAGGACACCCGGCTCGACGCCCTTCCTCTCCGGAGAGACTGATCTGCCTGCAAGGGCGGTGACCAGGAAGCCGCGATTACAGCAGACCCTTTCGGGGGTTCGCTGGCCCCGGTCCGCCGATCGGGGTGTGCCGAAGGACAGGGTGTCAAAACCCGAACCGGAAGCAACACGGCCGCCCGCCTCCCTGCTCCTTGCGAGCCGGGGACGGGCGGTTGGTGTTTTTGGGGGATGCGTTCTTGTCCCTGCAGTCCCGATTGGCCGGTCAAGATCCCTGTATAAAGCTTTTTTCGCCGAATTCCCCCTGCGAGGGAAATCCGGTTGTCGCTTGCATAATCTATAAATCGCGCTCAACGCGCTGAATTAGTGCAAGAATCCCGGCCGTTAAGAGGCGTAAAAACAGGGTTAATACAATATTCGGTGCGTTAACCATGCGGGGCGTCACTATGCGCCCCAACAGGCGCTTGGGGCGTTGCGGGGCAGGACTACACCCGATGTTGCAGAGAACCGAATATCACTGGCCGTCACGGATGCGCTCTGTCGCATTCGCGATCTGGGCTGTTGCTTTCGCATTGACCGGCGCACTCGGGTGGGCGGCGTGGAACAGCTACCAGACCGCGTCCGAGACCGCGGACTATGTCGCGTGGCGCCAGGAGGCCGGGCTGGCGGTTCCGGTGCTCAAGACGATCATCAAGGACAGCGAAACAGTTCGCTGAACCAGGGGCGCGGGGGGCGCAGTTTCCGGGTGGCCGCAGAGGCCGCATCGGTCCCAGAGCCATTTCATCGCGATCGATCACGATGAAATGGCTCCGGTCTTTTGAGCGGTCGCGTTTTCGGACCGCAAAACCGGTCCCCACTTCTGCTGAAAATACTCTAGTCTTCTTGCGCTCGACGCAGGAGACCGAGATGTCCGACGCCCGCCTGGAAGACGATGACTACATCATCGGGACCGATGCCGTGGAAATTGCCCGGCTGGGTCAGCAGCATGCGATCTGGCGCGAAACGGCCCTTGCCGGCTGGCGCCGCGCGGGTTTGCGGCCGGGCATGACGGTGATGGATGTCGGGGCCGGCCCCGGCTACGCCGCTTTCGATCTGGCCCGGCTGGTCGGACCCCAGGGCCGCGTCATCGCGGTCGATCAGGCGCCGGCCTTTCTCGCCGCACTGCGTGACGGTGCCCGTCAGCGCGGCCTTTCCAATATCGAGACCATCGAGAGCGATCTGGCCGATGTCGACTGGCCGGAGGCGGTCTGCGACGCGGTCTGGTCGCGCTGGTGCCTGTCCTTCGTGCCCAACGTGCCCGGCGTGATCGCCGGCATCGACCGGGCACTGAAACCCGGCGGTATCTTCGTTGCCCAGGAATATGTCGACTATCGCAGTTTCCGCATTGAGCCGTGCGAACCGGTCTTCGAGCGTTTCATCGAGGCGGTGCGCCAGAGCTGGCTGCATTTCGGCGGCGATCCCGAGATCGCGCGCCGCCTGCCGGCCATCCTGTCCAACCAGGGCTGGGAGCTCGGGCCGATGACGCCGGTCATCCACGCTGCGCGCCCCGGCGACTGGATCTGGAGCTGGCCTATCGCCTGGCTCGAACAGGCACCCGACCGCCTCGTCGAACTCGGCTTTCTCGCGCCGGACGATGCCGAGGCTTTCCGCCTCTTCCTGCACGCCCGCCAGCAGGACCCGGTCTCCCTGATGACGACGCCGATGGTGCTTGAAGTGATCGCACACAAGCCGGCCTGACGGTACCGCATCACTGAAATCGCGGTTCAATCTGACGCCAACAAGGCTATTCTCGCCATACTCATACGGGGAGACAGCATGACCTATACGCTCATCGGCGCGGCCGTATCGCTTTATACCGGCAAGGCGCGCGGCTATCTGCGCTGGAAGAATGTGCCGTTTCGCGAAGAGATGTCGACGCGCGAGGTTTACAAGAGCGAGATCCTGCCGCGGGTCGGCTGGTCGGTTATTCCCGTGGTCGTGCACCATGACGGCTCGGACACGGGCGTCACCCTGCAGGACACGACCGACATCATCGATTATGTCGAGCAGCACGAGCCGGGACCGTCGGTCTATCCGGACGGTGTGCGCCAGCGCCTGGCCGCCCTGATCCTGGAACTGTTCGGCGACGAATGGCTGGTGATCCCCGCCATGCACTATCGCTGGGCCTATAATCGCGACTTTGCCCATGGCGAGTTCGGCGCTTTCTCCTTCCCGGATCTGTCACCGGAGGAGCAGCGGGAGCGGGTTGCAAAGCCGGTGGCGTATTTCTCCGGCGCCCTGCCCGGGCTGGGCATCAATCCGGACAGCGTGCCGGCGGTCGAGACCGCCTATGAGGCTTTCCTGGCTGCGTTCGAGGCACACCTGGCCCGGCACGGCTTCCTGTTCGGTTCGCGGCCCTCGATTGCCGATTACGGCTTCCTCGGGCCGCTCTATGCACATTTGCTGCGCGACCCGGCGTCCGGCGAGATCATGCGCCGCCTGGCGCCGCGCGTTGCCGACTGGGCGCAGCGCTGTCACGCGCCCCAGCATGCGCTGACCGGCGACTTCCTGCCGGACGATGATCTGCCTGCAACCCTGCTGCCCATGCTGCGCATGTTTGCTGCGCAGCAATTGCCCGTTCTCGTCGACACGGCGGACCGCCTCGCGGTGTGGGCTGACGAGAACCCGGATATGGCGGAAGTACCGCGTGTGCTAGGCTTCCACAAGGCCCGGATCGGCCATGGCGAAACGGTCGTGGAGACCGACCGGGCGGTCATTCCCTATCCGCTGTGGATGCTGCAGCGCGTGACCGATTTCCTGGCCTCGCTTGACGGCAAAGCGCGTGCGCAAGCGGAAGAATTGCTGCGCAGCATCGGCGCGCAGCAATTGCTCGATTTCGACATGCCCGTGCGGCTCGAGCGCCGGCATTTCCGCGTCTGCGTCCAGGGGCGTTAATTGCTGAAAATGCCTTAGCCGCCGAACCGCCAGATATCCATCGCCAGGGCGCTGCGGCTCCAGGAGGTGTGGATCAGTTCTGCGGCGGTTGATCCCGCGGCAGCCATCGCCACGAGCAGCGGGCGGAAGTGTTCCGGTGTGGGATGGTTGAAGCCGGCCAGCGGTGCGTCCTGCCAGCCGGCCAGCGCCTCCACCTCGCCGCTCTCGATCTTGGGCACAACCCAGTCGCGGAAGGCCTGGGCACCGGGATGGGGCGCTGCCGCCTCGGCCGCGGCGAGCGATGCGCGCAGTGAATGCGTCAGCGAGCCCGAGCCGATGATCTGGACGCCGCGGTCCGCGAGGGGCGCCAGCGCCCGGCCCAGCGCGACGGCAGCTGTGTCGCTGCCGGGCAGGCTGATCTGGAAGACCGGGATATCGGCTTCCGGCCGCATCAGGGCGAGGGGTATCCAGGCGCCGTGATCGCGCCCGCGCTGCCGGTCGGCTTCCGCTTCGATACCGGCCTCGCGCAGAAGATCCAGCGTGATCGCGGCGAGGCTGGGCGATCCGGGGGCGGCATAGACCGCGCGCTCCAGCACCGGGCCGAAGCCGCGGAAGTCATGGATCGTGTCCGGTGTCGCGGCCGACTGGACCCGCACGGGCGCGTCCGCTTCCCAGTGCGCCGAGACCACCGCGACCGCGCGCGTCCGCGGCGCCAGGCCGAGCGCTTTCAGGGCGTCGTGGGCGGGCGAGGGCACGGTCAGCACGTCGGGGGCGCCGTGCGAGATGAAGAGCGGGCCGAGGGGCATGAGGGGTACTCCGGAAAGTCGAGCCCGCAATCTGGTATTTTCGCCGGCAAGGGATAAGTATGCCGGATCGAAGCTTTCTCTTTCTTGTGGGGAATAAATGGACCGCATCGATGCCCTGCGCCTGTTCTGCTCGGTGGCCGAGCTGGGCAGTTTCACCAAGGCGGCCGACCGTGAGGCGATGACGCCCGGCGCCGCGTCCAAGCAGATCACGGCCCTGGAACAGCGTCTGCAGGCCCGCCTGTTCGAGCGCACGACACGCTCTGTCCGCCTGACCGATGCCGGCGCGGCCCTGCTCGACCGTGTCCAGCCCTGGCTTGATGAGTATGACGCGATGGAAGAGGGCGTGGCGAGCGCGCGGCTGGCACCGGCCGGCGTGCTGCGCGTGACGGCGCCGGTCGACTTCGGCGCCCGCCGCCTGATCCCGATCATTGCCGACTTCATGACCGAATGGCCAAAGGTCGATGTGCGCCTGTCGATGGCCGATCGGATGGTCGATCTGGTCAATGAGGGCTTCGATGTCGGCGTGCGGATCGGCAATCTGCCGGACAGTGCCCTGATCGCCCGCCGCCTCGCGCCGGCCTGCATGTCCTGCCTGGCATCGCCGGCCTATGTCGAGCGCCACGGCATGCCGCACCATCCGGACGATCTCGCCCGCCACGACATGATCATCGACCGCAACAAACCCAGCCCGCAATTGCTGAAATTCGAGCGCGAGGGCGAGGAGGTCGAGGTCCGCGTCAATGGCCGCCTCTCCCTTAACGGTGCCGTGGCGGCCGTGTCAGCGGCCAAGGCCGGTCTGGGCGTGGCCTGTTCGCCGCGCTGGGCGGCGGTCGATGCACTGGAGCGCGGCGAGGTGCTCGATGTGCTGGCGGACTGGTCGCCAGAACACCGCTTCCTCTGGGCGGTCTTCCCGTCAAACCGCTACATGACGCACCGGGTGCGCGCCTTCGTCGACTATCTGGCCGGGCGGTTTGACGGTGTCGTCTAACCGCACAGGCGCTATAAGGATGCGTGTGGACCAGGCAGGGGTTACGGCATGAGAAGGCAGGTCACGGGACTTCTGGCGATGGCAGCGCTGGTGCTGCTGGCAGGCTGCGCGACGACCGGCAGCGACATGATGGGCGTGGGCGGCGGACCGGACGATGTTGCCGGTTCCGTCTTCGACCATCCGCGGGCCGACCGGCGCGGTGCACCGCGCGGCTTTGGCTATCAACTTACCGGACAGTCGGGCTGGTCGGGCGATCTGGTTTATGAGGACGATAGCGGCGGTGCCATCCGGGTCGCATTGCTTCTCGCCGATGCCGATGGTGCGGAACAGGCTGCGGATCTGCAGATCGCCATGCCCTATCTGGAAGGCGGCGTCCGGCGTTTCCACGGCACAGCGGCTTCGGGCGAGCCGGCGGAGCTGCAGCTGCAGGCCGGCCCCTGCGAGGCGGCGGGCGAGACCGGCTTCACGCATTTCGCGGCGCTGCGGATCGGCGAGACGGTCCAGGCCGGCTGCGCCCGGGAACAGGCGCAGGACGATCGCTGGTCGAACTATATCATGAGCTATCTGCCGGCCATCGATGCCTGCCTGGCCGAGTTCGGCGACCGGCCGGCCCATGTCTCGCTGGCCTATACGATGAGCGGCGGTGCGACGGGGGTGCGGATCGTCGATGCCGGCACGCAGACCTGGGAATGCGCCACGCGGGACGAGGGCCGGGCGGTCAATTCGCTTCGCCAGATCGATTCGGCGGACGCGCTGTTCGGGGAAGGTGATCCGATATTCGTGCGCGGTGTCTTTCCCGACTTCGGCGAGGGCTGTTATGTCTACGAGTCGGTTCGCGAAGCCGACGGAACGCTGATCGGGGCGCTGGGCTATGACGCCTGCAATGCGGTGCCGGTAACGACGGCGCAGGCCGCCGCTGCGGGCTAGCCCGCCAGACGCGGCATTGCGGCACGCGACATCGCGACAGCGCGACAGGTTGAGGACAAGACGCATGCACCGAGCCTTGCTGATCTCCACGCTCTGCACCGGTCTGATCGCCGGCCCGGCAAGCGCCGAACTGCGCGATGTGCTGACCCGCGCCGACGGCTTGAACGGTCAGGTCTGGCTCGCCTTTGACGAACAGCCGCGATCGGCGGAACTGTCGCGGACGGCCGGGAGTGTCAGTCTGATGATCGGTGGTGTGGAAGTGCGCAACCGGGAGGTGTTGCCCTATCGCGCCGACCTCGTCAGCCGTGTCTCGATCACCCCGGTGGCCGATGGTGCCCTGGTGGAACTAGGCCAGGCCGCCGGCTGGCAGGATGTCCGCGCCGAACTGCGCCAGGGCGGTGTTCTGGTGAGTTTCAGTCTGGATGCACCGGTCGCCGCGACGTCCCGGCCTGCGCCTTCCGGTCCGTCTGCGACGGGCGAGGCGAGGACCGCCCCTGCAACGGACAGTCAGAGCGCATCTGCCGCTGCCACTCATGGCGAGCCGGCTGCTAGTGTCGGCGGTCAGGCGGCCTCGGGCGAGGCTGGAACGACGGGGCATGCCCCCGCCGATCCCGCACCGGCCGACGAGGCCGGGCATGAGCCTGCCGCGGAGCATAGTCCTGCTCCTGGAAGCCATACGTCCGCGCCTTCCAACTCGGCGGCGCCGGTCAATCCGGTTGCGGCCGCTGCGTCCAGTGCGACGGGCGAGTGTGCCGAGACCGGCGCGGCCGTTGCCGAGAACCCGTGGGATGATGAAAGCCTGCACCGCCACGCAGCCTGCCTGACGCAGACCGGCGAGCTGCAGCCGGCGGCCGTCATCTATGAACAGATGCTCGCCTTCGCCCCGGACGATTTCAGGGCGCTGATCGCCCTGGCGGAGGTGCGGGCCGAACAGGGCGAAACCGCTGAAGCGCGCGAGCTTTATTCGCAGGCGGCGTCCTATGCCATCTCCGATGCCGAGGCCGCTCGGGCGCGGGCCCGGCTGCGCGAACTCCAGCAGCGCTGATCCTTCCAGCCAGTCAGGACATCCATCATGCAAGCAGACGAACCGGCCGGCCGGGTGCTCGTCATCGCCGGCTCAGACAGTGGCGGCGGTGCCGGTATCCAGGCCGACATCAAGGCGATCTCGGCGATGGGCGGCTATGCGGCGACGGCAATCACGGCGATCACTGTCCAGAACACGCTGGGCGTCAGCGCCATCCATCCCGTGCCCCTTGCCATCGTCGAAGGCCAGATCCGCGCCGTGCTCGACGATATCGGTGCCGACGTGGTGAAGACCGGGATGCTGGCCACGGTGGAGATTGTCGAACTCGTCGCAGCTGTCCTCGAGGCGGCCGACCCGGCCATCCCGCTGGTGCTCGACCCGGTGATGATCGCCACATCCGGCGACCGTCTGGTCGATGACGGTACCGAGGCCGCGATCCGCGAGCGTCTCGTGCCGCTGGCCACACTGGTCACCCCGAATGCGGCCGAGGCGGCCCGCCTGACCGGCCTGACGGTGGAGGATGTGCAGGGCCAGCTGGCGGCGGCCGAAGCGCTGGTCGGCATGGGCGCCAGGGCGGCGCTGGTGAAGGGCGGGCATCTGGGCGGCGATGCCGTCACCGATGTGCTCGTCTCCACCCGCGGCATGGAATTGATGGAACGCCCGCGCATCCGCACCAAGCATACCCATGGTACCGGCTGTACCCTGGCCTCGGCGATTGCCGCGCGGATGGCCGGCGGCGAGCCGCTGCCGGAAGCCGTGCGCAAGGCCGGGGATTATCTGCACGAAGCCATCCGCCGCGCCCCGGGCTTCGGCGCCGGCCACGGTCCGGTCGACCATATGTGGGTGGTGCGGCCGTAACTCAGCGGCCTGGCCTAGCGAGCGGGATCCGCCGCCCGTTTCCGGGCCAGCCACACGCCCGTCAGGATAACCGCCAGGGCGAGCACGGCATGCCAGCCGATGGTCTCGCCGATCAGCAAGCCGGTAATCATCGCGGCGATCGGGGTGAGATAGTTGGCGAGATAGTTGGCGATGGCGAGGAAGTTGGGTCCTGCCGTGCCCGCCACCTGCATCAGCACGACCGAGGCCAGCGCCGTCGGTCCGGCGGCCAGCCAGATGACCGCCAGCCAGGCGGTGGGAGCGACCGGTCCGGCCTGCGCCAGTTCGAACAGTCCTATGGGCAGGGCGAACAGCGCACCGCAGATCAGCATGCCGGCGCCGGAGACNGAGGGCGGGGTCGGCGGGATCAGCCTGGCCAGGATCGCATTGATGCCATAGCAGACCGCCGCCGCGACCACGCCCAGCTGGGCCCAGACATCGGCGCCGCCCAGATCGGTCAGCGCGGCCGGTCCCAGCAACAGTACGACACCGGCAAACCCGGTGAACACGCCGGTCAGGCGCCGCAGGGTGAGGTGTTCGCCAGGCACGAGGACATGCGCCATCGCCACGGTCGCCAGCGGCATGGTGGCGACCAGAATGCCGGCGAGCGCGCTGTCGATATATTGCTGGCCCCAGCTGACAAGGTAGAAGGGCAGGGTGTTCCCGAAAAACCCCAGGCCCGCGAACCACAGCCAGCGCTTGTCATTGAGTGCCGGCAGGCGATGACCGCGCAACAGCGCCCAGCCGGCCAGCAGGATGGCCGCGAGAGCGATACGCACGAAGATCAGCCCGCCGGGCGGCAGGGTTTCCACCCCGTGCTTGATGAAGGCAAAGGCCGACCCCCACAGCACGGTGAGCAATAACAGCGCAGCCCAGTCCATCAGACCCGGCAGGTGAGCATGGGCCGGCTTCACGGGAGGCTCCGCGACATTGCGGCTCCCGCACAAACCCCCTTCTCCCCGGGGAGAAGGTGCCCCGAAGGGGCGGATGAGGGGAAAATCCCGGCGTCGGCGCCCAAAGCGCCAGGCGCGGTGTCTTCCCCCTCTCCCTCGATCCCTCTCCCGCGGGAGAGGGAGGCTGGCACTGAGCCCGGCACCACCCTCACAACACAGCCCTCAGCCCGTCAGCGAAGGCGGCGATATCGGTGTCGTCATTGAACAGGTGCGGGGTGATGCGCAGGCGGTCGCCGCGCTGGGAGATGTGGATATTGCGCGCGGCCAGGCGCGCCAGCAGATCGTCCGGCGCACCGGCGGGAAGGCCCAGGGTGAGATAGTGCGGGGCGCGTTCGATCATGTCGTCGGCAAGGCCGAGCGGCGCTGTGGCCTCGGCGATTGCGGCCGTGCGTTCTGCCAGCGTTTGCGAGATGGCATCGACGCCCCAGTCGAGCACCTGGTCGAGACTGGCCAGGGCTGCCGGCGCGAGCTGCATCGCCGAGCGCTCGCCCATGTCGAAGCGCCGGGCGCCGGGGGCGTAGGCGTCGGTATAGTCGATCAGACGGGTGAAATTGTCCGCGCCCTGGCGGGCGATCCAGTTCTGCTCCAGCGGTTCGCCTTCGGCGTGGTGATGCGGGGCAACGTAGAGCAGGCCGGTGGAATAGGGCCCCAGCAGCCATTTATAGCCCGCCGCGACGGCGAAATCGGGCTGGATCGACGGCATGTCGAAGGGCAGGGCGCCCAGCGATTGCGTGAGATCCAGCACCAGGGCGGCGCCCTGGCGGCGGGCCGTGTTGGAAATATGGGCGAGGTCCAGCTGGCCGCCATCCAGCCAGTGTACATGCGGGCAGGCGACGATCGACGTCGCCGGGCCGATGGCGCGGATGAGGGCTTCCGTCCAGCCCTGGCCGGGCTGGCGTTTCACCGTGACGAGTTGCGCACCATGCTGCGCAGCAAGCGCCTGCCAGACATAGACATTGGAAGGAAACTGGCCGTCCAGCACCAGGATTTCCGAGCGTCTCTGCGGCGCCAGATTTCGCGCCGCCGTGGCCAGGCCATAGGAGGCCGACGGCACAAGCGCGATATCGGCGGCTTGCGCGCCGAACAGACGCGCCGCGCGCTCGCGCAGCTGTTCGGGCAGGCCGAAGAAATCCTGCTGTTCGGGCAGGCCGAAGAAATCCTGCTGCACGTCATAGGCCCAGGGCTGACCCTTGGCGGCATAGCTTTCCTGGCCGGCCGCGATGGCGCTTTTCGGCATCGGCCCCATATAGGCCGTGTTGAGATAGACGCGGTCGCGCGGGATGTCGAAAAGGTCACGCTGGGACGGGATCATGGCCTAGCCTCTTGCCCCGGCGGGAAGAGGGCGTCAACGTGCAGCCCGTCACGAATACACCCTTGTTTCCCGCTGCCAGGAGAGCCCTGTGGCCGATGATACGCTGACCGCCCCCGCCCGCACCGACAATCCCAAGCCGATGCTGCGCCCCGCCGATCCGCGTTTTTCCTGCGGTCCGGTGAAGAAATATCCGGGCTGGAGCTGGGAAGCGCTGGCCGATGCGCCGCTCTCGCGCACCCACCGCGCCGGCACCGCGATCCAGCGGATCAAGGAATCGCTCGAACGTACCCGCGCCCTGCTGGCACTGCCGGACGATTATCATGTCGCGCTGATGCCGGGCTCGGACACGGGTGCGATGGAAGCGGCGATGTGGTCGCTGCTCGGCGCGCGCGGCACGGACGTCTTCTCCTGGGATGTGTTCGGCAACAAGTGGACGAGCGATGCCCGCGACGAGCTGAAGCTGGACGATCTGCGCACTTTCCAGACCCCGGCCGGCACCCTGCCGGACCTCTCGAAATATGACGGCAAGCGCGACGCGGTCTTCACGCTCAACGGCACGGCGGCCGGTGTGTGCATTCCGGATTATGACTGGATCGATGCCGACCGTGAGGGCCTGACCCTGTGCGACGCGACCTCGGCCGCCTTTGCCGTCGATATCGACTGGTCGAAGATCGATGTGCTCACCTTCTCCTGGCAGAAATGCATGGGCGGGGAGGCCCAGCACGGCATGCTGGTGATGGGGCCGCGGGCCATCGACCGGCTCAACAGCTTCCGGCCGGACCGGCCGATCCCGGCAATCCTGCAGCTGCACAAGAACGGCAAGGCCGATATGGCGCTCTATGAGGGCTCCACCCTCAACACGCCGTCCCTGATGGCGGTCGAGGACTATCTCGCCGCGCTGAAATGGGGGTCGCGCATTGGCGGCCTGCCGGAACTGATCCGCCGCAGCAAGACCAATTTCGAGACGCTGGACGCCTGGGTGCGCCAGTCCGACTGGATCGATTATCTGTGCGAGGACGAAGGCGCGCGGTCGCCGATCTCGGTTGCGCTGAAATATGTTGCGCCGGAGGCCGCAGCGCTGGATACCGAACAGCAATGGGCGCTGACCAAGGGCATCACGACGCTGCTGGAACGCGAGAATGCCGGTCTGGACGTCAACATGCACCGGGCCTCCGTGCCGGGGATTCGCATCTGGTGCGGCCCGACCATCGAGGCCGACGATCTGGCTGCGCTGGGGCCATGGCTCGACTGGGCCTATCGCGAAGCGCTGGACGCACTCTGACCGGCGCTGTATCGCTGCGCCGGCACACTCTTGAGCGAGGGGGACATCTATGACGCGTTTGGGACTGGCCGCACTGGCCGCTGCATGCTTGGCTGCTCCGGCCATTGCCGATGATGAGCGCGGGACGGAAATCCGCCTCGGCGTCACGGCCCACGATCTGGCCGACCATGTCGAGGACGGGCCGAACATCACGGTCGACGCGCTGTTCGCGTCGCCGGACTTTCTCGAGGCGATCTGGTCGCCGCGCCCCTATCTCTACGGTTCGTTCAACACGAACGGGCTGACCAATTTCGGCGCGACCGGTCTCGCCTGGAACTGGGCGTTCTCCGAGAACTGGAATTTCGAGTTCCGCACCGGGCTGAGCTATAATGACGGTGTCGAGGACATCGACCCGAACTCGCCGCCGGACGATCCGACGCGTATCCGGCTCGCCACGACGCGCTCCCTGATGGGCAACGAGATCCTGTTCCACAATGCGATCGGGCTCGATTACGACCTCAATGACCACTGGTCGGTCGGCGCCTATTACGAACACATCTCCCACGGCCAGATCCTGGCCTCCGGCCGCAACCAGGCGCTGGACAATGCCGGTATTCGTGTCGGCTATCGCTGGGGACGGTAGGGATTTTCCTCCCCATGTGAGTGGGGCGCTCCAGTCTTCAAGCTGTACCGCGATCCGCCACATCTGCCGTCACCCTGACGAAAGTCAGGGCCCAGTTCATAAGGCTGGGTCGTCGCGATCTCGCACTTGTCTTTACGATGCGAACTCGCGCCGGACCTCATCCAGCCCAAATCTCGCTTTGTGATCTGGGTCCCGACCTTCGTCGGGATGACGGTTCAGGGGCATGGGCTCTGACAAATGCTCAACCCGCCCGCGCCGCTTCCGCCTCATCCGCCCGCGGATCCTCTTCCACGCGGACATAGATGCCGGTGAACCAGTCGGTCCATTCGCCGTCTGCGCCCTGTTGCTGGAAGTGCTGGCGCACCGTGCCGTCGGCCAGCGGGGTCCAGCTGCCGCGGAAGGCCGCGCGCGTGCCATTGCCGGGGTAGAAGATCTCGCCTTCCAGCACCATCGTGCCGGCCGCGTCGAGCCCGCCGGTATAGTCGATGAAATTGCCGGGGCTGACCCAGACCTGCCGCCAGGCGCCGGCCAGCGGGTCATAGGCGTTCAGGCTTTCGCCCGTAGAACCGCCGGCACCCTCCCAGCGTTCGGTGATCAGGCAGCCGCCCTGGGATTTCACGATCGTGTTGCGGCCCTGATAGGGGCCGTCATCGGGCGCGTAGACATTCCACGTGCCCAGCCAGAAATCGAAATCGTCGTGCTGCGCCTCGGTGCAGCCCGGCGGCGGACCGGATTGTGCCCATGCTGCCGGGACGGGCGCAGCAGCCAGTGCAGCCGCGGCCGCCAATGTCCGAAAAATCGTCATGCCGTGCCTCCCCCGCTTGCCATTATGGCAGGCTGGCACGCGGGCCGGAGACCGGCAAGCGGGTGCCCGTCCGCTTGCCGGCAAATCCACGCGTTCCGGAATGACGAAGATGTCATCATCCAATCAGGGCGTGGCGAGCATCCGGTTGCTATACCGAAGAACAAGACGGGCGGGATGGGCTGCATGTTCCGGACACGGCGGGTCTACGAGACCGACGCGCTCAATGTGAAGCTGAGCTATTACGGCCCCGGCCTCGGCATGGGCGCGCACAGTCATGATTTCGACCAGGTCTCCTTCCTGCTGGGCGGCGGGCTGAGCGAGGGGCATGGCGGGACATCGCGTGAAATGCATCAGCGCGGCATCGGCCTGAAACCGGCCGGCTTCGAGCATGACAACCGCTATCACGGGCGCGACGGAGCGCTCATCCTGTCCATCAATCTGCGGCCGGGCGCGGATGCCGCGCTGGCCGGCCTGGGTCCGGACGACTGGCACTGGTCGCCGGATACGCCGCCGGACCGGATGTGCGAGCTTCACGCGCTTTTGGCTGCAGACGGGGATGCGGCCGGCGATGCGGTGGCCGATCTCTTGGCCCGCCTCGGTCCCGGCCGGAAGACGCACCGCACATCGCCGCCAGCCTGGCTGAAGCGGATTCGCGACCGGCTGGACGATCCTGCCGATCCGGCCGGGATCGCCGCCATTGCCGAAGAGGCCGGTGTGCACCGTGTCTATCTCGCGCGGGTGTTTGCGGCCCATTACGGCGTGGCTCCGACGGCCTACCGGCTGCAGCGCCGGGTGGGACGCGCCGTCGGTCTGCTGGCCACCGGATCGGCGCCCGGCGATGCGGCCGCCGAGGCCGGGTTCGCCGACCAGGCGCACATGACGCGCTGCCTGAGACGCCAGACCGGGCTGACGCCCGGCAGCCTGCGCCGTTTTCTCCTCGCCGCCTGACCCGGATCAACCGGTTGCGTCCGTTCAAGACCGCCGCTTGCCGGCCGGTTAGGTGTGGAGCGGACTGACAGGAGACACAGATGCGTTTTTCTTCCCCGCTGGCCGCTGCTGCGGCCGCCCTTGTTGCCGCAACTGCTGCCCAGGCCGAGACACCCCGGGGCGCGGCCGACCGGCTGGACGCTTTCCTCGACCGTTTCGAGGGCATCGAACCGGGTTATGCCGTGGTCGCGGTGACGGCCGACGAGGTGTTGCTGAACCGGGTGGAAGGCGTGCGCCGTGCGTCAACCGGCGATCCGCTGACCACCGGCACGCCGCTCTACATCGCCTCGCAGACCAAGGCCTATGTCGGCCTGCTGGCGAGCTGGCTGGATGCGCAGGGCATTCTCGATCTCGATTCCACCATCACCGATCACTGGCCCGATGTGGAGTTCCCGGACGGCGTGGACCCGTCCGCCTGGACGCTGCGCGATCTCCTCACCCACCAGGTGCCGATCTCGGTCGGACAGCTCACAATGCTGGAAGCCTATGTCACGCGGGTCGATCCGGCGGACTATCCCGCCCTGATCGCGCAGTATGGCGAGGCCCGCGAGCCCGGCTTCGACTACGACAATCTGGGCTACAACATCTATGGCGCCATCCTGGAAACCGCGACCGGCCGCACCTGGCAGGACTGGCTGGACGAAGTGATCTTCGAGCCGACCGGCATGACGCGCACCTCGGGCCGCACCTCCGATTTTTCGCTCGAGGAACAGTCCTGGAACCACATCTGGCAGGGCGAGGCGGCCGGCTGGTATGAAGTGCCGCCCAAGACCGACGGCATGATGCAGTCGGCGGGCGGTCTGGTGACCTCGACGACCGACATGGCGGCCTGGCTGCAGCTGCAGCTGCGCGGCCACGGACCGGACGGCAGCGGGCTCACCGATGCGGTGGTGGCCGAGGCACACGCGTCCGGCGTGGCCACGCACATGGAAGACGGCCGGAACCCGTATGAACTGCCCTGTTCGGGCTATTCGCTGGGCTGGAATATCTGCGATTTCGACGGCCACACCCTCTACATCCACGGCGGCGGTTATACCGGCGCGCGCACGGCTATGGCCTTCTCGCCGGATCTGGGCGTCGGCATCGCCGCCTTCTCCAATTCCGACAACATGACGGGTTGGCTGTCGGGCCGGACCATCGTGATGTTCCTGCAATTCCTGACCGAACATCCCGATGCCGAACGCTGGGCAGATACGCGGGTGGCGTATTATCCCCAGCAGATCGCCCGCTATCTGGAGCACCGCACCAATCGCGAGGCGGAGAACCGTGCCGACGAGGCCTGGGGCGGCTGGACCTGGCAGCCGGATGCCGCCGCGCGGGCCGGATATGCCGGCACCTATTCCTCCGGCGAGCCCTATGGCGTCGTGACGATTGCCGAGGAGGGCGGCGGTCTGGTCGCCAGCCTCGGCGACATGCGGCTGCAGCTGGAGCCGGCGAGTCCCGACCTGTTCGGCGGCGTCGCCCATGCCTTCTACGGACCCGACCGTTTTGCCTTCGAGCGTGACGCCGCCGGCGCCATCGTCCGGCTCGACTGGGACGGGGATGTCTACGAACGTGTGGATTGATCCACGGGACACCGGTTGCGGGGCTGATCCCTCTCTTGTGAGGCCCCGCAATCTGTTCTAAGCCTGCCGCCCGTTCGAGCCCGCCGTTTCATTGATCTGACGACTGACATCTGCCGCCCTGCGGCCCCGTCCGGACCCCGCGGTCCGGCAGGCGATGTCTCTCGGGCGGCGGGCACAGTCGCGGAGGCAGAAATGGCCAATGTTACCGTCGTGGGCGCCCAGTGGGGCGATGAAGGCAAGGGCAAGCTGGTCGACTGGCTGTCGCACCGCGCCGATGTGGTGGCGCGCTTCCAGGGCGGCCACAATGCGGGCCACACGCTGGTCGTCGGCGACAAGGTCTACAAGCTCTCCCTGCTGCCCTCCGGCGTGGTGCGCGGCAAGCTTTCCGTGATCGGCAATGGCGTCGTCGTCGACCCCTGGGCCTTCGTGGCCGAGGTCGACCGGATCGCCGAACAGGGTGTGAAGATCACCCCGGAAGTCGTGAAGATCGCCGAAACTGCCGCGCTGATCCTGCCGATCCACCGTGAACTCGACGCCCTGCGCGAGAACCGCGATGACGGCGAGGCCATCGGCACCACCCGCCGCGGTATCGGTCCGGCCTATGAGGACAAGGTCGGCCGCCGCGCCGTGCGCGTCATCGACCTGGCCGACGAGACGGCGCTGCGTGTCCGTGTCACCGAGATCCTGCACCATCACAACGCCCTGCGCCGCGGCCTGGGGCATGAGGAATATCCCGCCGGCAAGCTGGTGGCGGAACTGCTCGATATCGCGCCGAAAATCCTGCCCTATGCGGCACCGGTCTGGCGCGTGCTGAAGAATGCCAACGACACCGACCAGAAGATCCTGTTCGAGGGCGCCCAGGGCGCTCTGCTGGACGTGGATCACGGCACCTATCCTTTCGTGACCTCCTCCAACACCGTCTCCGGCCAGGCCTCGGCGGGCACGGGCGTGGGGCCCAAGGATGTCGGCTATGTGCTGGGCATCGCCAAGGCCTACATGACCCGAGTCGGGTCCGGACCCTTCCCGACCGAACTGTTCGACGAGAACGGCCAGCGGCTCGGCGAACGCGGCCATGAATTCGGCGTCGTCACCGGGCGCAAGCGCCGCTGCGGCTGGTTCGATGCCGTGATCACCCGCCAGACCCTGCAGGTCGGCGGTGTCGACGGTGTCGCCCTGACCAAGCTGGACGTGCTGGACGGGTTCGAGACGATCAAGGTCTGTGTCGGCTACGAGCTCGACGGCCGCCGCCTCGACCATCTGCCCGCCGGCAAGGAGGCCCAGGCGAAGGTGACACCGGTCTATGAAGAGCTGGAAGGCTGGCAGGGTTCCACCGCCGGCGCCCGCTCCTGGGCCGATCTGCCGGCCGAAGCGGTGAAATATGTCCGCCGCCTGGAAGAACTCATCGAATGCCCGATCGCCCTGGTCTCCACGAGCCCCGAGCGCGAAGACGTCATCTTGATGCAGGACCCGTTCAGGGGATAGGGCAGCACCACTCGTTGTCATCCCGGATGAACGCCCCGCGCAGGCGGGGCAAAAGTCCGGGACCCATAATCCCGGTGATCATCCAGTTGTCGCTGACGGCAAGCCTGCTTCTGGCCAAAAGCGAGCGTATAGGCCCCTGTGTGTTTGAGGTGTCGTAGGATGGTTGCGCGAAGGAGGCCGTTAGGTCCCTGGCGCTTGTGACGCCGTGTGCCGGCTCGGGCCCCTTCGCGCGTGTCTGCGTTCAGCCTGAACAGTTGCACGACGCCGGTTGCAACGGACGTCGCATCACAGGGACAGACTTCATGAGCTTACATCTGGATTACATCGGAATCGATATCGCCAAGGCGCATCTGGACGTTTTCGATCCCAAGGCGGGTCATCTGCGCCTTGCCAACACCGCCGCCGCCATCGCCGGCTGGACCGCCACACTGGCCGGACGGTCCGTCTTCGTCGTGCTGGAAGCCACGGGCCATTATGACAGCGCCCTGCGTCACGGCCTGCACGCGGCGGATCTGGCCCATGCCCGCATCAACCCGATGCAGGCCCGCCGCTTCGCCGAAGCCACCGGCCGGCTGGCCAAGACCGACCGGATCGACGCGGCCATGCTCGCCGAGCTGGGCCGCTGCCTCAAGCCCACCACCCGGCCGGTGCGCTCACAGGCGCGCGACACCCTGGCCGGGCTGCATAAACGCCGCGACCAGCTGGTCCAGCAGCGCGCCGCCGAGACCGTCCGGCTCGGCGAGACCGCCGGGCTGCCCGAGGCCGTACGCGCGAACCTCATCGCCCATCTCGACTGGCTCAAGGCCGCGATCAAGGCCCTGCAGGACGAGATCGATGCCCTCATCCAAAACGAGACCGAACTGGCCGGACAGGCCCGCCTGATGACCAGCACGCCCGGCATCGGTCCGGTCACGGCCACCACCTTGCTCGCCCTGATGCCGGAGCTGGGACAGCGCTCCTCCGGTACCATCGCGGCCCTGGCCGGGCTGGCCCCCTTCAACTGCGACAGCGGCCTCCACAAGGGCGTGCGCCGTATCCGCGGCGGCCGGCCGCGTGTGCGACGCGCCCTCTACATGGCCGCCCTGGCCGCCGCCCGCGCAAACACCCGCTACAGGGCCGTCTTCAACCGCCTCGTCAACGCCGGAAAACCCAAGAAACTCGCCCTCATCGCCGTCGCCCGAAAACTCCTCGTTACCCTCAACGCCATGCTCAGAGACCAAAAGCCATACGCACCATAAACACAGTTGCCGGCGCTTTGCCCGGCCTTCGCAGGCCATCCGGCCGGGATGACAATGCGTAAATTCCTTACATCCAGCGCATGCGCGGGGCGCCGCGGGTGCCGACGAGGAGGTCGGTCAGGGCCCAGACGAGGGCGTCGACGCGGTCGGGGCTGGTACCCCCGGCCTCGGGCGAACCGAAGGCGCACATCTGGTCTTCCAGGGCGGCAAAGCGGCCGGCATGCCTCACCCGTCCGGCGGCATAGAGCGCGGCGACCGGCTCGGCGCGCACATGCTTGCCGCGCGTGGCATGAACCAGCCGGACCGGCAGGGCGGCNTCGGCGGCCTTGAGCACCGAGCGCACCATTTCCCCGCCCTGATTGGCCTCGGCGATCACGCTGTCGGCGCTGAAACTGTCAAAGGCCGACGCCACACGCGCGGCCCAGTCGGCCGGCATGGCGGGCCCGAAGGACATGTCCGCCAGCACGACACCGCGACGGCCCGGCCCCTCGCCCGCCGCGCCCGCCACCACGATGCCGCACTCGTCCGAGCGCGGACCGCCCGAGGCCGGCGGATCGACAGCGACCACGATCCGGTCGAGGTCAGGCACGGTTTCGGCAAAACAGGCCTCGACCTGGCGGCGGCTCCACAACGCGCCGGGCGGATCGTCGATCAGTATGCCCTCGATCTCCTGCCGCCCCAGCGCCGAGCCGCCATAGGCGGCATTCATCGCGTCGAGAAAGCCCGGTGCCAGATTGGCTGCATTGTCCGCGGTCGGCTGATGGCTCAGCTCCACGCCAGCCTGTTTCACCAGGCGTTTCAGCGCCGGGATCGGCCGCGGCGTGGTGGTCAGCATGAGGCGCGGATGATCGCCCAGGCGCAGCCCCATGCGCAGCGTGTCGATCACGCGCTGGGGGTTCGCCCAGGCGGCAACCTCGTCGCCCCAGGCAAAATCGAATTGCGGCCCGCGCAGCCCGTCCGCATCCTCGGCCGAGAAGGCATAGCCCACCGCTCCGCCGGGCCAGACGACGCGTTTGCGGCTCGCCTCATAGCGCGGCCGGCCGGCTTCCGGTCCGATATTCATCAGGCCGGACGGGCCCTCGATCATCACTTCGCGCACATCGTTGAAAGTCGGCGCCACCAGCGCGATCCGCTGTGCCCCGCCCTCTACCACGCCGCGCACCCATTCGGCGCCGGCGCGGGTCTTGCCCGCACCGCGCCCGCCCAGGAAGAGCCAGATCAGCCAGTCACCCTCAGGCGGGATCTGTGCCCTGCTTGGTTTCCAGAGCGCCCAGTCGCGGCGCATCTGCGCCAGCTCCGCTTCGCTCAGACTGTCCATCCAGCGCTTTTGTACGTCGCAGTCTTGCGTGCTCATCCAGTCGAGCAAGAAGTTCGGCCCGGGCTGCGGCGGGAGAGATCTCGTCATGCTGGCCCCCTGCTGCCGGTCTTGTCGTGTTCGGTTTCATCTCGTCCTCCATGGCTTCGAGCAGCCGCCGGACCGGCTCCAGTCCGCGTGCCTGCTTGCCGGCATCGTCACTGAGACCGCGCAAGGCGTCCGACTCGATCCGCACGGCCAGCCGCCGCCAGGCCCGCAGCCGCAGATCGGCCCGCTCCTCCGGCGCAAGCGCCGAGAACCAGGCCCAGTTGCGGTAGATCGTGTTCCGGCAACAGCCGGCCTCGGCAGCGAGCGCGCTTGCGCTTTCGCCCGCCTCGTAGCGCACCATCCAGGGATACCAGTCGACCCGGTCGCGCCGTTTTCTCTCGGTTTTCTCAAGCATGCCGAACCATAGCCCGGCGCCGGCACCGGTCTGATTTCCGGCCGCGTTTTTTCGCGAAGAGTTTGAGAGCGTGGGGGAAATTTTTCCGCGATGCGGGGATATCGCGCGGGTTATCCGCGTTTCGTGCCGCTCAAGCTCATTCGCCCCGTCCGGCGGGGATGCCTGGGCTCTACTCTTCCCCCGGCCATTCGACGATGTGTTCTTCCCAGTCGGGGTCGCCGTCGAAATCATCCTCGCTGACCACCTGACCGGCGACGCTCATCCCGGCCTTGGCGGTGGAGTGCGGGTCGCCGGTAACGAGCGGATGCCAGTCGAAAAGATCCTTGCCCTCGGCGATCAGCCGGTAGGCGCAGGTTTTCGGGATCCAGGGCAGGGTGCGGATATTGTCAGGCGTCAGCACGACACAGTCGGGCACCTGGGTGTGCCGGTGCGAATAATTGCGGCAGCCGCCATTCTCGCAGTCGAAAAGCGTGCAGGCGACATCGGTCTCCAGACGCAGCCCGGTATCCTCGTCCTCCAGCTTCACCAGACAGCACTTTCCGCAATGGTCGCAGAGCGATTCCCATTCGGCACGGGACATCTGGTCCAGAGATTTCATTTTCCAGAAAGGCTGAGGCATGGTCCCGCCTGAATTCCGCCGCTATTGATAGGCTTTAGACAGGGCGAGCCTAACACGCAGCCAGGCATTCGGGGTTGGCAAAAAGCATGTACCAGGAGCCGTTTCGCGCGGATCACATGATGGAACGCGACCGGCGCGAGCAGCGCCGCCGCCTGATCGTGGGCGGATCGCTGGCGCTGATCGCCGTGATGCTTGTCTCCTTTGCCTTCGCCGGCTGGCACTGGGCCTTTCACGACCTGCCGCCCGCGCCGCAGACGGCCGCCGAGCTGTGGAATGTCCGCCGCGAACCGGCCGTCACCCTGACCGATCGTGAAGGCCGGGTGCTCGCTGTCCGCGGTCCGCTCTATGCCCGCGCCGTCGCGCTGGAGAGCCTGCCCGAGCACGTCCCCCAGGCCTTCCTCGCTATCGAGGACCAGCGTTTTTACCGGCACACCGGGGTGGACTTCCGCGGTGTCGCCCGGGCGCTGTGGCGGAATTTCCGCGCAGGTGCCACCGTCGAGGGCGGCTCGACCATCACCATGCAGCTGGTGAAGAACCTGATGCTCTCGCCCGACCGCGAGCTGCGCCGCAAGATCCAGGAAATGCGGCTGGCCCGCGCACTGGAACGCCAGCTGTCCAAGACCGAAATCCTCGAGCTTTACCTCAACCGCATCTATCTGGGCGCCCGTGCCTATGGCATCGAAGCCGCCGCCGAACGCTATTTCGACAAGTCCGCCACCGAGCTCACCCTGGCAGAAGCCGCGCTCCTGGCGGCCCTGCCCAAGGCGCCAAGCCGGCTCGACCCGACCGTCAATCTCGACGCCGCCCGCGCCCGCGCCGCCCAGGTGCTCGCCGCGATGGAGGAAGCCGGCTACATCACGGCGACCGAGCACGCCGAGGCGCTTGCCGATCCGGCAGAACCCGTCGCCGACACCTCCGATCCCAACGCCACATCGAACTGGGGCCACGCCTTCGACATGGCCCTGGCCGAGGCACAGCGCCTGGTCCCGGGCGACATCCCCGACCTGATCATCCGCACCACGCTGGATCCGGCCCTCGCCCGCGCTGCCAACGAGACGGTCGAACGCGTCTTGTCCGAACAGGGCGAAGCTGCCCATGCCGGCGAAGCCGCCATCGTGCTGCTGGCACCGGACGGGGCGATCCGCGCCTTTGCCGGCGGGCGGGACTATCGCGACAGCCAGTTCAACCGCGCCGTCCAGGCCCGGCGCCAGCCCGGCTCGGCCTTCAAGCCCATCGTCTTCGCCGCGGCGCTGGAAGCGGGCTACGACCCGTCCTCGGCGGTGTGGGACGAACCGGTCGATCTGGAAGGCTGGACGCCGCAGAACTTCTCCGGCTCCTATCGCGGCCTCGTCACCCTGCAGGAAGCCCTCAAGCGATCGATCAACACCGTCGCCGTACAGGTCGCCGACGAAGTGGGCATTGGCCGCATCGTGGAAATGGGCCACCGGCTGGGCATCCGCTCCGACCTGCCCGAACTGCCCGCCATCGCGCTCGGCGCCGCGGAAGTGAACCTGGTCGAGCTGACCGCGGCCTACTCAGTTTTCGCCAATGACGGCGAGCGTCGCGAGCCCTACTTCATCCTCTCGATCACGAACTCTCGCGGCGACGTGTTGTACGAGCATCGCGATCCCGGCGCCGAACGGGCGCTGGAAACGGAAACGGCCCGGGCCATGTCGACCATGCTGCAGGATGTGGTGATGACCGGCACCGGCCGGCGCGCCGCCCTGCCAGGCCGGGCCTCGGCGGGAAAGACCGGCACCAGCCAGTCCTTCCGCGATGCCTGGTTCATCGGCTATACCGCCGACTACACGGCCGGTGTCTGGGTCGGCAATGACGATGACAGCCCGATGGAAAATGTCACGGGCGGCGGCCTGCCCGCCCAGATCTGGCGCGACTTCATGGTGCAGGTGCACGAAGGCCTGCCGGCCCGTGCCCTGAGTGCTCCGGCGCCGCGCACGCGGTCGGAGCGCGAAGAACGCCTGGCGGCTTTCTATTCCGACTTGTCGGCCGCGTTTTCCGAACTGCTCGAGGACGGTGCCTCGCCCAGCGAGCGCTGAACCACCGCGGTGAGGGCCGCAATCTCGGCGCGCAAGCCGGCGATCTCGGTGTGCAGGACTTCCCGGTCGGCATCGGCCTCGGCATCGCGGGCCTCTTCGTCGTCGAAATGCTTGGACTGCAGGCTGTCCACGATGATGGCGATGAACAGGTTCAGCACCGCGAAACTGGTCAGCACGATAAAGACGACAAAGAAGATCCAGGCCCAGGGATGGGTTTCCATCACCGGAATGGCGACGTCGGACGCCCAGCCTTCCAGCGTCATCACCTGGAACAGGGCGAAGGCGCTGTCGCCCAGCGTGCCGAAGCGTTCCGGCACGGCCTCGCCATAAAGCTTGGTCGCCATCACGGCGGAGACGTAGAACATCAGGCCCAGCACCGCGATCACGGCCCCCATGCCCGGGATGGCATTGAGCAGGGCTTCCACGACCTTGCGCAGATCCGGCATCACCGAGAACAGGCGGAAGGCCCGCACGATCCGCAGCGCCCGCAGGACGGAGAAGCTGCCGGCCGCCGGGATGACGGACACCGTGATCACGAACAGGTCGAACCAGTTCCAGCCCGACAGGAAGAAGCGGTGGCGGTAGGCGATCAGCTTGAGCGCGATCTCGACGACGAATACGCCGACGATGATGCGGTCCAGCATCGGCAACCAGGTGGTGAACCAGTCGCCTTCATAGGGGTAGGTTTCCAGCCCCAGCGTGATCGCGTTGATCACGATCAGCGTCATGATGAAGTTGCGGAAATGCGAACTCTCGACGAAAGCCTTCACCCTGTATCCCCTCCGGTGCGCTCCGGGCCGGTCCCCCGACCCCGAGCGCCTGCTCCTAGCTCCACAAGGCCTGAAATTCAATCGGTGTAAGCGATGCGGAAAGCATCGGTGGAAAAATCGCGGACCGTTCAAATTTTAAACGACAACTTATCCGCGATTTAACGACACATGTTGCATAAGGCGATCGAACGAGGAGCGGACCCGCCCATGAGGCCCGAAGCGTACAGTCAACAAGCGCCGGAGAGCGGCAGCGAGGGATCCGGTCCGCCCGTGCGGAATGACGAGATCACCATCGCTTACCAGCCGATCCTGCGCGGTGCCGCCACGGCGGTGCTGTGCTATTTCCTGTTCGACCTCGTCAGCCGCATCTTCTTTCCCGGCGAAGCCCATCTGGGGATCATGCTGGCATCGGTCGGCATCGCGACGATCCTCGCGCAACTGGTCCGGCAATATCTGCGACAGCCCCGCTCGGCCTCCCAGCTCGAGGTCTGCGGCGCGATCCTGTGCCTGTCGATGCTGTTCAATTCGAACCTGCAGCAGAACCTGCATTTCGAGGCGGAGAACCTGGCCTATACGGTACTGATGATGCCGATCTGCGCCGCCATCCTGCCGCGCCGCCGTACCATCGCGCTGGCCGTGCTGATTTCCTTTGCCAATCTGATGTGGCTGGTCTGGCGAAACATACCGGCCGCGCTGCCGGACTATGCCTGGGTCGGCGTATCGGGTATTGCCGCCGGCGTCGCGATCGCCGCGATCATCCGCACCGCCGTCCTGCGCTCGGTCAAGGCGCGGCTGGATGCGATCCACGATCGCGAGATCGCCGAGGAGCTGGCACGCGAGGCGCGTCACCTGGCCGAATGCGATGCCCTGACCGGCCTGCCGAACCGGCGCAGCTTCTTCCTGGCGCTCAATGAACGGGTCGAACGCCTGCGCACGCACGGCGAGCCCTTCCTGCTCGGCCTGGTCGACCTGGACGGGTTCAAGCCGGTCAACGATACCTATGGGCATGCGGCCGGCGACGAAATGCTGCAGACCGTGGCCAGACGGCTGATCGACGTGACCGGCGATCACGCCTTGCCTGCCCGACTGGGCGGGGACGAGTTCGCCCTCCTGACACCGGCCGATCCGAAAACCGCCGAGACCGCACTCACGCTGGGCCAGCGGATCGAGGCGAAACTGTCCCAGCCCTATCGCCTGGGTCAGTACACCTGCAAGGGGTCGGGTTCCGTCGGCCTCCTGATCTGCGACGATCCGGAGTTGAGCGCGCACGATCTGATGGAGCGCGCCGACCATGCGCTCTATTTCGCCAAGCGGGCCCTGCAGGGCAAGGCGGTGCTGTTCAACGCCGCTCTGGAACAGGAGATGGCGAACTCCAGCCAGGTCGACAAGGCGCTGCGCCGTTGTGACTATGACAGCGAATTCCAGCTGCATTTCCAGCCGCAGTTCGATCTCGTGAAAGGACGCATCATCGGCTTCGAGGCGCTGGCCCGCTGGAACTCGCCGGAACTGGGCGCCGTCACCCCGGACATCTTCATTCCGGCCGCCGAACGGGCCGGCCTGATCCGGCCGCTGACCCAGGTTCTGCTCGGCAAGGCCCTCACCGCCATGGCCAGCTTGCCGGACGAGATCACGCTCGCCTTCAACCTGTCGACCCACGACCTGATGTCGCCCCATGCCGTGGAGAGCGCGCTCGCCACTGTCCGCAACAGCGGTATCGAACCATCGCGCATCGAGTTCGAGATCACCGAAACGGCGATGATGAGCGACTTCAACCAGGCGCGCCGGGCAATCGACCAGATCAGCGAGGCCGGACACCGTGTATCGCTGGACGATTTCGGGATCGGCTATTCCTCGCTGCAATACCTGCAGCTCCTGCCGGTCAGCAAGCTGAAGATCGACCATTCCTTCGTGCGCAACATCCTGGAGGATACCGCCGCCTTCAAGATCGTGCGCACCCTGCTTTCCCTGTCCCGCACGCTGGGTCTGGGTTGCGTTGTGGAAGGCGTGGAGACCGAAGCGCAGATGCACATCCTGCGTACGATGGGCGCCCGCCATATCCAGGGCTATCTGATCGGCGCCCCCATGCCGGCCGCCTCCATCCCGTCGGCGCTGAACCAGACCTATGATTTCAATCCCGTCCGCGGCCGGCCCGGGCCGGCAGACGCCATACGGCAGGCCAGCGTACAGTGATGCGCCCCGCGATCCTGCTGCGCGCGGCCGCCCTGCTCGCGCTTGTCCTCGCGGCCGGCCCGGCGAGCGCCGACGACGTCATGGACGGCTGGGCGCGCCGCGGCGCGATCTATGCCTCCATCACGATGGATGACGGCACGCCCGCCGGCTGTGCGGCCCTGTGCAGTCGCGATGGAAACTGCCAGTCCTGGGTCTGGACGGTCGCCGGGCTGGACGGCCCGGACACGCAATGCGCCCTGCTCTCTGCCGCGCCGACCCCGTTCCGCGCGCCTGGGCGGGTGACCGGCCTGTCAGCCGATCTGGTCCAACGGATCGAGGCCGCAGCCGAACGGCCGCCGAGCCCGCGCGAAATCGACGCGCTGCAGTCGATGCAGCATGGTGAGCATGACTAGGCGATATCGCGCGGCGCCCGCCTGCGGACCGGCGGATCCTGTGCTCACGCAAATAAAAAACGCACGATACCTGACAATTTGCACGCCCCGGCTGACGCTTTGTTTACCCGCGTGGGGGAAGCTGAGATCCCTGATCGGTGGGAGTGGGCAATGGCCGTCGTCAGCAAGCTGAACAATCTGGTCGAACTGGCCAGGGAGAAGTCCTCGGAGCGCCGGAGGACCCTGCTGCGTGAAGTCACGGATCTCTTCTTCGAGGAGACGCCGGACAGCGGCAGCGCCACCTCGCGCAAGTTCGACGAACTGCTGTCCTCGCTGGCCGAACAGACCGCTCAGGATGCGCGTGAGGAACTGTCCCAGCGCTTCGCCGACGCACCCCAGGCCCCGCGCGGCCTGGTCCTGCAACTGGCGCAGGATGCGATCGAAGTGGCAGCCCCGATGCTGGCCCGCTCCAGAGTGCTCACCGACGAAGACCTGCTCTCCATCGCCGAAACCGCCGAACAGGGCCATCTCAAGGCCATGTCGCGCCGCGAGGAGGTTTGCGAGCGTCTGTCCGATACGATCGTGCGCCGCGGCGATGACGAGACCGTCGCCCAGCTGATCCGCAATGACGGCGCCCGCCTGTCGCGCGAAACCTTCGAGACCGTCACCGAACGCGCCGAGAGCTCACCGGTCCTGCAGGGGCCGCTGGTCGAGCGCGGCGACACGCCCAACGATCTCCTGGCGGACCTGATGCTGACCGTCGGCAACAGCCTGCGTGAGCGGATCATGGAACGGTTCGACGCGGTCGATCCGGCTGTGCTCGAGCATGCCATGGCCGCCTCGAAGGCACGGCTTGCCCAGCGCATGGCAGAGGATCGCGACATCGCAGCTGCGCAGAAATTCGTGCAGACCATGGCGCTGCGCAAACAGCTGACCGGCAATCTGCTCGCGCGCCTCCTGCGCGAACGCGAATACTCGAAATTCTATGCTGCCTTTGCCGAAATGACCGGGGTCGACTACGTCGCCGCCCGCCGGGCCATCAAGCAGGAATCGATCGATCCGCTGGCGCTGATCTGCAAGTCCGCCGGCTTCGACAAGGCGCTCTTCGTGACGCTCGCCGTGCTGCGCCACGCCGCCGGCGAGGACGCCTTCCGGGATGCCCGCGAGCTGGGCCAGCTCTACGACGCGATCAGCGCCGACGACGCTGCCCGGGCCATGCGCTTCTGGCGCATGCGCAAGAATATGGCAGCCTGAGACCGGTCAGGCCTCGCCGGCGGCCACTGCGCCCGCCGTGCCGTCGTGCGGCGGCTCGAACACTTCCGCACCGCTCTCCAGATAGACCGAGGTCGAGGGAAAGGCGAACTCGGTGCCGGCTTCTTCCACCGTCTGCTTGACGAAAAAGGCCAGCTCTTCCTTCAGCCGCAGCCACTCGCCCCAATTGGTGGTCTTGGTGAAACAGTAGAGCAGGAAGTCGATCGAGGACGGGCCGAAGGCGTCGACGCGCATGAAGGTCGCGACCTCCGGCGGATCGGCGAATTCCGGATTGTCGGAGACATAGGCGAGCACCTTGTCGCGGATCTCGCGCAATTGCTCGGACGTCGTGTCATAGCGTACGCCGATCGCCCATTTGATGCGGCGATGGGTCATGCGGGAGAAATTGGTCACCGCATTGTCCGACAGTTTGGAGTTCGGCACATAGACCGGCCCCTTGTCGAACCGGCGGACCAGGGTGGAGCGGAAATTGATCTCCTCCACCGTGCCCTCGACCACGCCGTCCACCTTCACCCAGTCGCCGGGCAGGAAGCGCTTCTCGGTGAGGATCAGGATGCCCGCAATCAGGTTCTTGAACAGATCCTGGGCGCCCAGGCCGATGGCGACACCGAACAGGCCCAGGCCCGCGACGATGCCGGCAACGGGAATATCCCAGACCTGCAGGACGGCCGCCGCCCCCACCACGATGAAGACGATCCGCAGCGCCTTGGTCAGCCAGTCGACCATGACCGGCGTCAGCGCATTGCGCAGCCCTTGCAGGGCAAAGGCGAACGGTCCGACCGCATTGTGCAGCGCCCAGAACAGGGCGATCACGACCAGCGACTGCACGAATTGATGTCCGCGCAGCGCCCCGTCGCCGCCCAGCTGCACGATATTGATGGCGAAGAAGAGCGCGATGATCACCGGGACCAGCTTCATCGGCCCGGCGAGCGCCTCCACGACCGCATCGTCAAACTCGGTCTCCGACCGCCTGGCCAGGCGCTGCAACGCGGCCAGCAGCCATTTCGCGATCAGACCGCGAATGCCGATGCCGATCAGGACGACCAGGATGGCCAGCAGGCCCTGGCCGACGCCGATGCCCAGAAAGGACGTCTCCCAGACGTTCACGACAATGCCCCAGAATTCCTGGAACTGTTCGGGAATACCGTCGGTCGCGGTGGTGCTCATGCGGAACGCTCCTTGGCCCGGTGGAAGGACACGTCGGGGAATTTTTCTTCCGAATAGGAGACTTCCCAGGCGCTCTTGGCCAGGAAGACCGGATCGCCATTGATATCCACGGCCATCGCCGATTTGTGCCGGTCGGCGAAAGCCTCGATCTTGTCGCGATCGCCCTCGATCCAGCGCGCCGTCTCGTAGGGCGCTGCCTCGAAGTCGACCTCAAGGCCGTATTCCGCCGCCACACGTTCGCGCATCACGTCGATCTGCAGCGCACCGACAGCACCCACGATGAAGTCGCCGCCCAGCGTCGGCCGGAAAAGCTGGGTGACGCCCTCCTCGGCCAGGCTTTCCAGCGCCTTCTTGAGGTGTTTCGCCTTCAGCGGATCGGCCAGGCGGGCCCGGCGCAGGATTTCCGGCGCGAAATTGGGGATGCCGGTGAAGCGGATCTTGCCGCTCTCCGACAGGCTGTCGCCAACGCGCAGCGTGCCATGGTTCGGCACGCCCATCACATCGCCTGCAAACGCCTCATCGGCGATCTCGCGGTCCTGGGCGAAGAACAGGATGGGCGAAGACACGGTGAGCTGCTTGCCCGCTTCGGTCTTCAGCTTCATGCCGCGTTTGAACCTGCCCGAACACAGGCGCACGAAGGCCACGCGGTCGCGGTGGTTGGGGTCCATGTTCGCCTGGACCTTGAAGACAAAGCCCGCGACTTCCTTGCCACCCGGTTCGATCTCGACCGGATTGCCGTTGGACGACGCCGTGACAGGCGCCGGTCCCGGGATGATGTCGGCGAGGCCCTCGAGCAGTTCGCGCACGCCGAAGCCGCGCAGCGCCGAGCCGAAGAAGACCGGTGTGAGATGGCCTTCCAGGAAGCTCTGGCGGTTGAAGGGCGGACAGAGTTCCTTGGCCACCTCTGCACCCTCGCGCAGCTCGTCGGCCTCCTCCGCACTCAGCACCTCGCCGATCGCACTGCCGTCCAGGGCAACGCGTTCGGCCGGCTCGTGCGGATCGCGGTCCTCGCCCGGCTTCTGGAAACGCAGCAGATCATTGGTGGCGATGTCGAGCACGCCCTTGAAGCGCTTGCCCGATCCGGACGGCCACTGCATCGGCGTGGCGTCCAGCGCCAGCTTGTCCTGGATGTCTTCCAGGAGATCGACCGGGTCCAGCGCCTCGCGGTCCATCTTGTTGATGAAGGTGACGATCGGGATGTCGCGCAGGCGGCAGACCTCGACCAGTTTCAGCGTGCGCGGCTCCACACCCTTGGCGGCGTCCAGCACCATGATGGCGCTGTCGGCGGCGGTGAGCGTGCGATAGGTGTCTTCGGAGAAGTCCTCGTGGCCCGGCGTGTCGAGCAGGTTGAACAGCAGGCCGCGATGCTCGAACGTCATCACCGAGGCCGAGACCGAGATACCGCGCTCCTGCTCGATCTTCATCCAGTCCGACTGGGTACGGCGGTTCTCGCCGCGGGCCCGCACCTGCCCGGCCAGGCGGATCGCGCCGGCGGACAGCAGCAGGGTTTCCGTCAGGGTGGTCTTACCGGCGTCCGGGTGAGAGATAATGGCGAAAGACCGGCGGCGCGCCCATTCCGGCGCGTCTGTCGAATTGGAAGTCATCTACAGGGCTCGCAAGACAATGCAAGCCGGGGGTTACCCCGTTCCCGTAGCCTGAGGCAAGGGTTCACTGCCTGCCGTCCAGACCGCACTGTTTGCCTTGGAGGGCGTCAGACGTCCGTCAGCCTGCTCGGCCCAGAGATAGGCCAGTGTCGTGATCGGCACATTGGCATAGCGCAGTCCCACGGCATGCCAGCTCGCCGCCCCGTCGGGACGCACCGCCAGCAGGGCGTTCGCCCCAGGCTCGACATAGCAGATCAGCGCGCACAGGTGCCGGATATGCTCGGGCTTGCGGCGCGCGACATCCGGATCGGCAAATACGGCTTCGCGGACCAGCGCATTGAGCTGGCCGACTGTAAGTGTATCGATCTGGGCGGGTGTGAGCGGCATCTTGCCGTCATTCAGCACCGACTTCAAATCACCCAGGTCGAACACGACATCGTTGAAGAGGAACAACATCGTCCGTCTCGTTACGAAATGAGCGTTTTGGCGTCACCCAGCATCGCGGAATGACGTTAAGGTTTTTCTACCGCTCAGCCGATTCGACCGGCTCGGTCAGGAAGTGGCGCCCGTCCCGGTCCTCGATCTCGACCAGCCAGATGTCCGGATCATTGTCGATACGCCGCCGGCAATAGGCATCGATATCGGCTTCCCCCGCCGGAACCCGGCGGAACAGCGTCCACACCCGTTTTCCCTCACCGTCCCGTGCCGGGACATAGAGCTGTGCCAGGTCGCGCGCGAGCACCACCTTTACGAGCACGGCGCCCGCATCTTCGTCTCCCCGGCGAATCACATAGGCAGACGCCAGACCCGTATCAGCCCGCCTGACAAGGGCATCGACCCAGAATTTCGTCTTCAGTTCGCTCATTTCCGTTGATGGCCGCTCAATTGCTTAATAATCTGTTAAACGGGTGAGGGAGTATTCCATGTTTGTTCGTGTTGTGTCGGCGGCCATTTTCGCGTGGTCCATGTGCGTGTCCGGTATTCAGGCGTCTTCGATACAGGAGGCTGCGCCGGCCGAACAGCTTGATGCCGGACAGGTGAACACGGAGGAACGCGCGCTTGCCGATCTCGACGGCCGCGGCGACGCCTTTGTCCTCTCCACCTCCCTGCCGGCCGCCGATATCCGTTTCACCCTGCCGCCGCATGTGGTCAGTTCGGAAGCCTGGCTGCGCCTGGCAGCACGGCCGGCCAGCGACGGCACGGATGGCCGCATCCAGGTCAGCGTCAATGGCGGCGACCCGATCGTCATCCGCCCGCAGGCCCGCGCGATGGAAGCCCGTTTCGCGCTCTTCTCCGCCGATTTCCGCCCGGGCGAGAACACCCTGACCATCAGCTATGCGACCGAGAACGCCGCCACCGGCTGGATCGTCGATGCGCGCCGCTCGCGCCTGCGCCTGACGCTGGAGCCCGTCGCACCGCTTTCGACACTCGGCGAGCTCGAGCAGGCGCTGGGGTCCGATTTCGCAGCGCCGCGCCGCATCGCGCTGGACACCGAAGCCGGCCGCGAACGCATCACGCTGGAAAGCCTCGTTGCCCAAGGCCTCGCCCTGCGCGCCGGGGAAGTGCCGCTGTTCTCCGGCGACACCGCCAATGCCGATCTCGTTGTGCGTATCGCCGAAATTGCCCGTCTGGACGAGACCGACCTGGCCGCCCTGCGTTCGGAAACCAGCCAGGGTCCGGAAATCGCCTTCTACAATGACGGCCAGCCGCGCCTTGTCGTCACCGGACGCAATATCGACGAGGCGACCGCAGCGGCCCGCCTGATGGGCGCGCGCTCGTTTGCCGGTCACGGCGCGACCTTCCTCGCCGCCGACGCCATCCGGGCAGACCGTCTCGGCCGGCCCTCCATCGAGGTCGACCCGTCCCTCGCCGGGACTGCGGACCTGCGGACATTTGCGGCCTCGGGCCTGCCCTTCAGCGCCGACCAGGGCGCCCGCACCGCCGTGCAGTTCTCCACCCGCTTCGACAGTGACCGCTATGGTGCCCTGTCCGTGCTCGCCCGCGCTGCGCTGATCGGTGGCGAAGCCTGGCTCTACGCCTGGTATGGCGATGCGGAGGAAGAGGCCCCCGCAAATCACAATCTTCTGGTCGTCGGGCCCAACTCGACCGAGTTCGAGATCATCGACCGCAATGCGCCGGACGAGTTGCGCGCCGCCCTGCGCGCCGCCGAACGCTCGCGCGGCCAGCGCGGCCTGATGCGTCTCGCTGCGGCGGCCTATGCCGACGACGGTGACGGCGAAGCGACCCCGCCCCGCGAAGGGGCGGAACTGGGTGTCGGTGTCGCCTCGCTCTTCCAGGACCGCCGTAATGCCGGCCGCTGGATCGGTACGCTGACGGCGCCGGATATCGCCTCCTTCGAAAGCGCCGGCCGCCAGCTGGCCCGCTCCAGTCTCTGGTCGGCGCTGGAAGGCCGGGCGGCGGTGTGGAGCGCGCGCGGTGTGACCCCGCTCGACTTCACCGTCCAGCCGCCGAGCCTGTTCGAGCGCGTGCAGGAGCTCGCCGTGGATCACACCCGCGATGCCGCCTTCCTGCTGTTCGGTGCGGCGCTTCTCCTGCTGCTGCGCGGTGCCATGCGCCGCCGCAGGGCCGGTGCGTGAGACGGGATTTCATTTTACTCAATGCCTTAGCCGGGCATTAACCCTTCTTCTTCACGCGGCATAAAAGCGTCTCTGCTAAACCCGGACCTGTAGGGAACGGGACGGAACATGCGCTTTTCAACCAGAAGCCGGATCGCTGCTGCCGGACTGGCCGCCGCACTGACGGTCGCCAGCGGACCGGCCATCGCCAATGAGGCCACCGGCCTGATCTTCGGCGAGCGCCAGCTGGCACTGGATCTCGACACACGCTGCGGCCTGTTTACCGCCGAACAGCGCGATGCGCTGAATGCCGCCCGGCTGCAAGCCCGCGGCACGCTGCTGCGTGACGGCGTCTCGGCCCATGCCCTGGACGACTACGCCGACGAAATCGAAGCCCAGGCCGGTGCGACGGACTGCAGCTGGCCGGAAGTCGCCGAGCTGCGTCACCGCGTGGCCGACGCCTTCATCGGCTGGCAGCGGCTGCGCGACATGCAGTTCGACGGTCAGGATTTCGGCTGGAGCGCGACCCGCTCCTTCATTGCCGGACAACCCGGCTGGGCGGCGCTTCAGGACACCGGCACGCTGCGTGTCGGCCTCAGCCGTCTCGATGACCGCATTCGCTTCTCCGCCGCCATGCCCGCAACCCCGGGGGCGGTCTCCGCTGTTCTCGTGCTGCGCGACATGCGCCGGGAGCCGGACCTGTACGACCCGACGCTGGACGGCCACTTCCCCGCTCCGGCGGGTGCTGAATGGGCCGACTGGACGCCGCCGGACTATGCCCGCGCGCTGGTCTGGGCCAGCGGCCGCGGCACCGCCGCCGAACAGGCTGCCCTGAGCGCCGGCGGGACCGGCCTGGTCTTCCACTTCCCCGAAAGCGCCGTGGACGCCATCATCGCCCGCGACCCGCGCGAGACGGCCCGCATAGAGCTGATCGACGGGCACGGCGACACGGTCGGTCACTATTATTTCGAGATCGGCGATTTCGGCGCCGCCCGCGCTTTCGTGCGCTCGGGCAATCTGACGGTTCCGCGGAGCTAGCGAGCATTTTCAGCAGAAGTGGGCACCGGTTCTGCGGTTCGAAAATGCGACCGCCAAGAGCCCGGCATTTTCAGCAGAAGTGGGCACCGGTTCTGCGGTCCCAAAATGCGACCGCTAAAAAAGCCGGCCCCGTTCCATCGACCTCAATGTCGATGGGAGGCTTCTAGCGGTCAGGATTCCGTGCCGGTACGTCCGGTCGACGGCGTGGCCGTGATGTCCTGCGACGCGGCCTGGGCCCGCTCGATCTGCTGCCGCACATCCAGACCGGCGACCGTACCGGCCGGCCAGGTTTCCACATCACCGCGCTTGTCGGCGAGGATGGGCAGGGTCACCGTCACGGTCGTGCCGACACCCTTGCGCGACGCGATCGACATGTGACCGCCATGCAGTTCGGCCAGGGCGCGCACCAGCGAGAGCCCCAGGCCCGTGCCACGCTTTTCGATGTCGCGGGCATTGGCGGCCTGCTGATAGGGCTGACCAAGGCGTTCGGCCTCTTCCGGGTCGATCCCGACACCGCTATCGCCCACCGCCAGGACGAGCTGGCCGCCGGACGGACGGGCCATCACGACAATCGCACCGCCTTCGGGTGTGAACTTGACCGCATTCGACAGCAGGTTCAGCAGGATCTGGCGCAGCGCCTTGCGGTCGCCCATGACCGGCACGGCCACATCATTGCGCTTCACCGACAGGGTGATGCCGGCCTCTTCGGCCTGCAGACGCATCATCTTGGCGACAAGGCCGACAATCTCGTCGATGTCGAAGCGCTCGCGCACCAGCTCATAACGCTCGGCCTCGATCTTCGACATGTCGAGCACGTCGCCGATCAGCTCCATCAGGTGCTGGCCGCTTTCATGGATCAGGTCGGCATATTCCGCATAGCGCGCCGGCATCGGCCCGAAGAGCCGCGCCTTCATGACGTCGGAGAAGCCGATGATGGCGTTCAGCGGCGTGCGCAGTTCATGGCTGACGGACGCCAGGAACTGGGACTTGGCGCGAGCTTCCTCTTCCGCCTCTTCACGGGCGCGTTCGGCTTCGCGGAGGCGGGCTTCAAGGGCCGGCCCATGATCGTCCGCGAACAGGGCGACACTGCCGCCGCCCGGCAACGGCCGGGTCTGGAAACGGACATCGGCCTCATTGCCGCTGAGCCCCCGCAGGACGAGATGGCCCGACGACGGTGCCAGTGCGGCCTTGCGGGCGCGCGCGGCCAGTTCGGCGCGGCTTTCATCGTCAAAGCCCAGATCGCACAGCGGCAGACCGGCCAGCTCGCGCGGCAGGCCCGGCGACATCTCGCGCAGCGCGTCCGATGCGGCAAGGATGTTGCCGTCGCCATCGCAGGCGACAATCGCCGCCGGAGCATGATCGAAGGCCTTCG
This sequence comes from Maricaulis sp., assembly GCA_002707795.1. Lineage (GTDB taxonomy): Bacteria > Pseudomonadota > Alphaproteobacteria > Caulobacterales > Maricaulaceae > Maricaulis > Maricaulis virginensis. The sequence continues at coordinate 47,825 of PANX01000060.1, forward strand.
AACGCACGCGGCCCCGTTCGGCTTCGGCCCGCACCGCATCCGCTTCGCGCACCGCGCGCAGGGCGCCGAGGCCGAAGCCGGTCGCCAGCATCAGGGCGCAGCCCAGAACGAAGGGCAGGTGCAGTTCGACGGCCATCGGCGCCGGCGCAATGAATCCCGTGATCTGGAGCCCCGCGACGACCAGCGCCGCCAGGCCGGACAGGGAGGCCGCCTTGACGACGCCGTCCCGCAGGCCGCTGGCCGCGGCGACAGCCGGCGCCAGCAGGAAGGCGAGTGCACCGATGCCGGTGACCCCGCCGCCGGTGACAGCGATCCCGGCCGCAAAGGCCGTCCAGATCATCGCCAGGAGAAAGCGTTCGAAAGGATGAATGAGGCGCGGCAGCAGGATGAGACCGGCAATGGCAGGCAGGGCGAGCGCCGTCAGACCGAGCGCGCGCATCCATTCGGCACCGCCCAGCAGAGGCCAGACCTGCGGCGCGGCAGCCGCCAGCGTGCCAATCCATACCAGATTGACAATCACGCCACCGCGGCGGGCGATCCAGGCCGTGATATCGTCGCTCTTCGGGTCCATCTCTCAACCGGTAGGGACTGCCACCTGATTCCTGTATGCGGGAATCTTCGCCTTCATCGTTAACAAATGCTGAATCCAGGGACCGGCTCGTTTACTTTTCTGAACGGGCAGGCCTTCGAATAATTCATCACGCATGGACACTTGGCGCTGTTCGCCGGACAAGGCAATATGCTTGCGGGACGTGTCAGGAGTCTTTGAATGTTTGTCAGTTCGCTCACGGCGCTCGTCCTCACGATGTCCGTCGCCCAGGACGCGGCAGAACCGGCGCCGGAAACGGCCGCCGGCAGCGCCCCCGCTCCGCAGCTCCAGCTCGACATTGCACCGCCCCGGACCGAAGGCATGGTTCGCCGCTCCGCCGGACAGTATGCCGCCTATCACGGCGTCGTCGCCGATCTGCGCGAAGCGCCGATCGGATCGGGCGACGATCTCGATATGGCGATGGACCGGCTCTCCGCCTTTTACGGCGAAGACAGGCTGGCGCCCGCCTGGATCGCCTACGCCTCGATCATTGCCGCGCATCACCCGGACTATATCGACCAGGTCCGCGAGCTGGCCGACTATTACGGGCCCAATGCCGCCATGTCCGGCCTGATGAACGATCCGGCCTTCGCAACCAGTTTCTCGGCGGCCGGCGACGCCCAGGATTCGGTGATCGATGCCGTGGGGCGCGACAATGCCGAGATCCGCGAAGTGTCCGAGCGCTACCGCTCGGCCGCCTACTCGCTGCAGTCGGAGCGCTGGGCCAACCGGGTCTATCGCGACCGGGCTGAACGTCTGGCGGCGATCTCCGAGCTGACCGAAAGCCCGCTGACACTTCCGGACACGCTGCGCCTGTCGTCCGGCAGCAGCCTCGGCGCTGCGGTCCCCGCCTCGGCGCTGTTCGAGCGCATCGCGCCGCTGGACATGGCCACGCCGGTCGACGACACGCTGACGCCGCAGCTTTCGCTGACCGTCGGCGAAGCGATTCCGGACCCCGACCGTTCCCGCGTCGGCCGCATTCTTTCGGTCGCTGCCCTGCAATCGCTTCAGGACACCGGTGCCGATACCGATGCCGCGATCGACAGCCTGCTCAGCGATCCGATGGTGGAGCGTTGCCTGGCCTGGGTCCGGCTGGATCTCCAGCAATGCGTTGCCGCCGGGCATTTCAAGTATGAGGACAGTTTCTGCATCGCCGAGCATGCCCTGCTCGATGTCAGCCGCTGCCTCGATACGGCGGATACGTCGGAATAGACCGCATTTGAGCGGCTGGAATGGCGACGTGTTAACAAAAAGTGTCTCGATCAGGGACAAGATAAAACTGCGGGCAAATTTTACAAAAAAACGCTGATCCATATTTGCACGACATTTTTGGTTAACGGCGGATTCGCTCGCTATACTTCGCCTCTTCGACTAGCCTCGATCCTGCACTGGGAAGGTTCTCGCCTTTCGGGTGCCAATAAGAAGGAGGCCGATCATGATGTTCTTGCTGCGCGCAGCCCTCTGGCTTGCCGTCGTCAGCGTGTTCGTGCCCCGCGATTTCGCGGGCGAGGCCTTCGACCTGCCGCAAAACCTGGCCGAGACCCGGATCGATGCCGGCGAACCCGTCAGCGCCTGGTGTGAGGACAATGCCGCCCTGTGCGATGCCGGCCGCGAGGCCGCCCGGCTTGGCGGTTTCCTGACCGACATGGCCGCCACCCGGATCGAAGCCGCGCTCGTCGAGCACGAGGCCGAACGCAATTCCTGACGCTTCCCCCACCACGGGAATGCTGTCCAGTACCGCACCGGATGCTTGCCTTGCCGCCACGGCCGCACTACGTCGGCCCTGACATGACGGCACACAGCGACATCCATTCCGAGATCGAAGATATCGTCGACGAGTTCGACCTCCTGGGCGACTGGGAGGAGCGGTACAAGTATCTCATCGACATGGGCAAGGCCCTGCCCGACATGCCCGGGAGCGACCGCACCGACGCCAACAAGGTGAAGGGGTGTGTCAGCCAGGTCTGGCTGGTCACCGAGCCGGGCGAGGATATCCTCACCTTCCGGGCCGACAGCGATGCCCATATCGTGCGCGGTCTCGCAGCCCTCCTGCTGCGGCTCTATTCCGGCCGTACGCCGGCGGACATCCTGTCGGTCGATGCGCGCGAAGTGCTCAAGCGGATCGGCCTGTCCGAACACCTCTCCCCGCAACGCTCCAACGGGCTGACCTCGATGATCGGCCGCATCCGCGCTGCGGCGGAAGCCTGACGTCCGCACGGGCACGCCCTCCCCCCGAGCCATAGATTTCCGCCAGCCGCCCCAGGGCGAGCTTGACGGCGGTGCCGCCGGAGCGCTGGCCCCAGCCGAAGCGGCGCTCCATGGCGGCGAGGCTCTCCTCGCGGATCAGCGCCGCCTCGACGATCTTCGCCAGTTGCGGTCCCAGCGCGTCCAGCACCTTGAAAACACGGTCCTTTGCGGCGATGGCGCCCAGCGTGGCGTCGTCCGGACCCCGGCGCGGCCCCTCGCCGCGGCGCGGGGCTGTGGGGGACCAGTTGCGGGTGGTGCGCTGGGTCAGGCTGGAGCGGTGATAATCGGCCAGAAAGCGTTCCGCGGCATTGCATTCGGCGGGGCCCAGGAGGCCGGACCACTTGCCCAGCGGGCCTTCCAGCGCATTGGCCGTGACCGTCTCGATACGCCCGCATTCGCGCATCACAGGACGCTCGACAAGGCGACATTGCTGCACCATGGGTGACCTATTGGTGTGACATCGTGCGACATGACCGGCCGCCGAGAGGGTGTAGCCGTCGCCGGAGCGGGCGAGCCAGCCCTTCGTCTCCGCCTCGCGCATCTGGGCGGGTGTCAGCCGGGCGAGCGGGCGGCGGCGGCGGTCGGGGCCGGCGAACACGGCGTGCGAACCGGCATGAGACAGAAGGATGGCGCCGCGGCGCGACAGGGCCCGCATCCAGCGCGGCGCGCTCATGCCCCCTCCTCCCCGCCGGACTGCACCAGGATGCGCGGCGTGCCCCGCAGGCTTTCCTCCAGCGCATCCATCCAGGCATCGAACTCGCGATCGTCGCGCCGGTCCTCGATACGGTGGCAGGCGTGGGCAGCGGTGGAGCGGTCGCGGCCGAAGGCCTGACCGACGCGGGTCAGCGGCAGTTCGAAGGCGACATGGGCGAGATACATCGCCACCTGACGCGCCAGCGCGGCCTCTCTCGAATGCCGTGTCGGCGCCTCGAGATCCTGCTGCGGCACCCCGAAAGCATAGGCCGCCGCGCTCTGCGCCAGGCGGGCCCGGGCCACATCGTCGGCCAGTCTTTCCATCGCTCGTTCCATCCTGCACTCCCGGTCTCGCGCGGCCTCGAATGGCGGCCGCGGCGTGAGTGAAAGGCTAGGTGGACTACGCCCGGTGGGGATAATATTCCTATTAGCGTTGCAAAGAAAGAGGGCGCCACCCTTGCGTGTGACGCCCTCGTTTCTGCTCTAACCCCTTGGAGTTTAAGGGGCGATATAGGCGATGATCAGGACGATGGCCAAAAGCGCGCTGGTCCAGATCGCCAGCATGCCAGAGGGGATATCCCGGCTGATCGCCCCCATAGGACTGAATGCCTGGAACAGCCGGCCACCGATCCGGGTGCGCGCTGCGGCCAGCACATTGCCGATCGAAGCCCACAGCCGGCCGAACATGGCGTGACCCCAGCGGGCCGTGCCGTCGAGGGCCCGGCGATAGACCCAGTCGAAGTCGAGATTGATCGAGCGCTTCTCGTCCGGATACCACTTCATCCGCACCAGGAAGGCGAAGGCGAAGAGCGCGGCGAGCAGGAGCTGCATCTGGCCGACCACGTGGTCGAAGGTCCACATGGGATACTCGTTCGCCACCTCCGGGAAGGGCGTGAGATTGTAGAGCGCACGATAGCCGCCCGGGATGCCGAACATGTCGGGCCAGCCCAGATAGACGCACATCAGCGCGGCAATCCCCATCGCCATCAGCATGTTCACCGGCGCCTCGCGGACGCGGTGGCCCTTGTCGTGGGCGAAGAAGGCGAAGTACGGGATCTTGATGCCCGAGTGCTCCAGCACGCCCGCCGAGGCGAACAGCAGGATGAACCAGACGATGTAGTGTCCCTCGTGCGCCACCGCCGCCAGCGTCATCGCCTTGGCGACAAAGCCGGAGAAGAGCGGGAAGGCCGAGATCGAGGCGGCGCCGATAATGCAGAAGATCGCGGTCGCCGGCATGGTCTTGAAGAGACCGCCCAGTTCGGACGCCTTCACGGTGCCGACGCGGTAGAGCACCGCCCCCATGCTCATGAACAGGAGCGCCTTGTAGATGATGTGCACGAAGGCGTGGGCCGCGGCGCCATTGATGGCGAGCTCGGTACCGACACCGATGCCGACCACCATGAAGCCCAGCTGGTTGTTCAGCGAGTAGGACAGGACCTTCCTGAGATCGTTCTCGACCACGGCGAAGAAGACCGGGAAGGCGGTCATGACCGCGCCGATCCAGATCAGCATGTCGGTCCCGGCATAGCCGCGCGCCAGGGCGTAGACGGCCAGCTTGGTGGTGAAGGCCGAGAGCACCACGGCGCCCGTGACCGTCGCCTTGGGATAGGCGTCCTGCAGCCAGTTGTGCAGGAAGGGGAAGGCGCACTTGATGCCGAAGGCGAGGAAGATCAGGAAACCGCCCAGCGTGTTCACCGAGAGGCTCTCGTCAAACGCCCAGCTGCCGGTATCGGCGGAGTGGATCACGGCGCCGGCCAGCAGCATGACGCCGGACAGGACGTGGATCGCCAGATAGCGCAGGCCCGCCTTGTAGGCTTCGTTGGTTTTGGAGCCCCAGATCAGGAAGACCGAGGAAATCGCCGTCAGCTCCCAGAAGAAGAAGAGCGAGAGGAGATCGCCGGCGAAGACGGCGCCGAGGCCGGCACCGGCATAGATCAGGCCGGAGGCATCGCCGACGCGGTCTCTGGAATGCAGGCCGTAGAGCGCATTGATGAAGGCGGCGATGATGAAGATCAGGCCCCAGATGCGGGACAGGCCGTCATAGCGGAAGGTTTCCAGCGTGAACCCGCCCAGTTCGATAATGCCGCCGGTATGAACGCCGGAGGGCACGTTGAACCAGAGAAAGCCCGCCAGCACCGGTGCGATCAGGGCCAGGCCCTTGCGCACATGATGGTTCGGCACGGCGGCCGCGATCAGGCCGGCAATGATGACCGGCCAGGCCGGAGAGACGTCGTAGAGGGCCTCGATCATTGGTCGCCCTCCCCGTCCCAATAGTCTTCCTCACGGCCCAGGAAGCCGCGGATCACGAACCAGCCGACCATCACGGCCAGCACGAAGGAGCCGAAACCCCACAGGGCGTAGAAGCCCGGTGTCTCGGCCACATGCACGTATTCATGGCGATGGTGGAAGAGGTCGATCGCCGCAAAGCCGAGGGCGAGGACCAGCAGGATCCACAGCATCGAGGATTTCAGCCATTTCGCGTCCAGCCACAAAAAGGGCCGGGCCGCGGGATGCACGAGTTCATCGTGTTTGCCGGATTGATCGCTCACAGGGCGGCCTCCGCAGCAAGGGACGAGGACAGGAAGACCGGCGCGAGATAGTCGCGCAGCGGCCCGATCAGGAAGAACAGCACCAGCACGCCCGCAGCCGTGATGACCGGCGGCAGGATGACCAGCATGGGCGGCGTCTTCTTCAGCTTGGCCTCTTCCGGCGCGGAGAAGAAACCGCGCGCCGAGAGCGGCAGCAGATAGGCGACATTGAGGATGGACGAGGCCACCAGCGCCACGATCAGCAGGCCGTGACCGGATTCCCAGGCGCCCTGCATCAGGAAGAGCTTGGGCCAGGTGCCGCCCAGCGGCGGCAGGCCGATGATCGACAGCGCGCCGACCGTGTAGGCGATGAACAGCCAGGGCATGTAGCGGCCCAGGCCCGCCATCTGCGAGATCTCGGTCTTCTTGGTGGCGGTGTAGATCGCGCCCGCGCTCATGAAGAGGGTGATCTTGCCCCAGGCGTGCATGACGATCTGCAGCGCTCCGCCCAGCATGGCCAGCGGCGAGGCCAGCATCACGCCCAGCGTGACATAGGAGAGCTGGGAGACGGTGGAGAAGGCCAGCCGGGCCTTCAGATTATCCTTGGTCATCGCGACGACCGAGGACAGCACGATGGAGACACCGGCGATCCAGGCCAGCGCGTCCGAGGTCGGCGTGGCGGCGATCAGGGCGGGACCGAAGATGTAGGTGCCCACTTTCAGCATGGCGAACACGCCGGCCTTCACAACGGCCACGGCGTGCAGCAGGGCCGAGACCGGTGTCGGTGCGACCATGGCGTTGGGCAGCCAGGGGTGAACCGGCATCAGCGCCGCCTTGCCGATCCCGAAGGCGAACAGCACCAGCAGCACGCCGGCGATGGCGGGCGTCACCTCGTTGACGGCCAAGAGGCCACCGGCAACGAAATCGGTCGAACCGGCGAGGAAGTGCGTCGCGATCACGGCGGGCAGCAAGAGGCCGATCGAGGTGCCCAGCAGGATGGACAGATAGATCTTGCCGCCGCGCTTGGCGTTCGCGTCACCCTTGTGCGTGACCAGCGGATAGGTCGACAGGGTGAGCACTTCGTAGAAGAGGAACATCGTCAACAGGTTGCCGGACAGGGCCACGCCCATGGCGGCCCCGATGGCGATGCAGAAACAGACATAGAAGCGCGTCTGGTTCTTCTCGTTATTCCCGCGCATATAGCCGATGGAATAGAGCGAGTTGACGATCCACAGGCCCGAGGCCACTGCGGCAAACAGCGCCCCCAGCGGTTCCAGGCGGAAGACCAGGTGCAGGCCCGGCGCCAGCGTTGCCAGTTCCAGGACCGGATGGCCCGGCGCGATCTCGACCAGATAGGCGACATTCAGCGCCAGAAGGACGGCAGAGACCAGCGTCGCGCCTTCGCGCAGATTGGGATACTTGCCCAGCAGCGCCACGGCGACACCGCCGATGGCCGGGATGGCCAGCGCCAGGGCAAGGGAGAGTTCAGGAGTCCACATCGGCTCAGTTTCCTCCCATCACGGCATTGGCGGCCGCGCGGGCCAGGCCGACCAGCGGGTCGGCGTGGAAGAAGAAGTAGATATTGGCGAAGGCCAGGAGGCTCATCGGGGCCAGCACCATCCACGGCGCCAGGCGGCGGGCCGGCGCAATGCCCGCCTTGCCGGCCGGCGGCGTTTCCATCCAGATCGCCGACAGGAGCCGGGCCACATAGGCCAGCGCCAGCAGCGAGGAGATCATCAGTGCGGCAACCGCCCACCACCAGCCGCGCTCGAGCGCGGCGGTGACCAGATACCATTTCGAGGTGAAGCCCACCGTCAGCGGCACACCGACCAGCGACAGGCTGGCGACGGTGAAGGCCGCCGAGGAGGCCGGCATGGTCTGGCCGAGACCGGCGAGATCCTTGACCCGGCGTACGCCGAAATTCAGCGCAAAGGCGCCCAGCGCCATGAACAGCGCGCCCTTCATCAGGGCGTGGTTCATCAGGTGCAGCATGCTGGCCGACAGGCCGGCCGCGGTGCCCATGCCCAGACCCAGCATCATGTAGCCGACCTGCGCCACCGAGGAATAGGCCAGAAGGCGCCGCGCATCGGTCTGGAAGACCGCCTGCATCGAGGCCACCATCATCGCCACCACGCCGACCACGGCGAACAGCCAGGTGAAGGACATCGCGACGAAGTTCACTTCCGGGTGGAAGACCGAGAAGACGAAGCGGATCAGCGCGTAGAAGGCGACCTTGGTGGCCGTGGAGGCCAGGAAGGCGGTGACGAAGTTCGGCGCAAAGGCATAGGCGTTGGGCAGCCAGACATGCAGCGGGAACATTGCGGCCTTGAGGCCCAGCCCCACCACGATGAAGGCGAAGGCGGCCTGGGTGACGCGGTCATGCCCGTTCTGTTCCAGCACGGCGGCCATGTCGGCAATGTTGAGCGTGCCGGTGGCCATGTAGAGGAAGCCGACGCCGATGACGAAGAAGGTCGCGCCGATCGTGCCGAGCACCAGGTAGTTATAGCTGGCGGTCAGGGCGCGGCGGTCCTTGCCGGCGCCCATGGCGATGATCGTGTAGGTGGAGATCGAGGAGATTTCCAGGAAGACGAAGACGTTGAAGGCGTCGCCCGTGATCGTCACGCCCAGCAGGCCGGCAAAGCAGACCAGGAAGGCGGAATAGAAGAGCGCTTGCTGCTTCTTCGCGATCTCGTCGGCGACCGACGGCAGGGCGTAGATGACGCACAAGAGGCCGACAATGCCCACCAGGAGCAGCAGCGGCACGTTGAGCATGTCGACGCGCAGCTCGATGCCGGCCGGCGGCAGCCAGCCGCCCATGGCATAGGAAATCACCCCGCCGGTCGAGACCTGGCCGAGAATGTTCAGCGACAGCACCGCCACAGCGATCGCCGTGACGAGGGTCACGCCCCAGGCCCAGAGGCCCTTCGGCATGAAGGCCGCCACGGCCGCCATGATCAGCGGAATGACGACAATCAGCGCAGGCGCATGCACGGCAATGCCTGCCGGCAGGAGAGAGGCCAGCATGTCCATTTATTCGGCACTCCCGGTCTCAAGGGAATAATCGGCCGCATTGAGCGCGTCGTCCTCGATCGTGCCATAGGCCTCGCGAATGCGGACGACGAGCGCCAGGCCGACGGCCAGGGTCGCCACGCCGACAACGATCGCGGTCAGGATCAGGACGTGCGGCAGCGGGTTTGAATACGCGATTTCGGCGACGTGGTGTGCCGTTTCGGCGGCATGACCGGCGGCGGCTTCGGCACCATATCCGGCAGCCGCGTCGGCGCCATGGCCGGCATCCCCGCCATGCGCATCGCCGGCGATGATCGGCGGCTGGCCGCCGAACACCTTGCCCATGGTGATGTAGAGCAGGAAGACCGAGGTCTGGAACAGCGACAGGCCGACCAGGCGTTTCACCAGATTGCCGGTGGCGATCACCACATACAGGCCCGTCATCATCAGGATGATGATCGGGATGTAGCTGAAGCGTTCGAGGATGATTTCCAGCATGCTCACCACTCCTCGTCCGGAATGTCCGGCACGCGGCCGGCGAAGGCGTAGAAGATTGCCAGCATCACCGAGGCGACCGTGGTCAGCACGCCCAGCTCGACGAGCAGGATGCCGTAGTGCTGGCCGGTATGTTGGCCCTGGTCGGGATGCAGCGCGTCATAGTCGAGGAAGTTCAGCGGTTCGCCGGCCCCGTTCATGAACAGGGTGGCGACGCCGACACTGGCATAGATCAGCACGCCCAGCGCGGCGCCGTAGCGCACCACGGCCGGCGGCACGGCCCGGCGGGCCTCTTCCATGCCGAAGATCAGGGCGTAGAGGATCACCGCGACCGCGATGATGACGCCGGCCTGGAAGCCGCCGCCCGGGCCGAAATCGCCGTGGAACTGCACATAGAAGCCGAACACCACGATCATCGGGATCAGGAGTTTGGAGACGACGCGCAGGATCAGGTGCGGGCTCATGCCTTGTCCTCCGTCTTCGCGGCTTTTGCGGCCTTGCCGGCGGCCGCGTCATCGTCGTCCTCGCGGCGGCCGGTACCGAAGCCCAGCAGCAGCATCACACCGAGCGCGGCGGTGAAGATCACGACGGTCTCGCCGAATGTGTCATAGCCCCGGTAGGAGGCGAGCACCGCGGTGACCACATTGGGCACGGCGATCTCGTTCGGGGTCGAGCTCATGTAATCCATGCCGACATAGGAGTTGGCCGGCGAGTTCGGATCGCCATAAACTGGCATGTCGGGAATGGCGAAGAACAGCGCCGCGCCTGCCGCCACCACGACGGCCAGGGCCGCCCAGTGACGCTTGGCACCGGCCGGCTCGCTCTCGCGGGCGGTCAGCAGCATGGCGCCCAGCATCAGCACGGTGGAAATGCCCGCGCCGACGGCCGCTTCGGTGAAGGCCACGTCGACCGCATCGAGCGAGACGAACCAGGCGGCCGAGAGCAGCGAATAGACGCCGGTCAGCATGACCACGGCGAAGAGATTGCGCAGGCGGACAATGGCAAAGCCCACCGCCAGCAGCATGGCGATCAGCACATAGTCCAGATACTGGGTGAGATCGGTGTGGTCCATTTAATGGCCCTCCCCGCTCGCCTTGCCGGCTTCTGCCGGGTGCGCCGGGTGGAAGCGCGACAGGCGCGGCTTGTGTCCGGCCCGGTGCGCGGCATTGGCGATGGCATGCGATGCGGTCGGGCTGGTCAGGAAGACCAGGAGACCGACCAGAAGCAGTTTCGCGACGGTCTGCCAGTCCTGCGCCTGCAGGATGAGACCGAGGGTGATCAGTTCCGCGCCCAGCGTGTCGGTCACGCCGGCGGCGTGCATGCGGGTGTAGAAGTCCGGCAGGCGGATGACGCCGATCGCGCCGGCGAGCACGAAGACCAGGCCCGTCGTCATCGCCGCGACGGAGCCGGCGAAGAGTGCGTACTGAAGGATCTCGCCCCAGTTCATTTCTCGTACTCCCCGTCGAGCGCCTTGCGCAGGGACATCTGCGCCAGGGCGATTTCCAGCGAGCGGTAGCGGAAGAATTTCAGGATCGCGATGGTCGCGACGAAATTGATCAGCGCGTAGAGAATGGCGATGTCGATCGCGTCCTGGCGGCCAGCAATGGCGGAGAAGACCAGCAGGAAAAGCACGGTCTTGGTGCCGAAGGAGTTCACGGCGAGAACGCGGTCATACAGGGTCGGGCCGGCGAACAGGCGCGCCAGCATGATGGCCATGGCGGCGGCTACGCCGAGCGCGATGACGAAATTCACCCACTCCATCACTTCACCTCCTTGCGGCGGCCATCGGTGGCGCTGTCGGCGCGCGCGCCCATTTCGGCAAAGCCGGCCGGGTCGGTGAAGGACGTGTCCAGCGCGTGGACCAGGAAACCGTCATCCTCGATATCGACCGTCACCGTGCCCGGCGTCAGCGTGATCGAGTTGGCAAACACGCACAGGCCCAGGCCCGAGCGCTGCTGCGCCGGCACGCGCACCAGGCGCGGCTCGATGTCGATTTCCGGCTTCATCACCAGGCGGGTGACAGCGAGATTGGCCTTGACGATCTCGCCGCCCAGCCAGGACCAGTAACCGAACAGGGCCGGCGCCGGTGCGACCGGCACGGTCTCGCGGTCGACGATCCGCATGCGAAAGGTCAGGGCGACGGCGATCACGATCGAGATCACGCCAAGTCCCATCACGATGGGATAGTCGCCGCTCAGGGTATAGCTCCCCGAAAGGGTGAGCCAGAGCGCCACCAGGATGGCGGTGAGGCTGACGCCGTAGAACATGGATTCTCCCCGCGCGTTAACGCTTCACCCGGTTATTAGCGGCCGGAAACCGGCTTGACCAGAAGAACCGGGCGCCCAGTTGCACACACTTTCAGTATGGTCATCGAGCTCTCCGCACGCGTGCATGAAACAGGTACACGCGCGCGCGGATATAAACAGGTGCGCACGATGAACTGCGATCAGTTCGCCGACGAGAAACGGCGAACCACAACCAGACCCCAGCGATAGCGGTCTGCACCGTTTTCGCTCAGTTCGGTCAAAGGACTGTCGGCAGCCGATCCGGTCGCACGTTCGTAGTTCACGAATCCCCCGACGCCGAAATGATCGCCCAGCGGCACCATCAACAGTGCGGCGGCGCCGACGGCATGCAACCCGCCATCGGCATCGAAGGCGTCGATCCCGCTCTCCAGGGACGCCGTTTCGGACACACCGAGATAGGCCTGCGCCCGGCCCTGGTCGGCACCGCGGCCGTAGAGTGTCGTCTGCAGCAGGCCGACCCGGGTGACGTCCTGACGGCTCAGCGAGGCGAAGAAACTCGTTCCGTCGGACACCCCGGTCACGTCGTGCGCGATCCGCCCGCCGACGACGAAATTCCCCGGCAGGGCCCGGAAGGCGTAGACGGCGGCATCGGCCCCCAGATCGGGACTGTCGAGCCCTTCCAGGGTCGACTCCACCGAATAGGCGGGACGCAGCTGCACTCCGGCCCGCAGGTCGCTTCGCTTGATGATGTTGTAGCCGACACCGTCCAGCCCGTTGGCGTAGAGCCGGTCGCGATAGCTGAACGCTCCCCAGGGGATTGTGTTCACCGAATTGGGATCGTCGCCGCCGGGTGTGAAGCCGTAGACGGCTCCACCCCCGATATCGAGTGTCCACGTCTTCTCCGGCTCGACCGCCTCGAACGGAAGCGTCTGGGCCGAAGCGGATTCCCGGCCGCTCAGGACGGACACCAGCGCGAGGGCGGCGATGGCGGGACGGGACAGGACTTGAAGGGACATGGGCTTTCTCGTGGCTACTCGCTCATGGCGCGTCTGGCGGCGTATCGTGCGGCCGCAGAAAGCTACACAGCCTGCGGAACCGGCTATGTCAACACCTGTTGACTTAAGCCTTCCCGAAAGTGTGGCATAACGCACACAGGGCAGTGTCAAACTCCCGTCACATTCTTGTATCGGTTGCAAAAGGCCCCAAATGGCGGGTCCAACCCGGCCCCACGGATGGTCGATTCAAACCCAATACCCGTAAAAACAAGAGGGGATTTTCATGAAACACCTGCTTCTCGGCGTCGCCCTGGGCGCCCTGACCGCAGCGTCAGCCGTCGCCCAGTCGGCGGAAGACGTCATCGTCGTCACCGGTACGCGTGCCGAAGGCCGCACCGCCCTGGAAAGCACGGCGCCTGTCGACGTGATCTCGGCCGGCACGCTGGAAAACAACGGCTCGACCGAGCTGAATGTGGCCCTGTCCTACGCCCTGCCCTCCTTCAACTTCCCGCAGCCGGCGATCACCGACGGCACCGACCATGTGCGCCCGGCCACGCTGCGCGGCCTGGGTCCGGACCAGACGCTGGTGCTGGTGAACTCCCGCCGGCGCCACGCCTCGGCCCTGGTCAATCTGAACGGTTCGGTCGGACGCGGCTCCTCGGCCGTCGACCTCAACACCATTCCGGTCTCGGCCATCGGCCGCGTGGAAGTGCTGCGCGACGGCGCTTCGGCCCAGTACGGTTCCGACGCCATCGCCGGCGTGATCAATGTCGGCCTGCGTGAAGCGCGCGAGGGCGGCCAGGTGACGGCCAGCTTCGGCCAGTACGCCACCGACATCCCGCTCGTCGACCAGCCGCGCTCGGCCTCGGACGGCGACACGACCAGCCTGTCCGGCTGGGTCGGCCTGCCGCTCGGCGCGGAAGGCTTCCTCACCCTGTCGGCGGAATACCGCGACCGCGAACCCACCAATCGCGCCGGTCCGGACACCCGCCAGCAATACCCCTCCCTGCCCGGCGGCGGTCTCGACCCGCGCGAGCAGAGCTTCGACCGGATCAATCACCGTTTCGGCCTGTCGGCGTCGGAAGCGCTGAGCCTGTTCGCCAATGCCGGCCTGCCGATCAATGCCGATGCCGAACTCTATGGCTGGGCGAGCTATCAGCAGCGCGACGGCCAGGGCGCCGGCTTCTATCGCCGCGCCTCGGATTCGCGCAATGTCCCGGCAATCTATCCGGACGGTTTCCTGCCCTACATCACCACGGACGTCGAAGACATCTCCGTGCTGGGCGGCGTGCGCGGCGACTGGGCCGAGTGGGGCTATGATTTCAGCCTGGGCTATGGCCGCAACGAGCTGGGCTATGGCGTGGAGAACTCGGTCAACACCTCGATGGGGGCCTCGAGCCCGACCAGCTTCGATGCCGGTGCGCTGATCTATGACCAGCTGACCGCCAATGCCGACTTCCAGCGCAATTACGCCGTCGACGCCTTCGCCGGCCCGCTGAGCGTCGCCGTCGGCCTGGAATACCGCCTGGAAAGCTACGAGATCGAGGCCGGTGAAGAAGCCTCCTACATCAATGGCGGGGTGACCGGTCCCAATGGCGAGATCCTCGCCACCGGCAGCCAGGTCTTCCCGGGCTTCCAGCCGTCCAACGCGATCGACGAGGACCGCGATTCCATCGCCGCCTATATCGATCTGGAAACCGACGTCACCGACCGCTTCACCGTGTCCGCGGCGGCGCGGGCGGAAAGCTATTCCGACTTCGGCGAAACCGTCACCGGCAAGCTGGCGGCCCGCTACCAGCTGACCGACGCGCTGGCGCTGCGCGGGGCCGTGTCGAACGGCTTCCGGGCGCCCTCGCTGCAGCAGGCCTACTTCACCTCCACATCGACCGTGTTCACCGGCACGCCGCCGGTCCCGGTCGAGGTCGGCACCTTCCCGGCCACCAGCCCGGTCGCAGCCGCGCTGGGCGGTGAGCCGCTGGAAGCCGAGGAATCGCTGAACATCTCCGGCGGTCTGGTCTTCGCCCAGGGCGGGTTCACGCTGACGGTGGATGCCTATGCCATCGACATCGACGACCGCATCGTCTTGTCGGAAAACCTCTCCGGCCCGGATGTGGAAGCCCTGCTGGTCAATGCCGGCATCACCAACATCACCAGCGCCCGCTTCTTCATCAATGGTGTGGAAACGGAAACCCGCGGCGTCGATGTGGTCGCCAGCTATGGCTTCGAGACCGCCGACTGGGGTGATTTCGACCTGACCTTCGGTGCCAATTTCACCGACACCGAAGTCACCGACGCCCCGACCTCGGAAGTCCTGCCGGGTGTCTCCCTCTTCGCGCGGCGCGAGATCGCCCGCTTCGAGGTCGGCCAGCCGGAGAACAAGCTGATCGGGTCGGTCGACTGGTCGCGCGGTCCGTTTGCCGGCTATGTGCGGGCGACGCGCTTCGGCGAAACGGTCGATCCGGGCACGGCGGCCGACGGTTCGGGCGACGAGGTGCTCTCGCCGAAGACCATTGTCGATGCCGAATTCTCGGCCGACATCACGGACGGGCTTAATGTCGCCTTCGGCGCCAACAACCTGTTCGACGAGTATCCGGACGTGACGGCGGAAACCCCGGCGCTGGACGGCACGTTCAGCCGGATCTTCCCCTTCTCCGGCTTCTCGCCCTTCGGCTTCTCCGGCCGCTATGTCTACGGCCGGATCCGCTACAGCTGGTAAGCTGGCAGCGGTATCTGCAAAAGGAAATGCCCGGCTCCGGCCGGGCATTTTTTTGTCTCGGGATCAGAAGTCGAAGAGTTCGCTGAGGAAGCTCTCGCGCTTCTTGTAGCGGCGCTGGTCGCCATAGCGGCGGTCATCGTGATGACGCTCCTCGCGGCGCGGTTCGCGCGCGGGCGCGGACGGCTGGACGGGCGCGGCAGATGCGCTGCGCTCGATGATCTTGTCCAGCTCGCCGCGGTCGAGCCAGACGCCCCGGCATTTCGGGCAATAATCGATCTCGACACCGTTGCGGTCGGTCATCACCAGGGTTTCATCGTCGACGGGGCATTTCATGTTGGCGGGCCTCCTTGCCGTGCATTGCGGATTGC